>VXQP01000034.1 GCA_009838965.1 Chloroflexota bacterium | reverse complement strand
GGGGTCAGGTGTAGGGGCGTCCCTCGTGGGCGCCCTTGTCCTGAGCACCCATAGAGGATGCCCCTACATCAGACAGCACCCCACACCGGTCCCCGGGGCTCGGCACCTGAGCACGCCTGCATCATTGGCCCGTACAATGCATATGTGGACGCTGAGGAAACCAAAGACCCGGATGACCAATCATGGTTCTGGACGCCTTCCTGGCAGGCAGGAGAGGCAGAAGCAGACCGCGATATAGCCGAAGGGCGCGTCACGAACCTCACCCCCCCGAGGACATCCAGGCACGCATCCGCGCACTGGACACCTAAGGCTGCCAACCACGACATAGGGCCGTTGACATACAGGCTTCCCACAGGGACGCTATCTACAGGGACTTGCGAGTGCCTAACAGAGGAGCCTGTCAATGACCAACGCTACCAACCCGCCGACCTTGCCGAACGGCATACAGAGCCGCACGCTGTTCATCGGGGACAACCTCCACGTCCTGCGTGGCATGAACAGCCGGTGCATCGACCTCATCTACCTCGACCCGCCCTTCAACTCCAATAAGGTCTATAAGGCCCCGATGGCCTCGATGGCACAGGGAGCGGCGTTCGATGACATGTGGACGCCCGATTCGTTCCGCTCAGAGTGGATGGAGGAGTTGGAGCGGGACAATCCCGAACTCCATGCCGTCATACTTGGGGCAACGCGGGCGGTCGACGCGGGGACGGGGGCGTACCTCTGCTACATGGCGCAGCGGCTGCTGGAACTGAGGCGCGTGCTCAAGCGGGACGGCACCATCTACCTGCACTGCGACGACACCGCCGTCCACTACTTGAAAGCAGTGATGGACGCCATCTTCGATTCAACCCGCTACATGGGAACCATCATGTGGAAGCGCACGTCCGCCCACAACGACTCGAAATCGTGGGGGAGGGTTGCTGACTACATCCTCTGTTATGGCAAGCGCCGCCTCAACGTCAACGACATCAAGGTCGACCTCGACCCCAAGAACATCCGAACCAAGTACCGGTATACCGATGCGCGCGGGCAGTACAGGTTGGACAACCTGACGGCCAAGGGGCTGTCCGGTGGAGGCTACATGTATGGATACCATGGGCATCAAGGCCCATGGCGTTTCCCGCAGGAACGCATGCTCGAACTTGAGGGGGACGGGCGTATTGTCATTCCTGCCAGAGGGAGAGGTAATCAGCTGCCTGTTCCCCAGTTGAAGCGGTACCTGACACCAGAGTCGGGGCAATCCCCAGGCAATGTCTGGGTAGACATCAATCCTGCCAACTCACAGGCGCGAGAGCGCACGCAGTGGAAAACCCAGAAGCCGGAAGCCCTACTGCGCCGCATCATCCTCGCGTCTTCACGGCCCGCCCAGTACGACGACGATGGGAACCTAACCCGCGAAGCCGATTGGGTGCTGGACCCATTCTGTGGCTGTGCCACCGCCTGCATCGTGGCAGAAGACCTCGAACGCAACTGGATAGGGATCGACCTCGAACCGCAGGCGGAGTCCGTCCTGAGACAGCGGCTGTTCGTTCGAGCAAAGCGGCATCATACGCAGTTGATGCTCGAGGAGTACAAGGGGGATTTCACGACTCGCTCAACGCCGCCCAAGCGGACTGACGATGAAGATGACGAGAAGATTCACCCCGATCTCAACGACTTCCTGTATGAACTACAGGAGCATCGCTGCAATGGCTGCGGGCGCGAGTTGGACGTGATCGATATGGAGAGTGACCACATCGTGCCGTCGTCGAAGGGCGGCGAGAAGTACACGGAGCGGAACAGGAACCTGCTGTGCGGTCGATGCAACAGGCGGAAGAGCAACAAGTACACCATCGCTGAACTCCGCGAGATCCTGAAGAAAGAGGACCAGATAGCCTTCGACATGAGCACGCTCGACCCCAAGCGCGAGATTGCCTTCCAACAACGCCGACTGGAATTGCGCCGCCGTAGAATTAACAGAGGTGAGAGTTGAGTACTCGACGAGGCAATGCCAACCCTGAGAGGCAACGCCATCGGCTAGTGATGGAACTTCTCAGGCAAGCAGAGGTTGAAGAAGAGCAATGTCTGGTGGAAGGGCATGCCCAACTTTGTTCGGAGAAAATTATTGGCGCACATTATGTTCAGGAAGCAAGACTGTCACAGATTGCAACTGACGGCAAGGTTATGGTGTTTGCCAAGGATGTACGCAAATTCCGCACCAAAGTATATTCCCCGGAGTTGCGGGCCACTAGCAATAGAATGCTGAAGCCCAAAATGGTTTGCAATGAGCATGATCTGAATGTATTTAAACCCATCGAAAACGCAGACATCGATAGTTCTAATCGCCATCATTGCTTGCTGTTGGCCTACAGATCAGTCCTAGCTTATATGTACCACAAACGCATGATGGCCAGATGGCTTAGTAAGATCGTCAGCCATGACCGCGCCGCCGGAATATCTTCAGACTACATGGGTTTACAGAGCCGGATATCTGCGTTCACTCAAGAAGAACATGAGGCAAGAATGGTTAAGACCGACATAGAAAACAAAATCTTCAACAATGCTCCAGACGACTGGGAACACCTGGAAATCGGATTGAACGTGCCTGCCAGTGTCGCAGGTATTGGTTTTCTTTCTCGGGGGGAACCACCCCTAACTGTTATCAGAGATCCTAACCTACTACTCAGGCTTGGTGGATTTCCTCAAGGTCAGATGTATACACCAGCATTTGAAGAGGAAGAGTTGCTACTGATACGCGCACGTGGGTTGGGAGAAAGCCCTCGTCTCTTCCACATTGTGTTCTCTGTCTTTCCTCAGAATGGGATGCAAAAAGTCATAGTCTCTTACCCTGAAAGAGCACGTGATTATGCAGGTATAGTTGTATCTGCTATCGAGGCACAACCGGAAGAACAAACCGCTCATCTATCAAGACTCCTTCTGGATGAAACTGAACTACTAATGGTCTCTCCTGCACAGTGGACAGCATTCAGCGACGACAAGCGTACACAAATCAAGGATTACTACATGAACACAATCACTGGAGACGGCAAGTTAATTGAGGACCCATCGGGGATAGACCTGTGGGCAACGGCGTAAGCCGACACACCCTCTCCATAGTGGTAGAGCAGCCACGTTGAACGTCAGTGCCTTGGGGAACTACACCCGCTCCTCGTACATGTCCTCACGCCGGAGACTCAGACCCTCAGGCAACCGCGCCGTGGGATGGGGTGGCCACAGTTCGTCGAGAGTGGGCGGACGATCGCTGGCCAGCAACTCACCCAGCCGGTGGTTCTTCTCAAGGCTCGCCTTGAAATGCGCCATGATAGAAGGGCGGGGTTGCTCCGAGCGCACTGCGATGTACTCGCGGATGACGTCTTCGAGCACCACGCTGAATGGACGTCCCTCCTTCCTGGCGATCTCGCGCAGGGCGGCAGCAGTTCGGGGTCAACCCGGCTGGAGAATCTCTTGCGCTGGATGGTCATACCACCATCCTACCAGCCTTCCCTCCTTATCACCACTGTGACATCTGCCCATTGCCCGAACGAACTCCTCCTTCCTACCCTGTTTTGGACGGCCTGCCACGCCTCCGGCCATCGCCGGGGACGCGGTGCCGAACAACCAGGAGGCATGTTCCACCATGTTGCAGAAAGTGACGGACAGCAAGAGCGATTCCCTCTCCCAGCGCCAGCTCATGGCCCTGCCTTACATCGTCGCGGAACCCACGATTTCAGAGGGTGCGCGAGCCGCCGGTATTGCCCGCATGACCCTCACGCGATGGATGCGCGACCCCGCTTTCCGCGAAGAATTGGAGCGCGTCCGGCGTAACATTGCGGAATTTGCCTTCAACGAACTGGAAGGCCTCACCATCAAATGCGTCGTCCGGCTGCAGCAACTGCTGGACGACCCGGACCCCAACGTCAGGCACCGCGCCCTCAAGACCGGCCTCTCCACCTCCATCAACTTCCGCAACCAGAAGGAGGTTCAGCACAAACTGGAATTGATCGAGATGGCCCAGGTCATGATGCGCCAGCAGCGATGAGGAACCCCATCCTGCCCATCCTGTGCATCGATGTTCGTACTGTCGCCGCCGCCCTACCCTGGGGCCTGGACCCCGGTTACCGCGGCGCGGCAGCACTGCTCGTCCTGCTCGGGCGTGCCGCCCGCGACGCCGATGGCGCCGACGACGTACGGTCTGCCGATGGGGATGGCGCCGGCCTCCGCGATCAGCCGCGTGCGGTCGAGCGATTCGGGGGCGCGTTCGAGGGAGCGCTCGTTGACCTGCGACGTGGAGAGGGTGAAGCCCACGGCGGTGTACGCGCGCTTGGCGGCGGTCTGCGCCTTGGTCGGCTCGTCCGAGGACGCCGGAGACGCGGACACGGGCTCGCCGCGCTGGTCCACCACGACGACGCTCACGTCGAGGCCCAGCTCGCCCGCGCGGGCCAGGGCCGACCGGATGAGCTGCTCTGCCCACTCGACGGAGACGGCGGGCGTGTCCTGCTTCGCCTCGAGGAAGAAGACCCTGTTGCGCTCGATCGAGGCCTTCCACTCCTCCGGCACCTCGTGTTCGAGGTAGATGGCGTCCACGGGGCAGACGAGCACGCACTGCTCGCAGGCGATGCAGAGGGCCGGGTCGATGAAGAACTGGGGCTCGTCGTCGGAGGAAGCGATGCAGTCGACGGGACAGACCTCGACGCACGTGCCGTCCTTCACGCCGATGCAGGGGTCGGTGATGACGTAGCTGGAGAAGGGGGAGTCCGTGGTCATCCGCGAGTCCCTCCGCTACAACCCAGGCAGGCCGGTGGGCAGCGGGAGGTCGGTCAGCACGGCGTCGCCGACGTACTCGTGGCGTCCCGGCGCGAGGCCGGCTGCTTTGGCGGCTGCCGCCGAGTCCACGGGGCGGACGGTTCCACGGTAGCCCAACTCCCGGATGTAGGCGGCGAGGCTGAAGTTGACCGACGCCGACTCGTGCAGGACGTGCTGCGCCGCCATGCCCTTCACCCTGTCGGGGTGGTGCTCGGCGTGCACGGCGATCACGACGGTCAGCGGGTGGTCCTCGGCCAGCTCGGCGGGATCAGTGTCGTCGCCGGGTCGGAGGAACGCGGTGTCGGTACTCGCCACACCGATGGCGCTGCCACCCAGGAACCGGACCAACTGGTCGAGGTCCTGCAGCAGGCGGGCCGGTTCGGGCAGGTCGCTGCGGACGGGGAAGATGCGCCCCTCCGGCGCGCCGCGGATGGCCTCGGTGATGGCGTTCGCCGGGTCGGCGAGCGGCCTGTTCACGAAGGCATCCCAGTAGGGGTCGCGCGAGCGGCGCAGCGGCCAGCGGAGGAGTCCCATCGCCTACGCCTTGCTCTTCAGCTTCTCTTTCAGGATGTCGAAGCGCCGCGTGTTCTCCTTGAGGGGATAGTAGTAGCCGCGCTCCGGCTCTTCCGGCATGACCGTCCCGTCAGGCAGTTTCAGGCGCCCGGAGTCGTGGCTCATCCACTGCACGCGCTTGCGGCCCAGCTTGCCCCAGAAGCGGTCGTCTATCCACTTCATCGGACGGGTCACGAGCCCGCGCAGCGGGATGGGCGTCCATTTGATCGACCTCACGGCTACCGTGCGCCACCAGACGTCCGGCTTCGTGTAGGGGCAGACCGCCACGCAGGTCATGCAGATGTCCCAGTACTCCATGACGTGGGGCCGCAGCCGGTAGCAGGTCTCCCAGTTGATCTTGTACTTCTCGACGCCGTTGACGACGCCCTTGCCCTCGGTGGAGATGCTGTTGGTGGGGCAGGTGTTGGCGCACTTGCGGCAGACCTTGCAGAAGTCCTCGACGCCGATGTCGATGGGCTCGTCGGGCACGAGCGGCAGGTCGGTCAGGATGGGGTCGCCGAGGTGGACGCGCGCGCCGAACTTCTCGGTGATGAGCATGCCGTGCCTGCCGATCTCGCCGAGCCCCGCGCCGAGCGCCACGGGCATGGGGGTCGCCACGCGCGTCGCCACGCCGTAGCCCAGCTCCCGGATGTAGCCCGCGAGGTTGGCGTAGGTCGAGCGGAGCGACTCCGCGCCGAAGTGGTACGCGGCGTCGCCGATGCGGTGCCGGTGCGCGCGGCCCATGTCGTAGTCCCACGCATAGACGCAGGCGATGGCGTAGGGGAAGCGCCGCGCGGTCTCCTCGGCGCTCACCATTCCGCTGGGGCCGCCGACGCCCGAGCCGTCGTCGGGGTAGCGTCCCTCCTTGTAGAGGAACGACGGGTGGACGCGCATGATGCCGACGTCCGACGCGCCCAGGTGTTTGGCGACGCGCTTGATGTGCTCGGTCATGACCTTCGGGTCGGCGACCTCGGTGCGCTCCGGGTTGATCTTCCCTCGAGGCGCCCCGCCGATGTGCGACTCGATGGCGTTGCGCCGGTCGGCCGACGCGTTGGCGGTGGCGATGCGTCCGAGCGGGTCGCGGGACGTCCGGTTGAAGTACCAGTTGTGCAGGGGCTTGCCGAGCTCGCCCCGCTTGTTCTTCTCGTGGGGGGTCTGCGCGGCGTCGACCGAAACCCAGTCGCCCACGACGCGGACGCTTCGTCCCAGGTACGGGATCGGCTCCCAGGTGGTTTCTTCCTTGCGCTCTTCCTCTTTCGTGACCATCGTCGGCCTCCAAGTCACGGGCGGGTTGCGCGCATACTATACGCCTTCCAGGCAACCCTCACCCCCGCACTGAAGTGCGTTCCCCTCTCCCAGAGGGCGAGGGGGGAGGTAGGGTGTCCACAAGGGACGCCCCTACACCCAGGCGAGGTTCCTGCCTCCGCAGGAACGACGGGAGCAGAGTGGCCTACGAGGAGCCCTCGTCCTGTTCGTGGCGCTGGTAGATCTCCTCGATCGCCACGTCGAGCTCGGCCCACTGGCGCTCGGTCGCCGAGCGGAGCCGCATGTTCTGGAATGCGCCCCAGACCGTCATCGCGGGCGGCACCAGCAGGACGGAGAAGATGAGCGAGTACGCGATGGTGATCGCCGCCGTGATGCCGAACTGCTGCATCGCAACGAGCGGCGAGAACGCCATCACGCCGATGCCGAGCGCCGTCGTCAATGCGGAGCCCAGCAGCGCCGAGCCGGTGGTCGAGAGCGTCCGGACCGCCGCCCGCTCCGGGTTGCGCAGGCGCGTGAACTCCTCGCGGTAGCGATGGATCATGTGGATGGTGTAGTCCACCCCGATGCCGATGGAGAGCGCCGTGATGATGGAGGTGGTGATGGTGTACGGGATGCCCAGCAGCGCCATCGTGCCGAGCACCGAGACGAGGACGAGCACCGTCGGCACGACCGCGATGACCGCCAGCGCAGGCTGGCGCACCGTCAGCCAGAAGAAGAGCGCGAGGACCAGGAGGGCCGCCGCGATGGTGGTGCCGATCGACTCCGTCTGCCGGTCCCTGATCTCGTCCGTCACCACAAACGAGATGATGGTGTCCGAGGTCGCCGTGAGGGCGGCGTCGTCACCGCCCCAGACCGCCTCGACGTCCTCCTGCAACCGCTTCGATGCGCCCGGGTCGCCGGTGGAGGCCGGGAACTGGAGCAGTATCGTGTCGACGCCGGCACGATCGTTGACGAGGCTGTGTCTCAGAGCCGGGTCTCTCTTTTCGATCTCATCGAGGAGCTCCTGCATCAGCGCTCCGTCCAGCCGCACGCCCGCGGTGGCTTGCCGGAAGAGCGCTTCGAGCTCCGGGGCGTACTTATCGCCGGGCTGGCCGGTGTCGGTCGTCCAGTCCTCGACGAGCAGCTCGTACGATATCTGGAGCGGTCCCGCTGCCGCCGCCGGGCGGCGCTGCTCGTCCAGGAAGGCGTCCCTGAACTCGTGCAGGTTGAGGAGTGTGCGGGTCTCCGTGGCCTCCGCTCTCAGGAGCACGCTGGCGTTCTCCGTCGAGCCGCCAACGGCGGTGTCGAGCGTTGCGATGTCCTCCAGCACGGCCCCGTCGCTGGGCAGCAGGTCCCGGATGCTGAACTCCGAATGGAGGTCCCTGGCCGCGAACCCGAGCAAGAGCGTCACCGCAAGCACCGCGATGATGTAGGGCGCGGGCCTGCGGGTGATCTGCCTTCCCAGGAACCCGGCCGTCCGGTCGATGCCGGGCAGAGCGGTCGAGATGGGGCGGGCCGGCCGCAGCCTGCCGCGCGCCTCGCGCCGCCGGTCGATGATCATCCTGCCCGCAGGGATCAGGGTCAGCATCACGATGAGGCTCATCCCCACGCCCAGCCCGCCGACGATGCCGAAGTCGCCCACGATCTCGACCGGAGAGAAGAGGCCCACCATCAGGCTGACGATCGTCGTCACTGCCGCCAGCATCAGCGGAACGGTGACGTTCCGCAGTCCCACCCGCGCGGCGCTCGCAACCGCCTCGCCTGCGGCCCGTTGCTCCCGGTAGTGCGAGACCGCCTGGATCGCGTAGTCCACCGTCAGGCCGATCACGACGATCGGCACCATAGCCGTGAGGATACTGGGAGGCCCGACAAGGCCCAGTCCCTTCGGTCCGAGCCAGCCCTCTATCCCCACGATCCACATGATGGAGATGAAGAGCCCTACCAGGGTGAGCAGCAGGTCCGAGATCGTGCGCATGAAGAGCACGATCAGCGCAGCGATCAGCAGCAGCGCCAGCCCGATCAGCGGCCCCATCCCCTCCGTGCCCCTTCTGACCTCATCCTCGATGACGACGAACGAGATGCCGCTGACGCGCAGTGGGCCATCGCTTCCGGTAGCCAGCTCGTTGATCCTCCGCTCGGCGTCCCCCACGCGCTCGTCGGCAGTGTCGTGCAGGCGGATGCTGCCGATCGCGACCGGAGTGCCGTCCGCGTCGGTCCCGGTGAACGCGGCGAGCGTCTCTCCGATCCCCGGGATGTTCCGGGCAGCGTCGATCTGCTCCTGTGTGACGCCTTCCAGGCTTGCCACCTGGAGACCGGCCTTGACGAGCGACGAAGGCGCGAATATCGGAACGCCCGGCGCCAGTATCCCCGCCACTGCCGGGTCGCCAGCGACGTCGGCGATGAGGGCGTCCATCTGGGAGAGCCCGCCGGGCGTGAGCGCCTCGCCACGGAAGAGGAGCGTCACCACCCTGACCTCGCCTGAGTCGCCGAAGAGCTCGTCGATCTCGGCCATCGCCCGGGCGACGTCGCTGTCCCGGGGAAGCGTCCCCTCGGTGTCCAGGGGAGGCTCGCGCAGGTTCGACCCCATCATCATCACGACGGTAACGACGAGGAGAACGAGCAGCGTGAGCCACGGGCGCACCGTGACCAGCCAGCTCAGCCATCCGAGTATGTTATGCATGGGCACGCCGCATCTTCAGAGCCTCGCACCTGCGCAGTAGTTCGGGAGGCGCGCAGGCGCGAGGGGGATTCTACACGGGGGAGCCTAGCGGCGGGCGCCGCCGTTGGCGTCGATGACCTCGCCCGTGATGTAGCCCGCGTAGTCGGAGGCGAGCCAGACGACGGTGCCTGCGTGCTCCTCCGGCTTGCCGAGGCGTCCCATCGCGGAGACGCCGCCGGGGAGGTACGCCGCGGAGGAGTCCTCGCGCCATCGCGGGCGGTGCGGCGTTTCGATGCCGCCGACGGCGATGGCGTTCACGCGGACCTCTGGCCCCCACGCCTGCGCCATGGAGAGCGTCATGTTGATAACGCCCGCCTTGGCCGCACCATAGGCGGGCGAGTCCGGGCTGGGGGAGCGTCCGGCCACCGAGGCGATGTTGACGATGGAGCCCCTGCCCTGCTGCTTCATCGCGGGCACCGCCGCGACGCTGCACTGGAACATGGTCACGACGTTGACGCGGTACGCCTCCACGAGGTCGTGCTCGGTCAGCTCCATGAGCGGACCGGCCTTGAACGTCTCGCCCCAGCTGCCGCCGACCACGTTCACGAGGACGTCGATGCGCCCGCACTCGGCGAGCACACGCTCGATCATGGCGTCGACCTGCGCCTTGTCGCGGACGTCGGCGGTGATGCCGAGAGCGCGGCGTCCGAGCGCCTCGACCGCGGCGACGCCGTCGCTCACGGGGGCGTGGGGCCGGGCGCGCCCGCCGGTCACGTCCTCGGGCTCGCGCGCCACGACGACGATGTCGGCGCCGTGCTTCGCGAGCTCGGTGCAGCAGGCGAAGCCGAGTCCCTGCGCTCCGCCGGTAACGATGGCCACTCTGCCGGTGAGGTCGAAGTCCATGATGTGCTCCTATGCGTCCCTGGCGGAGGTTGGGCCGACCTCACCCTTGCAGTAGGAGATGAACGCCTTCATGCGGCAGGTGACGCCGTTCTTGTCCAGCTCGCCCTCGAAGATCTCGTGGATCGTGGGGTCCTCGTCCTCGTATTCGATCTGGTAGCCGCCCTCCTTGAAGCTCCGGTCGGCGTTCAGGCCACGCGGGATCGCCGCGCGCAGGCCGTGGGTGCCGGGCGTGAGCGCCATGTAGCGCGCCCGTCGCGTGCCGGAGTTGAAGTGCTGGTGGTACGTCCCGTCGCTCGGCACGATGACGAGCGAGCCGACCTTCCAGTCGGCCTTGCGGATGTCGGACATGTCGTCCTTCGTCCACAGGAGCGAGAAGCCGGCGTCGCCGCTGAGAAGGACGAGGTTCGCGCCAGGGCCGTGGCGATGCGCCTTCTTGTACGTGCCGACCGGGAACTCGGAGATGTGGGCCTTCGAGAGGTTGCCGGCCATCTCGAACATGGAGTTGATGCCGCCCGCGCCGCGCTCGTTCCAGGCGTAGAGCGCCATGTCCGGGGCGTTCGGCATGAAGTTGGACGCCCAGATGCGTCGGGTGTAGAGCTTGCCGTTGCCGCTGAAGAAGTCGTCCTCGCCGCTGTACCGGCTGCTGAACGGGTAGTCGCACTTGAAGATGAAGTCGTTGTCGCTGAAGAGCCGCATGTTCGCCGGGGCGGTCGTCACGGAGAGGTATCGCGCGGGCTCTGTACCGCTACCGTTGAAGTGCTGGTACCAGGAGTTGAGCGGTATGGAGAAGAGGCTGCCCTTCTTCCACTCGAACGTCTTCTTGTCCTCGCTGCCCTGCGGCCAGATGCTGGTCGCGCCGCGCCCGGAGATGATGTAGACGTACTCTTCGTAGACGTGGTGCTCCGGCTCCGAACTGCCGCCGGGGTCGATCTCGACGATGTGGGTATCGTTGGTCAGGACGTGGTAGGGGATGTTGATGACGGCGCCCTTCCCGCCCTTGCGCTCCCACGGGCCAAGCTCGACGTTCGCGATGTCGTCGAAGGCGTAGTCGACGATGACCTTCACGCCCTCGGCCTCCAGCCAGTCGGCGTAGGGGTCGGGTATCGCGAAGTCCTCCAGCCCCTCGGGTGTCGGCGCGTACTTGATCGCCGCATCGGCGTCGGTGGTCATGGCTCCCTCCTTGCTCATGATTCCGCGCTGCAACCATACGCCAGCCACCGGATGCGTGCACGCCGGATGCAAGCCTTGGGCTCCCACAAGGGATGCCCCTTATACCAGGCAACCCGACCCCACCCCGCCGAGGGCCCTCACCCGCGCGCTGAAGCGCGTTGCCCTCTCCCTCAGGAGAGGGAACAAACCGTGCTTGACTACGCTTCGCGGCGGGCGCACACTGCCCTCAGCAGCCGATCGCAGGAAGGAGGACCGCCATGGTCGTTGAGACGAGGACACAGAACGCGCTGGACAGGTTCGTGCACAAGACCCGTGAGCTGTTCGCAAGCGAGCCAGACCTCGACAAGCGCTGGCAGGCGCTCACGCCCATCCTCGCGGAACTGCTCGCCGACCCGACGGTCATCGAGGCGTCGAAGAACTGGCCGGACTGCGTGGCGAAGGAAGGCCGAGGCGAGAACCTCATCTTCTACGAGGACCCGGACTTCGGGTTCGCGGTCAACGGCCTGGTCAAGGGCGAGTCGCGCCAGGGCAGGCTCTCCGGCATCCACGACCACGGGTACATCTACACGCTCTACGGCGTGCTGGACGGCCACGAGCGCATCGAGCGCTACGACCGGCACGACGACCGCTCGCGCCCCGACTACGCCGAGATCACGCTGGCGTCCAACGTGTACGTCGGCCCCGGCGAGATCGACCTCGTAGGGCCGTACGAGATACACCGGGAGAACACGGTGGGCGAGCGCTCGGTCGCGGTCATCATCCGCAGCAACAAGGCTGGCAACCACCTGCAGGGCCGCTACCGGCCGGAGACCGGCGAGTACTGGCAGGGCTACGGCCCGCGCCAGACGCCCATCGAGATGTTCGGCAGCGCGGGGTGAACGGCCAGCTAGCCGTGTGTGACACGGCAGGCGCGCCGAGAGGGCGCTGGTAGAATGCAGGCGCTGCGCTCATCCGTGAGCGCGGAGGCTGACCATGGCAACGCAACGCGAACAGAACGAACCTGAACCCCTCGAGGGGGAGGCGCTGGTGCGCGCCATCATGGCCGACAAGAAGCTCGTCGCCGAGGCGCTGGAGGCGCAACGGCGAATCGAGGCGGGCGAGGCAACCTGGGTCAGATGGGAGGACGTGAAGCGGGAGTTGGATGCCCGCTGACATCTTTCTGGAGGAACGCGCGCGGTCGTTCCTCACTACTCTTTCCCCTGCAGAACAGGCCCGCGTCCGAGCAATCCTGGACGACTTGATGGCAGACCCGCACGCCGATGAGCATGCCAAGGTACGCCTGCCGTTCCCCTTCCGCTACGGAACGATCGCATACATCCGTGACGGCTTCTTCGTCGTCTACGAATTCGAGAATGCCGAGACGATGCGGGTGTCCACGATCTCGCGGTACACCGGGCAGTACTGGGGTTAGCCCTACGTCTGCCCAGCCTCGTGGAGGGCGCGCCAGACGCGCTCGGGGGTGAGGGGGAGCGTGGAGATGCGGACGCCGGTGGCGTTGAAGACGGCGTTCGCCACGGCAGGCGCGACGCAGACGATGCCGCCCTCACCGACGCCTTTCGCGCCGTAGGGGCCGGGGCCGTTGCCGCTCTCGATCAGCACGGTCTCGAACTCGTGCGGGAGGTCGGTAAAGATCGGCACGCGGTAGTCGACGAGGTTCGGGTTCAGGAGCTGGCCGTCCTCATAGAGCATCTCTTCGAAGAGCGTGTGGCCGATGGCCTGCATCGCGGCGCCTTCGTCCTGGCCTTCGACCTGCTTGGGGTTGATCGCCTTGCCGGGGTCGGAGATGGAGTAGTAGCGGAGCAGGCGCACCTCGCCGGTGGCCGTGTCGACCTCGACCTCCGCCGCGCCGATGCTCACCTCCCAGAAGACGGGGTCCTGGCGCAGCTTGCCGCTGGCATGCTTGGGGGTAACGTAGCCCCTGCCCATGAGCTCGCCGCCGGAGCCGCCGAACATGTTGCGCACGAGCGCAGCGAAGGCGACGGACTCGCCCTTGAACGACGCCCGCCCGTCCTCAGCCTCGATCTCCTCGGGGAACGCCTCGAAGTGCTCGGCGGCGAGGTCGAGCAGCTGCTGGCGGATGTCGATGGCAGCGTCGTGCACCGCGAGGCCCATGAGCGTCGTCGAGCGGCTGGAGCCGGTCGAGCGGTCCCACGGCACTGCCGAGGTGTCCGACGCGACGACGCGTATCTTCTCGTAGGGGATGCGCAGCTCCTCCGCGGCGATCTGCGCCATCACCGAGCGCGACCCCTGCCCCATCTCCGCGCTGCCGATGTAGACGGTGGCGCTGCCATCGGCGTGGAAGCGCACGAGCGACGTCGACGTGGGGCTCGCGCCCGAGTTGGTGACGCCGCAGGCGAAGCCGATGCCGCGCTTCACGCCGGGCGGCGTGGGGCCGGACGTCCACGAGTCCCAGCCGAACTCGTCGGCGACCCTGCGCAGCGCGTATTCGAGGTCTCCCTCGATGGGGCGCCTGCCGCGCCGCACCTCCTCGCCCTCACGGACGAGGTTCTTCACCCGGAACTCGAACGGGGCCATCCCCAGCGCGTGGGCGACCACGTCTATCTGGGACTCGCACACCCAGATGGCCTGCGGCCCGCCGATAGAGCGGAAGGAGCCCGCGGGGGTCGAGTTCGTGAACAGGCCGTACGTTTTCACCCGGACGTTCGCCAGTGCATACGGGCCGGGCATGCGGTCGCCAAAGCGCTCAGTGACCCGGACACCGTTGTCGGTGTAGCCGCCGGTGTCGACGTAGCCGGTGCACTCGCGGGCAACGATGGTGCCGTCGTTCATCACGCCGGTGCGGATGGTCCCGCGGGCGGCGTGGCGGCGCACCGTACGCATCGCCTCATCGACGCTCAGCGCAAGACGCACCGGCCGGCCAGCCTCGCGGCTGAGCGCAGTCACGAGCGGCTCTATCTTTGTGTACGATTTGCTCCCGTAGCCGCCGCCAACGAACGGGACAACGACCTGCACCTGGTCCAATTGCCGCCCGAAGAGGCGCGCTATCTCCGCCTGCACAAGGAACGGGTGCTGCGCCGACGTCCAGAGCCGGATACGGTCCGGCTCGTAGCTGGCGATGCAGGTGTGCGGCTCCATCGCGTAGTGGTAGACCATCGGGAACTCGAATGTGTCCTCGAAGACGCGGTCGCACTCACGGAACGCGGAGTCCACGTCGCCCCACTCGTAGCCGTACTCGTGGCAGAAGTTGGACTCGTGGACGGGCTCGCTGGACGGGTCGAGCGCTTCGTCGATGCCGGTGACCGTCGGCAGCTCCTCGTACTCGACCTCAACCAGTTCGACGGCTGCCTCGGCAGTCGCGAGGTCGACGGCGGCGACAGCGGCGACGGGCTCGCCCTGGAAGCGCACCTTGTCGATGGCGATGACGGGGCGGTCCTTCTTGTCCGAGCCGTAGTGCGTCTCCATGTTGACGAGCTCAGCCGAGGTGAGCACGGCGTAGACGCCGGGGAGAGCGCGCGCCCTGCTCGCGTCGATGCTCATGATGCGGGCGTGGGGAAGCGGGCTCGTCACGAGTCTGCAGAACGCCATACCGGAGACCTCGATGTCTCCGGTGAACTGCGCGCGGCCCGAGAGCTTGTCGTCCGCATCGACGCGGCGCACCGCCGTTCCGACCGTCTTGAATTCGCGCGTCGTCATCGGCTCGCCTCCGCTGCTTCGTGGACGGCCTCCACGATCTTCTTGTAGCCGGTGCAGCGGCAGACGTTGCCGCGCATGTAGTCCTTGATCGCCTCCTCGGAAGGTGAGGGGTCGGCGTCGAGCAGCGACTTCGCGGCGAGCAGCATGCCCGGCGTGCAGAAGCCGCACTGGAACGCCGCGTTGTTGACGAACGCCTCGATGAGCGGGGACGAGCCCTCGTCCGCCGCGAAGCCCTCGACCGTGAGCACCACCCTGCCCCGCGCCTCGAACGCCGGAACGGTGCAGGAGCTGACGGGAGCGCCGTCCAGCAGCACAGTGCATGCGCCGCAGACCTGCACGTCGCACGAGCGTTTCGTGCCCGTCAGTCCGAACCGCTCCCGCAGCAGGTCGATGAGCGGCGTCTGCGGCTCGACCGTGGCCTCGATGGGCGCGCTGTTGAGCTCGAATGCGATCGCCAGCGTTTCCTGCGCATCAGGCATCGCCGCCTCCGTTCTTCGCCAGCGCGCGCAGGAGCGTCCGCTCCATGAAGACGCGCACGAGGTGCTCCTTGTAGTCGACGCCGCCGTGCATGTCCTCGACAGCGTCGGCGTCCTCCGACGCCAGGCGGGACACCTCGCGCAGCGCCGACGCTCCTTCGGTCAGAGCGTCGATACGCTCGCCGCGCAGCACGTCCTCTGAGCGCGACAGCCGCCGCGCGACCGGCGAGACGCAGCCGAGGGCGAGACGCGCGTCCGCGACCACGCCGTCCTCAACCGCAAGCGCAGCGGCGATGCCGAGCGTCGGGCGGTGGTGATAGCCGAACTTGGAGTAGGCGGCCCGCACGCCTGCCTGAAAGGCAGGGACGCGAACAGCCGTGAGCAGTTCATCCGGTCCGAGCGAGGTCTCGTACGAGCCGGTCTGCAGGTCACCGACCGCGATGCGCCGCGAGCCGGACGGCCCGGCGACGTCCAATTCGGCCTCGTAGACGAGGAGCAGTGTCGCGGGGTCGGAGTGGGGTTCGGCGAAGCAGAGGTTGCCCGCGAGCGTGCCGACATTCCGCACACGCAGGTTCGCCACGCCGTGCTCGACCTCCGACAGCAGCGGCAGCCGATCGCGCACGAGCGGGTCGTGCTCGACGGCGCTGTGGGTGGCGCTCGCGCCGATGACGATGCTGTTCCCGTCGGCTGCGATGGCGTCGAGGCCGGAGATGCTCTTCACGTTGATGAGCGTGTCGTAGGCGAGCAGGCCGGACTTCATGGCGAGCAGCAGCTCGGTGCCGCCGGCGTAGAGCGCTGCACCGCCGCCAGCGTCGGCGAGCGCGGACGCGGCTTCCTGGACGGTCGTGGGTTCATGCAATCGGAAGGGTCTCATAGCGCAGGCGATGCTATCCGTCCAAGCGTCGTGGCGGCAAGCCGAGGGTACATCAGCCCCAGTAGTCAGGACTCACGCTTCCAGGCGCTCTGCGTCAGAGAGCGCCTCGACGAATCTACGGGCGGCAGGGTCCAGGAACAGATCAACGGGCATCGAGTTCCCGTTTCACCTCTTCCCATGGTATTCCGGGTTCCCCTGCCCTGGCACGGTCGTAGGCCTCGTTCGTCTCTTTCACGAGCTTCTTGTCCGCGACCATGGCGCGCACGAGGGCATCGCCAGTGAGGGGCTGCGGTGTGTTCTTCTTGCGTTTCGATGCCATGGGTGTTTCCTCATGCAGCGTCTATAGCACCGCCAACAGTATACCGCGCCACTCCTACTGCTCGCCGATGAGCAGTGCGACCGTCTCCACGCTCATGCCGTTCTCGAGGATCGGATTGCCGTAGAGCGTGTAGACCTGTTCCTCTCTCGGATGCAGGCGGAGTGGCCAGAACCAAGGCTGGGCGATGTACGCGCCGACCGCACCGCAGGTCCGGGTCGCCTCGCGGCTCGGCCCGTCTTCAGCGCACATGAGGCCACTCTGCGTGTGCTCGGCGGCGTAAAGCGCGTGTACCGCCTCGTGCAGCCCTATCTCATACATCACCCGCGCCGGGATGATCACCTGTTCACCATCGGGACCGCCGGCATACCTGCGTAAGCCGATGACGTCTCCTCCCAGCACCGCGCACCCGGCCCAATCGTCGTCGTCGCCGCACCACCGGCCGAAGTGGGCGTCTCCTTCGTACCATCGCAGGGCTCCCGCATGCTCACCGGACTCCGTCCATTCCCGATGCGTCCACGTTTCGAGTTCAGGCATAACCTGCGTGCGTATCACTTCCTGTGTACGCGTGGGAAGCCTCGCGTCCACCCAGTACCTGCCGGTGCTCATCGCCTCAGACTTCACGACGGCTCCCGAGATGAAGAGCCCGCTGCACGCGGGGTCGAAGAGGCAGTCCCTTGCGCGAGCATCAGCGAACAGCACCGGCTCCGGGACGGGCGTCGGGGTCGACGCCGGCGTGGGAGTCGCGGTGGGAGCAGGAGTTGGAGTTGCGGTCGGCGTGGCAGTGGGCCGCGGCGTGGGGGTTGCCGTGGGGCTTGGCGTCGGCGTCGGAGTGGGCGTAGCGGTCGGCACCGGGGTCGATGTCGCCGTGGGGGTCGGCGTGGGAGTCGCAGTCGCAGTAGCGGTCGGCGTTGGGGTATGAGTCGGCGTTGGGGTAAGCGTCGGGGTGGGCGTGCTGGTCGGCGTGGGTGTTGCCGTAGGCTCCGGCGTGGGAGTGGGCGCGGCGCAGCCCGCGATGACGGTTACGAACAGTAAGGTCAAGGCAAACGCCAAGGAGCAATGTTTCGAGAACACCAGCGTCTCCTGGAGGTGAGCTTTTGCGTAGTCCATCCACTCCACCCCCCGCGGTTCACCCCCATCCCAGCCTTCCCCCGTTGAGGGGGAAGAGGCCAGGCAGGGCGCTCGCACCACGCCCCGCCGCGTGACCTGCCCGGTCACTCTGGGTTCCCGCCGGTGCGGGAATGACGGATGCGGTCGGGCCCACGCTCCCGCAAGTCAGGCATAGGTCTCGAGAGTGCGGAGCCAAGCGCCTATCAGCTACAAGATGCTAACAGACGAGAACCCGGCGACAGAGGCATTGACACCCCATGCGTGGCATCGGTTAAGGTTCCGCCAGAATCTCCAGTCCCCAACAGTCAGAGGTGTCCAGGTGACCTTCGCATGCGCATGTAGCAGCTGTTGCGCCCATGAAGCCGGGGTGTGTTGTTGTATGCACCTCATCGGCTCGGACACCCCTGCCCCGCACCACACTCCAGGCTGCGGGGCTTTTTGATGCCCCCACGGCGGATGACAGAGGAGGCCGCATGACATCCAAGCCGACACCCGAAGGAACCCACGTCAAGCCGACGCCGGAGGACCTGTTCTTCCATCACGACGTCTGCGTGGAGACACGCTGGGAGAACCTGTACGGACGCGGATACCTGACGCCCGCATCGCTGTTCTACATCCGCAACCACGGGCCGACACCCATCATCGACGCCCAGACGTGGCGGCTGAGCGTGGAGGGGCCGGGCGTGGAGAACCCGCTGAGCATCAGCTACGACGAGTTGCTGCGCATGCCGTCGGTGACGGTGACGCGCTTCATCGAGTGCGCGGGCAACGGGCGCATCTTCTTCAAGGAGTACCAGGGAGAGATGCCGAAGGGACGCCCGTGGCGTTACGGCTCCTATGCCGTCGCCGAGTGGACCGGCGTTCCGCTCAGCGAGATCCTGATGCGCGCGGGCATCAAGCCGACAGCGGTCGACGTGATGCCGACGGGGCTGGACGAGGCCGCCGTGGAGCGGCCCATGTCCGTGGCGAAGGCGATGGAGCCCGATACTGTCGTTGCCTACGCGATGAACGGCGACCTCATACCTCCCGACCATGGTTTCCCGGCGCGGGTCGTCGTTCCCGGGTGGGTCGGCGTGAACAGCATCAAGTGGGTCGGGAAGATCTACGTTGCGGAAGAGCCGATCTACGTCATGCGGAACACGGAGGAGTACGTGCTGGAAGGCCCGGACTTTCCGCCCGAACCGCCGGCCTGGGGCCCCATCCTCACCACGACGCCGGTCCGATCCGGCATCGCCATGGCATGGCCGGGGACGCTGCAGGCCGGGACGCAGGCCATACGGGGATTCGCGTGGTCCGGCCACGGCAGCATCAGCCGGGTCGAGTACAGCCTGGACGACGGGAAGACGTGGGCCGACGCCTGCATCCAGGAGCCGAACATCTCCAAGGGCGGCTGCCGGTGGGAGTTCATCTGGGACGCGAGGCCGGGCGAGCACACCATCACGATGCGGGCGACGGACAGCGCCGGGAACACGCAGCCGGAGCCCGACGCGATGAAGTGGAACGAGCGCGGCTACGACTTCTGGGCGGCGGTGCCGCATCCCGTGACCGTGGTGTGAGCGGGGCCCTACACCGGACACCCTTCATCCGCCGCTGGTGCGGCACTCTCTCCCAGAGGGAGGGAGGAGTCAAGCCCCCGAGAGAGTCCTCGGCTGCTCCATCGACTGCGTCGACGGCTCCGCTCGGAATGACAATTCGCCCCACCATGCCTCGCCACCGCAAACCCACACCCGCCGCGCAAGCGCGTCGACCTCTCCCCGGGGGAGAGGTGGGCAGGCACTCCGCCCAACCCCACCGCCGCGTGGCCTGCCCGGCCACTCTAGATTCCCGCCGGTGGCGCGCTGAAGCGCGGGAATGACGGGGCTGTGCTCCGTCCGGATCAGGAGCGGTCGCGGAGCTCCTGCAGGCCGACAGCGGCCTGGCGGCGCAGCCTGTCAGCGGTCACGCGCTCCTGGTCCACGGTCTTGAAGGCGTCGACGGTGAAGGGACGCCAGGAGTTGCGCAGGGCACGAATCGCCCCCTCTTCCCTCTCGACCGCCTCGACCAGCAGGTTGTACATGGGCAGCAGGTAGCTGGACCGGGGGAGGCTCCGCACCTCGCGGCCAAGGTCGCCCATGCGCAGGTTGAACCCGTCGAGGGACTGCAGCACCTCGGTGCGGTCACATCCGCCGTCGGTCCTGCGCCAGTCGCCGTAGCGCTCGTGGAAAGCGTCCCACTTCACCACGAGGGCCGCGTAGTGGGCCTCGAAGTTCTGGACCTCCGCAAGTCTCTCCTTCGGATCGTCGTCGATCAGCAGCCTGACCGTCCGGCCGACCCGCTCCAGAGTTGCTTCGCTCTCTTCGAAGACGGCGTCCATCTCATCCAGAGGAGAGCGCGGAGGCGGGGCCTGGCCCTCGAGAAGCGCGGCGAGGTCGTCCTGCATCCTGGCATGCACCGCGAGCAGGGCCTCACGCTCGGCCTCCACGGCCGCCTGAAGCGTCACGGCGACGCCTTCGGTGGCGCCTTCCGCAGAGAGTCCGGACACCGTCTCGACTATCGCGTCGAACCGGACGATGAGCCGGTCGAGCTCAGCGATGACCGCGAAGGGGTCCATCTGGGCCGCCGCTTCCTGCAGTCCGGCGTAGTCGTCGTGGAACTCGTTCCAGTCGTCGCCGACGGCATCGAGGGCGCCGGAGAACGCGGTCAACGCCGCTCGCTCTCCGGGCTCAGCGGCTGCCTCCAACTGCTCCCGCAGTTCCAAAGTCCTGTCTTCCACATCCCTCTGGGCCGTTGCGGAATCGGCACGGCGCTGTTCAACCTGTTCGAACAGGGAGATGTCATCAGGCTGCCAGCGGTCACGCAGCCGGCGGAATGCCGCCTCTTCGTCCTCAGCGGCTGCGATCACTACGTCGGCGATCTCCCTGATGGCAGTGGCCCGGGGAAGGTCTCCGGCCTGCGCCGTCACCTCTGCGAAGCCGGCGGCAAAGCCCTGCAAGGCCTCATGGACCGAGCTCCTGTGGCAGGAGGTCAGCCCTGCGCGCCAGCGGTCGAAGTCCACATGGAGTTGGTCCCATTCTTCATCGATGGCCTGCCGTTGCTCCACGAACACATCCATGGCCATCCGGTCGCCGGCCGACAGCGGTTCGACAGTCGAGGCGGCCGGCGCATCCGGGGGTGCCGTCGCCGGTTGCGTATCGGCGGGCTCGCTGCAAGCCATGGCCGAGGCCAGCAAGAGCGAACCCAAGAGCAGCGGAATAAGGGTGCCGAGTCGTACTTTCATGAACTACCTGCCTACCCCCACGTAATCAGTCACGAGGTCACCTCTGAACTCGCCGTCCAACAAACGGTAGACCGCACCAACCAATGTTCGCGGGCTATCCGCAAGCACCACCAGGACGTGCCGGTCCTGGTTCTGGTCGAGCACGGTAACGAACGTCCCCTCCGGGTCCAGGTCCGGAGTGAAGGGAGTGCCCAGGGTATCGCCGATACGCACTCCGGCGGCCTGGAGGTACCGGCTCATCGGGAGGGCGTCCTCATACAGTCCGAGGAACACGGTGTCCCGGCTCAGGTCCTCGACCCCGCGGATCTCAGAAGAGATGCCGTAGGTAGAGAGGCCGTTCTTCATCTCGATGCCGATGTCCCAGAGGGACGGCTGCCCCAGCAGGATGTCTGCGCCCTCCTCCAAACCGGTCTCGTAGAAGTGCGGGAAGTCCGCCAACTCGTACTCTCGTTCGGTCGAGGTGAGGTAGTCGGCGATGTTGGATATGAGCCTGTCGTTGTCCAGCAGGGAGTCCTGCGGGGGGACCATGAAGGTCAGGTCGGCTATCGCCAGCACGTTACGGCTGTCGCCCCCTGCGATGGGGTAGAGCCGCTCCAGGTCTTCCACGAGCGACGACCTCGTACCGGCGCCAGCGAACGCCAGCCCTGGGCCTGAAGAGCGGATCGAACCGGCGGTGTAGAGCGTGATCGAATCCAAGCCTACGGTCAGCTCGTCAGGCTGGAACTCGCTCACGATGATGTTCTGGAAGATCAGGTCGTACTCTGTCATGTCATAGAGGTAGTCCGGCCGGAACTCCAATCCGAACCTTCCGGCCAGCGTGTTGATCCGCTGGGAGCGGGTAGGATCGGAGACCAGCAGGAGCTTGCCGCCCTTGCTCACGAACCGTTCCACCAGAGCGACCTCGGCCTCGGAGTACTCCAACTGCGGAAGGACGACCACCAGGCTGTCCGCGCGCCGCAGGTCCTCCTCCAGAAGCTGGCGGCGGACAGCCTCGTCGTAAGGAGTGAACCCGCCGAGGAACTCCACGTCATACCCCCGGTTGGCGACCCGTGAGCTGAGGGTGAAGAACTCGCTCTCCGTGAACGCGTTGCCATGCATGGCGTCCACCACCATGAGGCCTCGCTTCACCTGGGTCACGGGCGCGTCCACGGATGCATCCGCCGGGAGACGGGGCGCGGCTATCTGTTCGTAGGGAATCTCTACCTGAGGCGGAGGTTCGTACCCCCCTCGATAGAAGAGGAGGAAGGCTACGCCGAAAGCGACAGCAGCGAACACAGGCAAGAGGGCAAGGAGTGCGAGTTTACGAGCCATGTCCCACGTACAGGTAGTAGATGTTCGACCGGCCTATGCCCAGCGGAAAGTCCGGCAGAGGGTCTGCCTGGTCCGTGCTCAACTGACGCTCGAGCATGAGTCCCCGCAGGGCCTGCAGTCCCGACACGCCATCGCCGTTCTCCTCCAGGAAGGCTTCCAGGACAGGGTCGCTCTCATCGAGGTCCGGCAAGAGGAGGTCGAGGGCGTCGACCAGGTTGGCCCCATCCTCGCTGCCCAGGGGTTCGAGGATCCGCTGCAGCTCCCGGATGATCTCTATCTGCAACTCGAGGTTGACATCCACGAAACCGTAGTTGGAGATGCCTGCGAGTTCCGCCGCCTTCTCGATAGCGTCGCTGTCGCTGCCAATCTCATCGGCAAGGCCCAGTTTCACGGCGTCCAGGCCGGAGTAGATCCGCGCCTCGATCAACTCGTCCCAGGAGATGCGCAGCCTGTCCCCTCGTTCGCTGACCACCGTCTGCGCGAAGGCTGACTTCAGCTCGTCCACCATCCCGATCCAGTCCCTTCTCGAAGCGCCATCCAGCTTATGCCGACCGCTGAACACCACGTCCTCGCCCGGCACCGGAGGGACCAACGGGTCGGCTGCGGAGACCACGCCCACGTTCCCCACGAGGGAGGATGGCTTGGTGTAGAGATAGCTGGCGCCCATGGACATCATGTACCCACCGCTGGCAACCAGCCCGTTCATAACCACCACGACAGGTTTCTCCGCGCGAAGCCTGCGGGTCTCCAGGTAGAGGTGCTCGCTGGCCGCGGCTCCTCCTCCGGGAGAGGTCAGCTTGATAACCACTGCCTGGATGGAGTCGTCCTGGCGGGCGTAGTCGAGGAGCCTGCCCACCACATAGGCCGAGTCCTCAGTGATCACCGTGAAGGGTATGTCGATGATACCGACCCTGGGCTGTCCGGGAGTAGCGTTGGCGAACGTCCACACACCGACCGCGATGCCCAGGCCGGCCAGCAACGGCGCGACGACGTACCAGCCGGTCAGTACTTTCCTCAAACGGGAGAAGAAGCCCACACCGCTATTCTCGTTCCTCGATGCCGCCAGTAGCAAGGTGCGGAAATGACGGGGGATGCGGTTGACGACTCCCCCGCGCCTCCCTACCCTCACGCCCGCCAACCTACGCAACGGAGCACAACGCCATGACCACACCCCCGACCGAACGTACCGTGCAAGCACACGGCCTCGACCTGCACTACCTCGACTGGGGGAACCCGGACGCGCCGCCCGTGCTTCTGCTGCACGGACTGCAAGACTCCGCCGCGCTCTGGGGAACATTCGCCGAGGCGATACGCAACGACTTCCACGTGATGGCGCTCGACCATCGCGGTCACGGCGACAGCCCGCGCGCGGAGACGTACGCGCTCGCCGACTACATCGCGGAGACTCGCGAGGTGATACGCAACCTGGGGCTCGACGTGCCCGTGCTCATCGGACACTCGGCGGGCAGCAAGAACGCATGGATGTGCATCGCCGACAACCCCGGCATCGCCTCGAAACTGGTCATCACGGACATGGACCCGGACTCATACAACCCGGGTTCCGTCGCGATGATCTCGCGCTACAAGGACGAGACCGACTTCTACGCTGACCAACAGGCAGTCGTCGAGCGGCTGCGCTCGCGGCAGCCCAACGCGTCGGACGAAGAGCTGGAGCGCGACGTGGGCGCGCTCGCGGTGCAGCTGGACGACGGGCGCTACACCTGGAAACGCAGCCGGGACGTGGTCACGAAGTACGACAGGCCGGACGTGTGGGAGCGTCTGCCGGAGGTCGGCGCTCCGACGCTCATCGTACGGGGTGCGGACAGCACACTGCTGCGGCACGACGTGGCGATGCGCATGGCGGACGCGATACCGGACTGCCGCCTCGTCGAGCTGCCGGGCGGGGGCCACTGGGTGCACCTGGAGCAGCCGGCCGCCTACGCGGCGACGGTACGGTCGTTCCTGCTGGGGTGAGGATGCCCAATGATAAGATTTGTAGGGGCAACTGACATGCAGCTGGACTATCTGGACATCCTCACGCTCGAATCGGGTAAGGAGTGGGAAGACATCCACATCCGTGGGCTCGACGTGTCCGTGCGCGACATTCTCACCCTCATGGCCTCCGGCATGTCGGAGGACCAGATCCTAGCGGACTTCCCCGACCTGACGCGCAAAGACATCCGCGCCTGCCTTGCGTTTGCCGCCGACCGCGAGCGCCGTGCTACGTCGCTGCCGTCACACCTCTACTTCGACCAGAAGACAAAGCGCATCAAGGCGAAGCCGCCGCAAGAGGAGTTGCTCGACCGCATCCGCGAGCGCGTGGACGCGTCAGGCAGAGGCGTCTCCACGGAGACCATCCTAGCGTTGCGGGACGACGAGAGACTGCACGAGTACCGTTGAGGCAGGATGCTTCCCCGAGAGATTCCTCGACTCCGCTGCGCTCCGCTCGGAATGACAATCCTCCCCACCCATCCCCACTGCGAACGGCTCGCTGCGAGCCGCTGTGTGCGCTGACGCCCACGCCTGGATTCCCGCCTTCGCGGGAATGACAAGGTTGGGGTGGTTCGACAGGCTCACCATGAGCGGAGCATTACAGCGGCGCGTCTCCCCACGCAGCGGCATGGTCTGATAGGCTCTCTCGCAATCCCTAACGACGGAACATTCCATGGAATTCGGCCTGTACCTGCGCTCCTTCCTCACCGACCGCACGCGTCCGCTCTACGAGCAGATAGACGAGCTGGTCGAGATATGCCACGTCGCGCGCGACAGCGGCTTCTCAGCCGTCACGATGCCGCAGCACTGGGTATCGCACCCCACCATCTGGCCGCAGCCGTTCCAGGTGCTGGCGCGCCTCGCGCCGGAGACCGGCGACATGCGGCTGCTCACCGGCATCGTGCTGCTGCCGCTGCACAACCCCGTGCAGGTGGCGGAGGACGTGGCGACGCTCGACCACATCTGCCGCGGACGGCTCACGTTCGGGGTCGGCATCGGCTACCGAGAGACGGAGCTGGGCGCCGTCGGGGCGACGCGGCGGGACCGCGTGCCGCGCCTCACCGAGTCGATCGAGATCATGAAGCAGCTATGGAGCGGCGAAGAGGTGAACTACGAGGGGCGCTACTGGACGGTGAACGAGGCGAAGATGGGCTTCGTCCCTATGCAGCAGCCGCACCCGCCGATATGGATAGCGTGCCAGAGCGATGGGGCGGTGCGGCGCTCCGCCCGCATCGCCGACGCCTGCTACATCGCTCCACAGGTGGGGCTCTCGGACCTCGGCACGGTCACGGCTGCCTATCGAGAGGAGCGGGCAGCGTCCGGCAACGGACCGGGGCGGCTCACGCTCACACGGGGCGTCGCCTACGGGAAGGACAAGGCGACCGCGGCAGCCGAGGCGCAGGAGGCAGCGGCATCGTCGTACAAGATGTACAGCACGTGGAACATGCAGGAAGACACGATGCTGAAGATCAACATCGACTCCGACTCGAAGGTGGAGGACTGGGCGGTCACCGGTAACGGCGACGATTGCCTGGAGCAGTTCGCGGCCATCGCGGAGCACGGCATCGACTACGTGGGCATGACGTTCTACAACCTGCCCAAGACGCTGGAAGCGCGCAAGGAGTACCTGCAGAGCTTCGCGGAGAACGTGATACGGCGCTCGCCGTAGCCATGCGCCCGTTCGAGTACATACGGCCCGCGAGCGTCGCGGAGGCGGTCGGCATCCTCTCCGAGCGCGGCGAGGACGCGTTCCTGCTCGGCGGCGGGAGCGCAGCGGTCGTCATGCTGCGGCTGGGGGTCGTGCGCCCGGAGTTGGTCGTGGACCTGGGCGGCATCGAAGAGATGCGCGGCCTGCGACGTAACGGCGGCCTGCACATCGGCGCGCTGGCGAGCATCCGCAGCCTGGAACTCGACGACGGCGTGCGCGCGGCGTACCCGCTGCTCGCGGAGGCGGCGTCGCAGGTGGCGAACGTGCGCGTGCGGAACGTCGCCACGGTCGGCGGAGCGGTCGCCTACGGCGAGCCGCAGACGGACACACCGACGGCGCTCACGGCGTCCGGGGCGGTCGTGCACATCGCGGGCGTCTCCGGCGAGCGCAGCGTACCGATCGACGAGTTCTATGCCGGGCCGTACGAGACTGTCCTCGAGCAGGGCGAGATCGTGTCGGGGATAGACGTGCCGGAGCCGCCACCGCACACGGGCGGCGCGCATATCAAGTTCACGGTGGGGTCGCCGGAGAACAAGCCCGTTGCAAACGCGTCCGCGCTCGTCACGGTCGAACCGTCGTCGGGCGCGTGCACAGCGGCACGCGTCGTCATGGGCGCGGCAGGGCCGGTGCCGGTCGTCGCGAGCGCGGCAGGCGCGCTGGTGGGCGTCGAGGCGTCGCCAGAGCGTATCGCGGAGGTCGCGGCTGCCGCAGCGGAGGAGGCCGACCCGATAGAAGACCTGCGCGGGCCCGAGTGGTACAAGCGCCGAATACTCAGGATACTGGTGGAGCGAGCGTTGACATGTGCGCTGCAACGGGCCCGAACGTAACCCGCCTCGTCGGCCAGTCGATGCCGTCGCTCGAAGCGCCCGACAAGGCGGCGGGGCGCATCGAGTACATGGCCGACCTGACCGTGCCGAACATGGCGCACGCGAAGGTCGTACGCAGCCCCCTGCCCCACGCGCGCATCGTTTCGATAGACGCGTCGGAGGCACGGGCGATACCGGGCGTCGTCTGCGTCCTGACCCGCGACGAGGTGCGCGCCGACCCGGACGTGGAGGAGGTGTACGGCTTCGTCTACCGCGACGCTCCGCTCGTTGCGATGGACAAGGTGCGGCACCAAGGCGACATCGTCGCGGTGGTCGTCGCCGACGACGTCGACACCGCGGAGGCCGCCGCCGAACTCGTGGACGTGGAGTACGAGGAGCTGCCCGCGGTGATGAACGTGCCGCAGGCGCTGGCGGAAGGCGCCGTGCAGGTGCATGAGGAGTTCTTCCCCATCGCGCCGGAGCTGCGGCCCATCGAGGGCACGAACGTATGCCACCACGCGACGATCGGGTGCGGCGACGTGGAGGTGGGCTTCGCGGAGTCGGACTTCGTCTACGAGGACGAGTTCCTGGCGCCGCCGGTGCAGCACTGCGCGCTGGACCTGCACGCCGTCATCTCGCAGATAGAGGACGGGCAGATCACGGTGTGGACGAACTGCCAGTCGCCCTTCCCGCTCGGGCGCGAACTGGAGCGCATCTTCAAGATGCCCGCGCGCGTCATCATCCCGTACGTGGGCGGCGGGTTCGGGAGCAAGAGCCGCGACCGCATCGAGTGCGTCATCACCGCCGCCGCGAAACTCGCGGGGCGTCCGGTGCGCTACGTGATGACCCAGGAAGAGACGTTCATGACGTTCATCCGCCCGGCGTACCGGAACCGGATGCGAACGGGCGTGAAGCGCGACGGCACCATCGTGGCGCGGCACAACGAGTTCTGGGTGGACGTGGGCGGTTACGCCATCAGCGGCGCGCGGAGCGCCAACAACACGCTCAAGGTGGCGACGGGCCCGTACCGCATCCCGAACGCCCGCGTCGACTGCTACGCCGTCTACACGAACAAGCCGCCTTCCTCGCCGTACCGCGGGCTGCCGACGACGCAGCATACGATGTCGTACGAGGCGCAGTTCGACCGCATCGCGCGCGACCTCGGCATCGACCGGCTGGAGATACGCCGCAGGAACCTGGTGCGCGACGGCGACATCCACATCACCGGCGACTACCTCCGCTCCGCGCACTCGCACGAGTGCCTGGAGCAGGCGACCGAGGCTATCGGCTGGGACGAGGCGCTGCCCGTCGACCCGGAGGGGAAGAAGCTGCGCGGCAGGGGCGTCTCCTGCACCATCAAGTACACGCTCACCCCGGCGCGACTGATGTCGGAGAACAGCGCGGAGGTCGCGCTCGTCGAGAACGGCGTTTTCGAGGTGCGCATCGGCACGGTGAACATCGGCCAGGGCTCGGACACGGTCATGGCGCAGATCGCGGGCGACGCGCTCGGCGTGGGGCTGGACGCGATACGCATCGTCCACAGCGACACGTACCGCGTGCCGGTGGACAGCTCGACGACGGCGAGCCGCTCCACGTATCACATGGGCCGCGCGGTGGTCGAGGCGACGGATAACCTGAAGCCGCAGATGCTGGAAGCCGCCTCGCAACTGCTGGAGCGTGAGGCGGCCAGCCTCGTGTTCACGCCGGGTGGCATCGCGCAGGCGGACGGGCCGTCTGTCACGTACGGCGAGCTCGTGGAGCGCGTCGGTTCGCCGCTCGCCGCGACCGGCGACTGCGTGGTCGGCGGCATGTACGCGGGGCCGGACGGCAAGTCGTACCCCATCGCGTCGACGTTCTGGACGTTCGCGTCGTGCGCCGCCGAGGTGGAGGTCGACACGGAGACGGGCACGGTGCGCGTCGTGAAAGCAGCAGCGTCGGCGACCACCGGCACGGCGGTCAACCCGCACTCCATCGAGACGCAGTTGGAGGGTGGCATCGGCCAGGAGATCGGCCCCACGCTCTTCGAGCAACTGGTCTGGGACGACGGCGGGCAGCTCATCAACGCGGCGCTGCTCGACTACCCGCTCCCAACGATGGAGACGATGCCCGACTACGCGCCGCGCTACGTCGACCACCCGTTCGAGGGCGGACCGTTCGGTGCGAAGGGCATGGGCGAGATCGGCTCGGTGGTCGTGCCGGGTGCGGTGGTCAACGCGGTGTACGACGCGACGGGCGTGCTCTTCCACGAGATCCCGTTGACGCCGCACAAAGTCATCGAGGGGCTGGAGGGGCAGCGATGAACGTGAACCTCACCGTGAACGGCGAGACGCTATCGCTCGACGTGCCGCCCTCAACGACGCTGCTCGACCTGCTGCGGGACCGCCTCGGCCTGCACGGCACGAAGGAGTACTGCCACAGCGGCGTCTGCGGGGCGTGCACCGTGCTCGCCGACGGCAAGGCGGTCAGCTCGTGCAGCATGCTGGCCGGACAGGTGGACGGCGCGGACGTGCTCACCATCGAGGGGCTGACGCCGGACGAGGGGCTGCACCCGATCCAGCAGGCGTTCGTGGACAACTTCGGGCTCCAGTGCGGCTACTGCACCCCCGGCATGATCCTGCTCGCGAAGGCGCTGCTCGACGAGAACCCGTCCCCGACGCGCGAGGAGATCATCCGGTACATGGGCGGCAACATCTGCCGGTGCACCGGCTACGCGGGCATCCTGCGGTCGGTCGAGGCCGCCGTTAAGGAGCGCGGTTCGTGGAGCTGACCGACCGCTTCGACGTCGGCGCGTCGCCCGCCGAGGCGTGGGCGTTCTTCTGGGACCTGCCCCGCGTCGCGAAGTGCCTGCCGGGCTGCGAGAGCATCGAGGACGCGGGCGGCGGGGCATACCGGGCCCGCATGACGCAACGCGTCGGGCCGTTCAAGGTGACCCTGGACATGGAGATGCGCATCGACGAGGCGGAGGAGGGACAGCGGGTGGTCGTAAGCGGCAACGGGAAGGACCGCATGGGGAACCGCCTCCACGTCAACCGGCTCGCACTCGAACTGAGCGAGCCGTCGCAGGGCAGGACCGAAGTGAACTACGCGATGGACTTCAACCTCTATGGCCGCCTCGCGACGCTCGGCAACACGGCGGTGAAGCGCAAGTCGGAGGAGATACGCGCCGAGTTCAGCCGCCGCATCGCGGAGGAGCTGGGGGGCTGAGGGGGATGGCGTGAGCCAGGCTGAACTAGACCGCCGCATCCACCAGGTGCTCTCCGAGTTCGAACTGGTGGGGCCGTTCTTCGCCGGCTACCCCGTCAACCAGGACTTCGACTACTCCGCGCTCTATCCCCTGCTGCGCTTCGCCGCGAACAACGTGGGCGACCCGTTCGGCTACTCGCGCTACCAGGCGAACACGCACGAGACGGAACGCGAGGTGGTGCGCATGGTCGCGGAGCTGATGCGGCTGCCGCCGGACGAGGCCTGGGGGTATGTCACGGCAGGCGGGACCGAAGGCAACATGTACGGCATCTACGTGGGGCGCGAGATGCTGCGCGAGCCGGTCGCCTACTTCTCGCAGGACACGCATTACTCGGTGCTCAAGATCCTGCACATCCTGAACATACGCAACATCATGATCCGCAGCCAGGAGAACGGCGAGATCGACTACGACGACCTGCGCGAGTCCATCCGGATCAACCGCGATGCGCCGGCGCTGATCGTGGCGAACATCGGCACGACGATGAAGGGCGCCGTGGACGACCTCGAACGCATCCGGGGCATCGTCGAGGAACTCGCGCTGACGCGCTACTACATCCACGCCGACGCGGCGCTGAGCGGGATGATCCTGCCGTTCGTGGACGACCCGCAGCCGTTCGGCTTCGACAGCGGGATACACAGCATCGCGGTATCCGGCCACAAGATGATCGGGTCGCCGTTGCCCTGCGGCGTCGTCATAACGAGGCGGGAGTACACCGCGCAGATCGGCCGAGCCATCGAATACGTGGGCGCCCTGGACACGACACTGCTCGGCTCGCGCAACGCGATCACTCCGATGATCATCTGGTATTCCCTGACCAAGCATGGGCGAGGCGGGTTCCGGCAGATCGTTGCAGAGATGCTCGACACAGCCGAATACGCCGTGCAACGGTTCAACGCGAACGGCATCCCCGCCTGGCGTACGAGGAACAGCCCCATCGTCGTCATCCCCCGCCCCTCGCCGCAGGTGCTCTTCCAGTGGCAACTCGCGCCGCTGGGCGACATCGCTCACCTG
>VXQP01000043.1 GCA_009838965.1 Chloroflexota bacterium | reverse complement strand
TGCACCCCATCGTCGTCCAGGCATGGACGGCGGTCTGGGCCGTCGCCTCCGGCGCCCTCGTCGTCATCATCGGCTGGATCGGCCTGAGCCTCATAGTCTCGGAGCACCTCGGCAGGCCCCAGGCGGGCTGGCGCGAGGTCGTGCCCCGGCTCGTCCTGGGGCTGGTCGCGGCCGCCTCATCGCTCTGGTGGTGCGCCCTCGTCATCGACACCGCCGACGCGGTCACCGGCTTCATCGCCGCCTCGCTCGGCTTCACCGCCGGGGACCTGCTCAGGGCGTCGAAGGAGACGCTGCTCACGGCGGTCCAGGCCGGCAGTGTGGGCGTGGCCCTGCTGATCGTCCTCCTCTACCTCGTCTACGGCTTCTTCGTCCTCTACGTCGTCGTGCAGATGCTGCTGCGCATCGCCCTCATCGACCTGCTGCTCGCTCTCGCCCCCATCGCCCTGGGGCTGTGGATCCTGCCCCACACCGCAGGATGGGGACGGAACTGGCTCAGGCTGTTCATGACGGCCGTCTTCCAACAGGCGATCCAGATCATCGCGCTCTCGATGGGCTTCACGATGCTCAACGAGTTCGCGGCCATCGGCTCCTTCGAGCCCGCGCAGGACCTCGTATGGAAGCTGATCCTCTCAGCCGCCTTCATCTACCTCGCCACGCGGGTGCCCTCGATGCTCGGCAACGCGGGCACCTTCGACGCCTGGCTCCACACCCTCTACTTCGGCCTCTCGCTGCCCACGACCGCCATGCGCGCCGCGCGCTCGGTCGGCCCGATGCTCGCGGGCGCCGCGGGAGGGCCGGGCGGCATCGCCGCGGGAGCGATGGCGGCGGGAGGCGTTGCGGGAGTGGCCAGCGGCATCGGCAGTGCGGCCGCAGGAGCGATGTCGGGGGCCTCCGCCGCGGGGTCCGGCGCGGCATCCGCCGCCGCATCCGCAGCAGGGGCCACGGCCTCGGCGGCGACAGGGGGACTCGGCGCGGCGCGCTCCGCAGCGGACGCGGCGACCCCGCCGGGCGCGGGCAGCGCCGCGACCCCCAGGAGCAGCAGCGAGTAACGGCAGACACGCGGGCGCATGGAGACCCGCGCCATCCCACGCAGGCGAAGGAGGAGCAGCGATGTGCCTATAAAGCGAGCGAACCAACGAGCGGACCCGATGGATAACACGCACGAGACCGGGCGAAATGCCCGGCGAACGAGAGGAGAGCAACCACAATGGAACAACTGACTCAGACCATTTCGAACCTGGTCGGCATCCTGCTGGGCCTCGTGGGAGCCGTGGGCGTGGGCTTCTTCGTGTACGGCGCCTACCTGTACCTGACGGCCAGCGGCGCGCCGCATCAGATGGAGCGCGGCAAGTCCGCCATGATGACCGCCGTCGCAGGCGTCGTCCTCGCCATGGTCGCCTACGGCGTCGTCGACGTCGTCATGAACGCCGTCGTCAGCCCGCCCGTCACCCCCGGCGTGCCCGACCCTGCAACGCCCACGCCAACCCCGGGCTGATGAACGGCACCGCACAGGAGGATCCACCATGCAAGCACACGAAGTTCCCACCCACGTGCAGGCCGAGGACAAGGTCCTGCTCTGGTTCACCTTCCCGCAGATCGTCGCGGTGACGGCGGTAGGCGCTCTGGCCTACGGCTTCTACCGCTACGCCCCGATCCCGTGGCCCGAGGTCCGCATCGGACTCGCCGTCCTCTTCGCGCTGGCCGGCCTCGCGGCGATCGTGGGACGTATCGGCGGGCGGAGGCTGCCCCTGGTGGCCGCCGACCTGCTGCAGTTCCAAATAGGGGGCCGGCACTACGCCGGTACCCCGGCCGAGTTGGCGCGGAGCGAGCCGCCTGTCACGGAAGGCGACAGTCCCGGTCTCGTCCAGCACGTGGCGCAGAAGACGCGCCGCAGGCTCAGAAGGCTGCACAGGGGGTTCAAGGCGCGCCGGGTGCGCAGGAGCCGCGAACGGCGGAACGGGCGCAGGACGCCGCGCCCCCAGCGCTGGCTCCGCAACCGTTGGAAACCGAGGAACCGGGGCAACGGCAACGCCGGTCACGCGGCGATGCGGCGCATAGCGCTGCTGGCTGCCGCCGCGCTCCTGGCGGTAACCGCAGTGGCCGCATCCGGAGACCCGACGCCAACCCCGGTCCCGACGCCGGGGCCGGGCACGCCGTACCCGCAGACCAGCCCGGAGCGCTGGCGCAACGAGGTCGATTTCGATCCCGTTGCGCCCGTCCCTGGCCGGAGGCTCTTCATCGAGCGGCTCGCCGTCTTCGAAGAGGAGGCCACCGTCACCCTCCGCGCCGCCACCGATATCGATCTGACCGTCCAGGCGTTCGGCGGCCCGGGCGGGCAGGAGCTGCACTTCTACAGCGGCGCGCGGGTCGGGGCAGGAGAGACGATCTTCTACACGCTTCCGCTCTCCGGTGACGCCCCGTCGTTCACCTTCGCCTGGGTCGACACGCTCGGCCAGGCCGGAGGAATCAGCCTCAAGGGCGACCAGCTCCCGCACCCTCTACCGGTGGTGGAGGGCGAGCTCTGCGACGTCCGCGTGACGGAGATACACCTGAGCCCCGGCGCGATCAGCGGAAGGTTGGCGGTCGACGAGTGCATCGAGAGGATCGAGCACCCGATCGATCTCACCCTCGTCACCGGGGAGGAGCATATCGCCGGTCCCATGATGATGAAGGCGAGGGTGACCGACGTGTACGGCACCGTCACGGTCTACTCCGGCGACTCGACCGCCACGGTCAACGTCGACCCGCCCGGCGGCGGGGTCTTCCGGCTGACCGTACCTCCGGGGAAGGCCGTGCATGAGCTCAGCATTGAGGCCGTGATGCAGGCGAACCTGCGGGCCAACGCCCCGCCGCTGGTCGTGCTCACCCTCATACCGGAGCGGGAGGAGACCCGTCTCGTGCCGGTGAAGGTGCTACGGCCCGGCACCAGCAAGACCGTCAGCGAGACGGTCACCGTCAGGCACAGGAACGGGACCACAACCTCGCACGAGATCTCGGCCCGTCTCATTATCCCCAGCGAGATCATCACCGTCGTGCCGTCCGTCCTGATCAAGTACGAGGAGTACATCGCCGCCGAGGTGCGCCCCCGCGGGAGCGCCTACGGCAGCCGGGAGGAGACCGTCGAGATGGGGCTCACGATCGGGGCCGACGCCCTGTATAGGCCGTTCACGCCGCCGGCGACGCCGGTGCCCACGCCGACGCCGGTGCAGACCCCGCTCACCGAGGGCGAATCGAAGGGCCTGTTCGGCATCTTCGGATGGGAGTGGCCGTGGTGAGACGCATCGCGGCGTCCCTCATGGTCCCCTGCGCGGCGGCGGTCTCCCCCCCCCCCGGCGCCGCGGGGCGGGGGGGGGGAACCGGCAGTGGGGTGGGGTTTTGAACTATCCGGGCCCCACCGGCCCGGCGATGTCTAGTGT
>VXQP01000067.1 GCA_009838965.1 Chloroflexota bacterium | reverse complement strand
GCCGACGCCTGTACCCCCATCTACAACTCTCTCGCCGACTCCCGTCCCTCACACTACAACCCCCACATCGACGCCTGTGCCCCCAACGCCAACGCCCAGGCCAACCCCAACGCCGACAACTGCGCCTGCGACGAGCGAGCCGGTCTGCATCCTAACCCGCGCCTACGCTCAGGACTTCACGATGGCCGTCATCGGCAAGGACCCCATCCCCACGGGGTTCGACGCCATCAACACTGGCGGGTGCAACTTCCAGGAACCGATCGCCTCGATACGCCTCGAGCTCTGGCAGTGCGACCCGCGCCCCTGGGACGGCTGCACCACGGGCACCAACTATGCATCGCAGGTAGTGGTCATCCCGGTCCGCGAGCCCCAGGATATCCTGCCCTTCCCTCTCGTCGACTTCCCCGTGCCGCTCGTGGACGCCGGTCTGCCCGAGGGCCTTTACCACCGCCAGGTGACGGCGCTCACTCCGGACGGGCGCGCGACGCGGGTGCGAGGCATGGAGAGCGTCCACCTGGTGCACGACCCCACTTCGCTCCATGCGAACTTCCTTCGGAATCAGGGCCGTTGGCTCCGGTTGGGGGTCGACGACTATACCTATACCGGCGTGTGGCTCTGCGCCTGTCCTCCCGAGTTCAGGGCCGAGGTGCAGGTGATTGTGCTCGGCGGCCGGATCGCCAGCGTCGTCCCCACCGATCCCGCCATCGGCGACATCCCCGAACCCGAGCGCTACCTTGTCGAGAACGTGTTCGACCTCCTGCAGGACGCCATCGCGCGGAATGCCGACCGCATATCAGTCGACTACCACGAACGCGCCGGCTACCCCGAAACACTGCTCATCACCTACGACCTGATCACAGACGAGGGCACGATCGGAACGGCGCTGAGGGACCTCACGCCTCTTCTGCGGTAGGTGTAACCTGAAGGTATGACACAGCGCGGCATGCGGAAGGAACAGACGCTCTTCGAGCACGTGCGGCGCCAGCACGAGGACGAGAACGCCCCACTCGCAGCCCGCATGCGCCCCCGTACCCTCAAGGAGTACGTCGGACAGCGCCACCTCCTCGGCGAGGGCCACGTGCTCGAGCGCGCTATCCGCACCGGCCAGGTGCCCTCCATGGTGCTCTGGGGCCCGCCCGGCACCGGCAAGACGACACTCGCACGGCTCGTCGCCGGCCTCACCAAGTCCCACTTCATCGGCGTCTCCGCAGTCACCTCCGGCGTCGCCGACCTCCGGCAGGCCGTCGAGGAGGCCCGCGAGATACGCGCCACCGAGGACCTCGGCACCATCCTCTTCGTCGACGAGGTGCACCGCTTCAACAAGGCGCAGCAGGACGCCATCCTCCCCCACGTCGAGAACGGCACCGTCACCTTCATCGGCGCAACGACCGAGAACCCGTCGTTCGAGGTCATCTCCGCGCTCCTCTCGCGCACCCGCGTCCTCACGCTCCACCCGCTCTCCAACGACGAGATCGCGCAGGTCGTCCGCCATGCGCTCGCTGACACCGAGCGCGGCCTCGGCAACGAGCGCGTGACGCTCGACCCGGACGCGCTCGCCTTCCTGCAGGAGGTCGCGTCCGGCGACGCCCGTGTCGCGCTCAACGGCATCGAGCTCGCCACCGAGATCGCGCTCCGTTACCCGGACGGGACGAAACGGATCGACCGCCCGTTGATGGAGGAGGCGCTCCAGCGCCGTGCCCTCCACTACGACAAAGCCGGCGACAGCCACTACGACACCATCTCCGCGTTCATCAAGTCGGTGCGCGCATCGGACCCGGACGCCGCGGTCTACTGGCTCGCGCGGATGCTCGAAGCGGGCGAGGACCCGCTCTTCATCGCGCGCCGTATCGTCATCCTCGCGGCCGAGGACGTCGGCATGGCGGACCCGCAGGCGCTGCCGGTCGCCGTCGCCGCGCAGCAGGCCGTCCACTTCGTCGGCCTGCCGGAGGGCGCGATACCGCTCGCCGAGGCCACGGTCTACCTCGCGACCGCCCCCAAGAGCAACGCCTCCTACATGGCGCTGAACCGCGCGATGGACGAGGTGCGCACCGGGCGCCAGCACCCCGTGCCGCTTCACCTGCGCAACGCCGTCACCGGCCTGATGCGCAACCTCGGCTACGGCGCGGAATACAAGTACGCCCACGACTACAAGGAGCACTTCGCCGGCCAGCAGAACCTGCCGGACGAGCTCGCGGGCAAGCGCTTCTACGAGCCCGGCGACCAGGGCTACGAGCAGACGGTGCGCCAGCGGCTCGAGGCGTGGTGGGGAAAGGCTAGGCGTGAGGGCGCCTGAGCGACGCTAGCCCCCAGCCGTCAGCCGTCTGAGAGCAACGCCCTCCCTGACTCCGTCGAGAGTGCACTCGCATTCGTTGAGGATGTCGCGGCCCAACAGCGAAGGCAACTGTTGCCCTTCTCTGCCCGCCATCAGGTGGATATCTATCTCGAACTCCTGGAAGTGGCCGAAGGCGTCATGATCCTGGAACCGGAGGACGGCCTTCGTCCTCTTGTATCTGGCTTCGCCACCCACGCCATCCACTTTCTGGTACCGCCTCCCGATCCTGCTGATGTCCACACCTATCAAGGCCATGTCGTCCGGCATCAACGAGGTGGCGTCCGCACCAGTGTCCACGAGGAACTCAATATCCCCGTGAAGGCGTAGGTCTGGGAGATAAACCTCACCGTAGACGTAGGGCGCGGGCGGAGCGTCGTCCTTGTAGTACCCTACTATCGCCACGTTACAGGATAAGCTTCCTGGGCTTCTTGGCCGCGAACCGGATGAGGGTGTGGTTGGAAGGGAAACCCTTGGTCTTCAACGTGGCCAGTACCTTCTTCAGCGTCCGGTGGTTGGCCACGATCTCCCCTTCGTACACGGCCACGTACTGGTCGGGGTAGTCCTTCTTGACCTGCGCCCAGATCGAGTTGAGGTAGTCAACGTCTCGACCGAACCGGTGAAAGTGGGCGTCCAATTCCTCCCTGGTGGGCGTCTCGGTGGTCATGGCCGGGGTCACTCCATGCACGCTGTTGGGTCGGCAGCGGTGCTCCTGCCTTCGTGATGCGCGGACGATAGGGCTCGCTCGGCGCCCACGTCAACAGGATAGCAGTAGAGAGTGTGGGCTACGAGCAGACCGTCCGCCAGCGGCTTGAGGCGTGGTGGGGAAAGGTCAGGCGCGCGGGCGCCTGACGACGGGAATTCGTTACCGATTTCACAAATCTACGCGAAATCCGCCGCTAAATCCGTCCGGACAGGGGTTGCATGTTCCGTGCAGCCGGGCTTACATTGGAACCAAGGAGCCTTGCCGGAGGCGGGCGGTCGAGACCTGCGGAGGCAGGCACGGTCCAGGTGCCGCTCCGGAAGGGTCCGCTGAACGAAAGGAGGTGCACCATGGGCATACGCGCGGTCTACGTGCTGCATCACCGGTGGCACTTCCCTTGTACGGCCCTCCCGGCGGCGTAACGCAGCCGGAGGAGGGCAACCGGAAGCCGGAAGCTCCGTTACACAGAGCAGGCAGAAGCGCCCGGAACGGCTCGACGAAGCCCGAGGCGGCCTGAGTCCGGCAGTGATCGCCGGGAACGGCAACGGAGCGGAAGGTGAGCCCCGCAGGCGCGGGGCACAAACTAGTGCCGGAGCGGTTGAGAGGCCACTCCGGCACTTCTGTTACCCCCTCTGCCTGCAACCCCGCTACGCTTCACATATGGCACGCCCCGTTGTGGTGCATGCCCGGCGGTATGTCCAGGACGGGGTTGGTGTCGAAGAAGCCCACCGGCTTGAGGCTGAACCCGCAGTAGGCCACCGGTGATATGGGCCAGTCCTCGGGACGCGGCACGTGATGGTAGCCCAGGGTGTACCACAGGACCAGGTCGGTGTTCTCCACGTTGCGGTCGTTCTTCGTGTACTCGGGCAGGCCGGCGCCGCCTGGATGCTGGTTGGGATAGGGGCCGGTGGCCGACAGTTCATCGGCAGCGTAGGGCGTCACCCAGAGGTGCCTGGTCATGAAGCCGGCCCGCTTGATGATGCTGGCGTCGGGGTGGGCGAAGGGCAGGATGTTCTCCCCCGGCATCAGCTTGTAACCCACGGGCTGCCCCAGGGCGTTCTTGACCGCGGGGTTGGACACCACCCAGTACCTGCCCTTCATGGGGTCGATGACCCGCTGCGCAGCCAGCTCGGTCCTGAGGGGGGTTGCCTCGGCGTAGAAGGCGTTGGCATGGGGGTTATCGGGCCCCGGGGGCTCAGTCACGGTATTCACCTCGTAGGCGGTGTTGGCCTCGCCGTCCACGCTCATATCCAGGCGGAAGTTGAAGAAGTGCTGGTGGATGTGGGCGTTCAGCAGGGGAGCGACGATGGTGCCGTACCTGGGCGTTTCTCCGGACGGGATGCCCGCGGTGTTGATGATGCCGGTCAGCTTGATCTCCAGTTGGATCGTCCCGTCCTGGTAGAAGTACCAGAAGAAGCCGTACTCGTAGTTGCCCACCGTGGCGATGCTGGAGATCACCAGTCTGCGGGAGCGCCGCACTTCCACGTGGCCCGTACGCCAGTCGGTGTGCTTCCACAGGATGCCGTAGTCCTCTTCGTGCATGCAGACGGCGTTGGGTATGGTGAAGGCGCCGCCGCGTCCATCGTTCAGGGTTGCGTCGAAGTAGTAGATCTCGCCAAGGCAGTCACATCCCAGCATCAGGGAGTTGGTGAGGGAGCCGATGCCGTACTCCCCGGCGTCGAAGGCGTTCTTGCGGTAGTGGTCCTTGCTGGGGTCGCCGTAGGGCACGACCATATCGGACAGGGCCGCCCGGTAGAGGACGGGCCGTACCCGGCCCTGGTCCTCGTAGCCAACGGTATGGAGCACCAACCCTTCGCGAGGCGTGAATCCTACCCTCAGGTGCCACTTCTGCCAGGTAACGCCATGACCGTCTACCCTGAAGCTGGGCCCTTCGGGCTGGGTTATCTCCAGCGGTTTGAGGTCCTGCCGGAACTCTTCGACAAACTCGGCGGCGTAGTTGCCGGCCTTGGGAGGCAGGGGGATCGCGCCGTAGTCGTCCACCCGCATGACTTCCATGGAATTCAGGTCCACGAGGGCGCTGAGCCCCTCGATGGGCCGCGCGTAGCCGTTGTCGGTGGGGCTGGATCGAAGGAAGTTGCGGGTCAGGGCCAGGCGACGCCCTTCCTCGTCAGGGTAGCCGTAGTACCCCGCCGACCAGGGGTCGACCATCACGAGAGAGGGGTCGGTGATGCCCCTCTTCGCCAGGGCGGCCAGGAACTCGGGGTCTGCCCTGACGGCGGCCTCGCACTCGAAGAATTCATCCAGCATTATCCGGGGCTGTACACCGGGGACATGTCGCCAGGAAGTGACTTGTCCCTCATTCAGGGACACCACGGCCTCGTAAGTGGAGCCGTCCTCATTGTCCAGGATGACCACGAAGGCGTCGCGGGAGGTTGCACTGCCGGGCTTATGATTGAGTACGACGTCCTTGGGCGGCTCCTGCAGGACGATAGTCTCGAAACGTACCCGCGGGCCCAATCGACGTTGTGCCCTGAGGATGGCGGCGGCCCCGGCGATCTCTTCAGACGTCAGAGGGTCAAGGGGATGGGAAACGGCTCGGGGCGTGGCCGCACGAGGTTCTTTCTCAGCGGGAATAGCCATTGGGTGCCTCCAGGGGGCGCCTCACTCTTAGATCCCGTAGAACTCCTTCGGGTTGTCCTCCAGGATCTTCCGCGCCACCGTGTCGCTGATGTGGCCCTCCGACGCCCAGCGCCGCACCGCGTCGATCGCGTCAGGCTCCGCCGACGTGTCGAAGTGCGAGTAGTCGGTGCCCATCATCAGGTGGTCCTCGGTGCCGAGCGTCAGGATGTACGAGATGTCCTCGACCGCGTCCACGGCCACGAAGAACTTGTTCCGCTTGAACAGGTTCTCTCCCATCTCGAACTTCCGTATCCACGAGCGCCGCTTCTTCTCGGCCTTCAGCCGGTCGATCACGTACGGCACCCACGTCGAGCCCGCCTCGATGAAGCCCCAGCGGATGTTCGGGAACTTGTCCGGCACCTCGTAGAGCACCAGCGCGTGGAACGCGTCCATGATGGGGATGCCGCCCAGGCTGTCGCCGTGCCCCAGTCGCGCCTCGGTCGGGTTGCCCGCGCCCGTGTGGATGCAGATTGGCATGTCCAGCGCGCTCGCCTCCTCGTACAGCGGGAAGAAGTACGGGTCGCTCACGCGCCGTCCGTGCTCCAGGCCGCGCTTGAACACGCCTATCGCGCCGTTCTCCTTCGCCCAGCGCAGGTAGCTCACTGCCGCGTCCATGTCCAGCAGCGGCGGCACTGCCACCCATCGCAGCCGGCCCTCGGTCGGCGCGCACTTGCTGGCGACGTACCGGCTCCAGCTGTCGACCAGCGCCTGCTCCGCCACCGGGTTGCCGGTGATGTAGGAGAGGAAGAACGTCGGGTAGATGATGTGGATGTCGACGCCGCGGTCGTCCATGTGCTGCAGCCGCTCGTTCACGTCCAGCAGCTCGCGCGAGTTGAGCGTCGTGCCGGTCAGCTCGTCGTTGCGGATCATCCGCTGGCGGAGCCTGCCGTCCACGAGCCACCACCGGCTCGCCGAGGCGTCCATCCCGCCGGGGACGATGCCCTCGGGCGGCGAGATCGTGACGGGGCGGAACCGCGCCGCCGCGCCCTCCATGTACTGCCACGCCTCTTCCGGCTCGTCGATGTGGGTGTCTGCGTCTATAACGGGCATATCGCGCCTCCCCCGTTGGTGCTGTGCACGCGGCCTATGGCCGCCGCGCGCAGTCTACTACGCCCCGCCGCCGTTGCAACGCTGGGGCCCCATCCTGTACAGCCTGTGCATCCCGTCGATTGTCGGATGTGTGACACGCGCCTCTTGCGCAAACGTCCGCTCCTGCCGCACGATGGTAGAGCGCGATAACAGAGCGCGCACTTGACCCTGGCGGACGAGCCGCTGGAAGAACGCTGCCCCCTCAGCGAAAAGCGAGGGGGCTGTCTGTATTAACCGGGTGGAGAAGGTGGGCCGTGGCAGAAGACTTCACACGCTACAGGAACGACCCTGTCGGCTTCGTGCGGGACGTGCTCGGGGAGGCGGGGATGCCGTACTCGAAGCAGGTCGAGATGCTCGAGGCGATGGTGGACCACCGGCGCGTCAGCGTCGTCGGGGCCAACGCCTCCGGCAAGGACTGGACGGCCGCGCGCGCCGTGCTCTGGTGGATGGAGACGCAGGAGGACCCCAAGACCGTCGTGACCGGCCCCACGCAGCGGCAGGTGGAGGACGTCGTCTGGCAGGAGATGCGCGAGGCGTACGCCGTCGCGCCCGAGCGTTTAGGAGGGAAGATGCTCGCCTCGAAGTACCGCATCGACGAGAACCGGTTCGCCATCGGCTTCTCCACCAACAAGGCATGCAACATCCAGGGCTTCCACGCGCAGAACCTGCTCGTCGTCGTCACGGAGGCGCACGCCATGCCCCAGGACCAGATGGACGCCATCAAGCGGCTGCACCCGAAGCGCCTCCTGCTCCTTGGCAACGCCATGTCGCTCGACGGCGAGTTCCACGACTCCCACCACGCCAAGCAGCACATCTACAGGCGCATCCGGATCTCCGCGTACGACACTCCGAACTTCACCGGCGAGGACGGCGGCGTACCCGGCACCATCACTCCCGAGGACGCCGAGGAGCTCGCCCTCGACTGGTCGGAGGACCACCCCTTCTACGCCTCCGCCGTCCTCGCCGAGTTCCCGGACGCGCAGGAGGACTCGCTCGTGGGCCGCGAGGCGGTCGAGGCCGCCATGCAGCGCGGGGAGGCTGCTGCCGTCGTTCCTGCGGAGGCAGGAACCTCGCCCTTTGCCTCTTCCGGGCTGCGAGATTCCCGCCTTCGCGGGAATGACGACGATCACCTCTCCCCGGGGGAGAGGTCGGCGCGCGACAGCGCGGCGGGTGAGGGTGAGGCTGCGGGGAGTGATTGTCATTTCGAGCGCAGCGCAGCGGAGTCGAGAAATCTCTCGGGTGAAAGCCCCGCACAGCACGAACGCTCCCCGAGAGATGCTTCGACTGCGCCTCCGGCTCTGCTCAGCATGACAATGCTCGACCCCAACCTGCCAGTCTACGTGGGCGTGGACGTGGGGCGGTTCGGCTTCGACAAGTCGGCCATCTGCGTGCGGCAGGGAGAACGCGTATTCGACCTGCGCTCGTTCGCGAAGATGGACACGATGCGGCTGGTCCACGAGGTGCAACAGACGTTGCGGACGTGGGGAGCAGAGGCCGTGTTCGTGGACGAGGGCGGCGTCGGCGGTGGCGTCGTTGACCGTCTGCGCGAGCTCGGGGAGCCGGTCTACGGCGTCCACTTCGGAGGTCGCGCGCCGCACCGCACGCGCTTCTACAACATGCGCTCCGAGTTCTTCTGGGAGCTGCGGATGCTGCTGAACGACGGCCTGCTCGCGCTCCCGCGCGACGAGGAGCTCGCCGGACAGCTCATCTCCCTCCGCTACGACGTGTCGAGTTCAGGGCAGGTGCGGCTGCAGGGGAAGCGGGAGATGCGCAAGCGCGGCTTGCCGTCGCCTGACAAGGCCGATGCCCTCGCACTCGCGTTCCTCGTCCCGCCGTCGTTCGGCATCTGGACGGGCACTGAGCCGTTCCTCAACGACGACCGCGCATCGCCGGACCGCGTCAGCCTCGGCTACCGCCTCCCGCCGCCCGGCGACGATAACGAGGACGACCCACCCAGGGCGCGGAGTCTGGGGGTGTGGTTTGGACCGCCGCGCTGAGCGGAGTCTGGGACTCCTACATCGTCATGAGCAAAGCCGAGGCCACTTGCCTTGTCATGTTGAGCGGAGCCGGAGGCGCAGTCGAAACATCTCTCAGAGTGCGTTGGCCGTGCGGTGTTACCGGAGAGATTTCTCGACTCCGCTGCGCTCCGCTCGAAATGACAACTCCGCGCCTACACCCCCGCCTTCACCGTGCTCTCGATGGCGTCCAGCGCCTCGTCGATATCCTCGGCGGTGATGCCGTAATGCGGCACGAAGCGCACCCAGTTGAAGCGCCCGTTGCCGAGGACGCCGCGCTCCTTCAGCCGCGCGGACGTGCCGGGGCCGTCGCCGTCGTCGAGCTCCGCGTAGACGATGTTCGTCTCGATGGTGCCGGGGTCGACCTCGAAGCCGGGGATGCGCGCAAGCCCCTCCGCGAGGCGCTTCGCGTTCGCGTGGTCGTCGGCGAGCCGGTCGACCATCGTGTCGAGCGCGACCAGCCCCGCAGCGGCGAGCACGCCTGCCTGCCGCAGCCCGCCGCCCGCCATCTTGCGGATGCGGCGCGCACGCGCGACGAACTCCCTGCTGCCCGTGACGACCGACCCCACCGGCGCGGAGAGCCCCTTCGAGAGGCAGAACGTCACCGAGTCCGCGACCGACGCGAGCTCCGACGGCGGCACGCCGAGCGCGACCGACGCGTTCCATATCCGCGCGCCGTCCATGTGCACGGCCATGCCGTTGGCGCGCGCCACGTCGACCAGCGGCTGCATCTGCTCGACCGTGTAGGCCGCACCGTTGCCGCGGTTGTTCGTGTTCTCGAGGGTGAGCAGCGCCATGCGCGGGAAGTACCCGCCCGGCGGGACGATCAGCTCGACGTCGTTCGGGTCCATCAGGCCGCGCTTGTCGTTGGGCAACGCGCGCATCTGCACGCCGCCGAACGTCGCGATGGCGCCCATCTCGTTCACGAGCAGGTGCGCGTCCACGCCGCAGACCAATTCGTCGCCCCGGTTGCACCACGAGAGCGCAGAGACGAGGTTGCCCATCGTGCCGCTCGTGACGTAGAGGCCGGCCTCTTTGCCCATGAGGCGTGCGGCGGTCTCCTCCAGCCGGTTGACGGTCGGGTCCTCGCCGTACACGTCGTCGCCGACCTCGGCCTCGGCCATCGCGCGGCGCATCGCGTCGGTGGGCTTCGTGAGCGTGTCGCTGCGCAGGTCTATCACACGGGGCGCTGTGCCGTTGTTCGCCATCGTCGTCCGTCCTTCACCGGGGATACGGCGATTCTACCAGCGCCTGCTGGTAAACTGGGGAGCGATGGTTGCGTTCCTCTACAAGCACGGGCTGGTCATCCTTATCGCGCTGCTGGTGTTTACGGCGGACCAGTTCTCGAAGTTGGGCATCGAGTTCTACCTCCCGATGTATTCGTCCTGGCCGGAGGAGGGCTTCTTCCGTTTCACGCACGTCGCGAACACGGGAAGCGCGTTCGGGCTCTTCGGCGGGAACAACATGCCGCTGACCATCGCCTCCATCATCGGCATCGTCGTGCTGGTCCTGTTCTACCGCTCGCAGGGCACGCCGGGCGTCTGGGTACAGACGAGCCTGGGCCTGATGTTCGCGGGCGCGTTCGGCAACCTGGCCGACCGCATCAGGCTGGGGCACGTCACCGACTTCATCGACGTCGGCCCCTGGTACATCTTCAATCTCGCGGACGCGTCCATCGTCACCGGCATCATCATCTTCGGTGCGGTGCTCCTGCTGACCCGGCCGGCGCCGCGCCCCACGCTCGTCACAACGAGCACCCCCGGCGACGAGGAGTACGCCGACTAGCCTCCCGCCGCACGCCCCGACCCGTCCGCCGCGGAGCCATGCAGACCACCGAAGCGCGATTCACCGCAAGCGAGGCCGACACCGGCTCGCGCGTGGACACGTTCGTGCAGGCGCGCGATCCATCCTTCAGCCGCTCGCGGGCGGCTGCGCTCGCGCGGGAGGGGCGCGTCACCGTCAACGGACGCCCCGTCAAGCCGTCGGCTGCCGTGCGCGGCGGCGACGTGGTGGTGGTTGTCGTGCCGCCGCCGTCGCCGCTCGACCTCGCGCCACAGGACATCCCCGTCGGCATCGTCTACGAAGACGATCAACTCATCGTGGTGGACAAGCCCGCGGGGCTCACGGTGCACCCCGCGCCGGGACACCGGGACGGCACGCTCGTGAACGCACTGTTGGCGCTCGTGCCGGACCTGCCGGGCATCGGCGGGGTGGAGCGCCCCGGCATCGTGCACCGGCTGGACAAGGACACGTCCGGCCTCATCGTCGTGGCGAAGACGGACGCGGCGCACCGCAGTCTCTCGCGCCAGATGAAGGAGCGCAGCGTCCACAAGTCTTACGTCGCCCTGACCACGGGGACAGTTCGTAAGACCGAGGGCGAAGTCGACGCTCCCATCGGCAGGCATCCGAAGCAGCGCAAGAAGATGGCGGTGGTGGAGGGAGGACGCGCTGCTCTTACGCACTATCAGGTAGTCGAACGCTTCGACGGCCCGCACGGCAGGTTCACGCTGGTCGAGGCGCATCCGGTCACCGGCCGCACGCACCAGATACGCGTTCATCTTACGGCCATCGGCCATCCGCTCGTGGGCGATCCGGTGTACGGCAGACGCTCGCCGCTCGTGCCCCGGCACTTCCTGCACGCGGCGCGGCTGGAGATCGCGATGCCACCCGCTGAAACGGAGCGTAAGACGTTCGAGTCGCCGCTCCCGGACGACCTCTCCGACGCGCTGTCGGAGTTGCGCCGCGCCTAGCCTCCCGTGAACCAGTTGCGGATGAACGGCTCCGGGTAGATGACGAAGAGGATGTTGTCCAGGAATACCTTGATGAATATCCCGACGACCGCCGCGGCGACGAGCGCCATGAGGAACCGCCCGTAGCCACGCAGCAGCACGATCGGCCCTGCCAGTGCGAATGCGAGCGCTCCCCATCTCAGGCCGACGGTCGTGCCGATCAGGAGGAATAGGGCGAACAGGCCCAGCATCCGGTACGCCGCTTCCCGTGCTCCCTCGGCGCCTCCGCTGACGAGGCCGAGGTCCATGATGGTGGAGGGACGCGGCCGGCCACGGAGCCCGCGGAACAGTTCGAACCCCAACAGCCCCAGCGCGATGACCGGCAGCCAGAACGGGTAGGTGGTGAAGCGCCAGCGGTCCTGCACGGGATGCGACAGGTGGTCCGACAGCATCAGGGCCATCCCCGCCATAACCACGAGCGGTATGAGCACGTCCGGGTTGAGGAAGCGCTCCTTCCACCCACGGGCAGGGCGGTCAGGCTCGGTGTCCGCATCCTCCGAGGCCAGCTCCGTTTCGCGCTCCATGCGTCTGACAGAGCGTAGGAGCACCGCGGCGACGGCGATCGCGATGAGCAGGATGACGATGGTGATGGGGCGGGTGAGCGAACCGGGGTAGCCGTGGATGCTGACCGCGTTGAAGTGGTTGCGCTCGATGACGTCCACGAGGATGAAACCGAGGATCATGGGCGGCCTCGGCCAGTTGTAGCGCTTCATCACGAGCCCCATCGCGCCGACGCCGAGAGCGATCTGGATGCCGCGCCAACTCGTCGTGTCCACGAAGGTGGAGAGCAGCGCGATGGGGATGACGACCGCGCCGATGATGGGGTACGGGACAGCGGTGAGGCGCGCGAGGAAGCCGGTGACGCCAACGCCGATGCCGGAGATGATGAGGTTCGCGAGCGCCAGCGTTATCACGAGGAGGATGGTGATATGGGCGTGCGTCCCGAGCATCTCCGGGCCCGGTGCGACGCCGTACGGGATCATGGCCACCACGACGAGCGCCCACGTCGGCGCACCGGGGACGCCGAGCGCCAGCGTGGGGAGCGCCGCGCCCGCCTCCTTCGCGTTCTGCGCGGACTCGGCGAAGAGCACGCCGTCCAGCGAGCCCTTGCCGAACTCCGAGCGGTCCTTCGTGAGGATGATGCCGAACGCGTACGCCAGCCAGTCCACCACGGCGGAGCCGACGCCGGGGATCGCCCCGAGGAAGACGCCGAAGGCGGACTGCCGCACCGTCATCTTCCACCGGGAGATGCCGTAGCCCACGCCGCGCAACACCTCGCTTCTGCCGAAGGTCGCGCCCTCCGCTGCCACCGGCCGGCGGCTCATCATCAGGTCGACCAGCTCGGGCAGCGCGAACAGACCGATGATGAACGGCACGAGCGGCATACTCACGAACGGGTCGACTGTGAGCCGGCCCATGGTGCCGACGATGCCGAGGAGCATGCCGACGAGTGCAGAGACGAGGCCGCGCACCATCGCGCCCCGGCTCAACACGATGACCATGGCGATGCCGACCATGCCGGTGGCGGCTATCTCCGGGAAGCCGAACCGCAGCACGAACGGGCGCGCGACAGGGATGGCGATGGTGAGCAGCGCCGCTCCGACGATGCCGCCCAGCGCGGAGACGGCGTAGACCGCCCCGAGCGTGTGCGCGGCGTACCCTCGCCGGGCGAGCTGGTGGCCCTCCAGGAACGTCACCTGCGTCGCGGCGCTCGGCTGTCCGATGAGGATGGCGGGGACGGAGTCGAGCGTGTTGCTGACGCCGCTGATGGTCGCGAGAGCGACGAGTCCGATGGCGGGTTCGTCGACCTCGAAGAGGATGAAGGGGAAGGCGAGCGCCATCACGAGGAAGGCGTTCATGCCGGGGATGGCACTGGCGAGGGCGGCGAGCAAGACGACGCTGAGGAGTACGAACCAGTAGACAGGGTCGAGCAGGTAGCCGAGCGCCGTCGTGATGGCTTCCATGGGTCAGGTGGCGCTAGAGGACGGCAATCGGGTTCAGAGGCGAGCCGGTCGCCAGCGGGAAGTTCATCGGCGCGACGGTGAACATGAACTCGTAACGCCCCGTCTGCGCGCACGCCTCGGCAAGCGCGTCGAAGTCGGCGTTGTCCACGAGCCAGAGGCCCATCGCGACCTGTCCGACCGAATGGATGGGGCCGAAGAAGCGGTCGTAGCCGGTGGGGCGCACCTCCTGGGCGCTGTCGCAGGCGAGCACGGAGATGCCGCGCTCGTGGAGCCAGGGCAGGCACGAGGCATGGAGCCCGGCGCGCCCGCCCTCGCGCGGCACGGGGCCGAGCATGTAGCGCCGCTTCGACCAGCCGAACCGGAGCAGGAGCGCGTCCCCTTCCTCAACGCGGACGCCCTGCGCCTTCTCCGCCGCCTCGAGGTCGTCCACGTAGGCGGCCTCGCCGGGCTCGTACCAGAGCACATCGCGCATCTTCGCGAGGTCGAGGAGCACGCCCTTCGTGACGAGGCCGTCCTTCATGCCGTCGACCGCGCCAAACGCCGCCTTTCCGCTCGACGATATGAGGCTGGAGGGGCGTCCGTTGTACATCTTGCCCTGCCAGAACTGGTGGCAGAGTGCGTCCAGGTGGGTCTGGCCGGGGCCGTGGATGGCCATGCCGAAATAGTCGGCGGAGGTCTGGGCCGTCCATTCCTTCTCATCGTCGAGGCAGTACTCCTCGCCGGTGTCGACCATGAAGTGGACGGGCGTTATCGGCTGATCGAGCGCGTACTGGGTGCTGACGGGGCGCGCGCAGCCAATGCTGAGGCCGTCCTTCACGAGCGCCGCGGCCTGCCTGCGCTTCTCCGGCGTGACGAGGTTAAGGGTGCCGAGCTGGTCGTCGTCGCCCCAGCGTCCCCAGTTGCTGAGCGATTCGAAGTAGCCGAGCACTTCCTCCTCGGTAGGCAGTTGGCGCGTGGTCATGGCGAACCTCCGTCACGGGAGATGGGCGTCGAGGGCGAGCATACCAAAGATGCCGAGAAGGGATGGGAGGCGTTGGTACCCTCACCCCCATCCTAACCTTCCCCCATCAAGGGGGAAGGGACCAGACATCCCGAGAGATGTTTCGACTTCGCCTCCGGCTTCGCTCAACATGACAAGGCTCCAGGTGTCGTTGACCGTCTCTGTACGCCGTGCACATAATGGCCGCGTCGTCAGACAAGGGGGTATCCCGTCATGATCGAATGGCTTGGCATCGAACATCTCTTCGAGCTTTCCGGAACGGAAGCGGTCTGGGGGTTCTTCACCCCGCTCATCATCTTCGCCGTGTTCGCCGTGTTACAGATCATCCTGCCCGCACGGCGGGTGCCCGGCTACGTCATCGACGAGGCGACCGGCCAACCGCGCAACTACCGGCTGAACGGCCTCCTGGTGTTCATCATCGTGCTGATCCTGTGGGCGACCGAGGTCACCGGGATGCCGCGCGAGTGGTTCTACCGGGCGTCGGTCTACTCCGTGGCGGGCGGAACGGTCTTCACGCTCATCTTCGCGATCGCGGCGGTGTTCACCCAGCCGAAGGGCGACAGTACTAAAGGCCCCCTCGCGGAGCTGTGGACCGGGCGGGTGCGGGAGATCTCGCTGTTCAAGGACCGATTCGACATCAAGATGTGGTTCTACGTCGTCGGCGGGGCGATGCTCTCGCTCAACGCGCTGTCCGGGGCCGCGTACCACTACGACCGCTTCGGCGCCGACGCCAACCCCGGCGTGTTCCTGTACGCGGCGTTCTTCACGTTCTACATACTGGACTACTTCGTCTTCGAGCGCGTCCAGCTCTACACCTACGACCTGATCCACGAGCGGCTCGGCTTCATGCTGTTCTGGGGTGGGCTCGTCATCTACGGATGGCTGTTCATCCTGCCGCTGTGGGGCATGGCCGCGCACCCGGACCCCGGGTTCTCGGCACCATGGACGTACGTCTGGCTCATCGGGACGCCCCTGCTGTTCCTGTTCGGGTGGAGCATCTCGCGGGGCGCGAACATGCAGAAGTACATGTTCAAGCGGTTCCCTGACCGGAAGTTCCTCGGCATCATCGAGCCGAAGTACATCGAGGTCGGCGAGCGCAAGATCCTGTACAGCGGTTACTGGGGCGTGGCGCGGCACTTCAATTACATGGGCGAGGGGTTCGCTTCGCTCTCGGTCGCGCTGATATTCGGCCACTTCGGCAATCCGTGGGCGTGGGTCTACTTCGTCTTCATCGTCTCGCTGTTCACCTCGCGCCAGCGCGACGACGACAAGCACTGCGCCGAGAAGTACGGCGAGGAGAAGTGGGCGGAGTACAAGTCGCTGGTGAAGTACCGGATCTTCCCAGGGGTGTATTAGGGGAGGACCCTCACCCGCCGCGCTGTCGCGCGACGACCTCTCCCAAGGGGCGAGGTAAGTAGGGAGGGCACCCACAAGGGGTGCCCCCAGGCCGGGCGAGATTCCTGCCTTCGCAGGAATGACGGGGGCTGCGCCCCGCGTCCGGTCCACCCTCACCCTCGCGCTGACGCGCGTTTCCCTCTCCCTGAGGGCGAGGGGTGGGAACAAGCGCGCCCACAAGGGACGCCCCTACACCAGGCGGGGTTCCTGCCTCCGCAGGAACGACGGAGCGCCCCCAGCCACAGCCCACCGCGTGCCCTGACGGGCACCCAGGATTCCCGCCTTCACCCCCATCCTAACCTTCCCCCATCAAGGGGGAAGGAATCACTCGGTGAGGAGGGGGCGGAGGACGGAGGCGGGGGTCGTGTCGAGGGCGTGGACGGCAGCGACGACGTCGCGGGCGCGTTGCTCGCCGTAGACACCGCCGATGAGGTCGAGCGCTTTCTCGTCGACCTCCTCCGTGGTCATGGGGTTGTCCGCCGTGCCGTGGACGGCGGGCACGTGGCGCTCCAGGACGCCGCTCGCGGTGTGGATGCGTACGGTGGCAGGGCGCTGGCGCTCCATGCCCGCGAACTCGGGGTTGCCTTGCAGGCGGACCTTCGCCATGAGATCGACGACGGCAGGGTCGCTCATGCGCTCGTAGGTGTGGGTCGCCTGGAAGGTGAGCCTGCCGCCGTCCAGCGCGATGACGGCCATGCAGTACTGGAGGTTCACGTCCGGCATGTGGCGTCCGTTCACGATGTTGGCGCCCTGCGGCGGGAGCAGCGCCTCGACCTCGCGGATGTCGGAGGGGCCTATGCCGTGCTCGATCACGAGCGAGGTCATGGCCTCGGCGGCGGCCTGGATCGGCGAGCCGACGGAGAACTTCTTGATGTTGGTGAGGGTAATCTCGTAGTGGTCGCCGAGGCTCGCGACCCACTGGGGGAACTCTTCGCGGCGGGGGCAGAAGACGTCCAGGAAGCCGTTCTCGCCTTGGAACGCGTCCTCCTCGCCGGACATGCCGCTCTCGACGAAGAGTGCGGAGGTGACGCCGGAGCGCGCACCGTTGCCGCCGAAGACGAACGACTTCTCGACATGCTCGGAGTCGCGGGCCCACGACGTGATGCCGGAGGCCTGCTGCGCAGTGTAGGAGAGGGCGTAGCGGACGCCCTGGGGATCGAGTCCCACAAGGGCCGACGCTGCAGCTGCCGAGCCGAACATCGGGCCGATGGTGTGAGTGGCGTGGCCGTGCCAGCCCCGAGCGTCGATGCCGCCCATGAGTCGCGCGATGCGCGAGCCGACGTCGTAGCCGAGGGCGACGGCGCGCAGCAGCGCCTCGCCGGAGACATCCTGGCGCTCGGCCACGGCCAGCGCGGCGGGGACGACGGCGCATCCCGGATGGGTGAGCGACGGCGCGTGGGAGTCGTCGGTCTCATCGGAGTGAGCGAGCATACCGTTGGCCATGGCGGCGTTGATGGCGGTGGTGACGACGTTGGAGCCGACGACGGCGGCCTCGGGAACGCCTCCTTGGGAGCGGACGAAGCTGATGGCGGCCTCGCCGGGCTTGAGGCGGGAGCCGGTGACCATCGCCGCAATGGTGTCGAGGACGTGGTGCTTCGTCTTCTCAAGGACGGCAGGCGGGAGGGGCCGGTCGAGAGCGGTTGCGACGTAGGACGCGAGGGTGTCGAGCGGGGCTTGCTGGGTCATGAGGTCTCCTCTGTGGGGCGCTACTGGAGTATGTCGCCGCCGTTTATGTGGAAGGTCTGGCCGGTGACGTAGCCCGCGTGTTTGCTGCAGAGGTAGACGACGAGGGCCGCGACCTCTTCGGGCTGGCCGAAGCGCGGGATGGGGAGCTTGGGATCGATACCGGAGATATCGACGTCACGCTCGGTGCCGGGGTCGCGCTCGCCCTCGATAGAGGCGGGAGCGATGGCATTCACCGTGACGCCGTGCTTGCCGAACTCGCGGGCGAGGCCACGGGTGAGGCCGACGACGCCGAGCTTGACAGCGGCCTTCATGGCGCCGCCGCCCCGGTAGGCGGAGACGCCGGAGTAGTTGACGATGCGCCCCCAGCCGCGCTCGACCATGCCGGGGAGCACCGCGCGGCTCGCGAAGATGGGGCCGTCCAGGTTCGCGGCGGCGGTCACGCGCCAGTCCTCGTTGGACATCTGGAGGAAGGGGCCCTGCACGCGGTTCGTTGCGTTGTTGACGAGGACGTCGACTCCGCCGAAAGTGCGCTCGGCCGCCTGGACCGCGTCCTTCACCTGGCCCTCGTCGCCGACGTCGCAGAGGGCGGTCACGACCTCGGCGCCGGCGGCACGGCAGGCGTCCGCGGTCTGCTCCAGCAGTTCGTTGCTGCGGCGCGTCGTGAGCACGAGGCGTGCGCCTTCGGCGGCGAACGCCTCGGCTGTCGCCCGTCCGATGTTGCGTCCCGCGCCCGTGATGAGCACGACCTTGTCCGTGAGACCCATGTCCATGTTCGAGGTCCTCCCAGTCTCTCGAGGCGAGCATAGCACTCTACAGGGATGGACAGGATGTACAGGGCGGCTAGGGAGGCGTGTCAGGCTCACAGGAACTTCTTTTACAGGCTTCGTTGGGGTTATGACGCCCTCCTTGACCAGATATCGGACGTGCAGTATGCTCGGAACATGGCAGTAATGAGAGAAACCCGACAGTAACTCCGAAGGCACAGAACAGTGATGAACCAACTTACCGCTTTTGTGATAATGCCATTTGATGAAGAGTTTGATCTCATTTATTCGGGCTTCATCAAACCTGCGCTAGAAGCTGCATCTTTCAGTGTCGAACGTGCTGACGACATTGAGAGCCAGCAGAACATTCTTCGGGACATTCTCGAAAAGATTGTTCGCAGTGATCTGATTGTTGCAGATCTGACTACTGCGAATCCCAATGTATTCTACGAATTGGGGCTCACTCACGCTCTCAGGAAACCCGTGATACTCATGACCCAAAGCATCACTGATGTTCCTTTCGATCTGAAATCTTATCGTTTGCTAGAGTACAGCACGCACTTTGGACACATAGCTGAAGCAAAAGAAATGCTGACTAGATATGCAACAGGAATTGCAGATGGGTCAGTTAGCTATGGGAGCCCTGTCACCGATTTTTATCAGAGTACAACGCCATTAAACGATAACGCGGACTCTCCTGAAGCCGATACATCGGATGAAGATGACCGGGGGTTGCTTGATCACCAGATTGCTCTCTTGGATGGATACCAACGTATTGGAGTTCTCGCCGAGGGGATAACGAGTGATCTTCAAGGCTTAACAAGGTCTCTAAAGACTGCAACAAGAGACTTCACAAACATTGGTGCTAATCCAAACGAATCCTCTCCGATGGCTGCAAGAAAAGTAGCGCGTCGACTTGCTGAACGAATGTCCGTTTTCGTTTCCCGGTTGAAGCAAGTAAACGCTCAATATTCGGATATCGTGCAGGAGACTGAAAACAGTCTCGAATTCGTAATCTATTTCCATGTAGAACAATCTGACTCATCAAATTCTACACCCGAGGGGTTAGATACATTGCTGACTTCACTACGAAGTTTTGAATCTGTATTAGCTGGAGCACGAGATTCGCAACTTGAGTTTGCTACAAAACTAGCTACACTACCTCAATTGGAACGTCGGCTCAATCGCGAAACCGCAAAAGCGAGTGAAGAGGCGCTTACTATGGCTGCTAATCTGGAAAAAAGCATTGCATCCATATCAAGAGTTCTCAAGAAATACGCTTAGATGATTCTCCGGTATTGATAATTCACAATAGGGATGGACATGATGGGGTCGTGGTTTCGACACGCCTACCAGGAGCGGAACTAACCACCCCCGCACCACCACACCGCGCGACCTAGCGGTCGCCCTGGATTCCCGCCTTCGCGGGAATGACGGAGTCAGGCGTTGTTGACGACGACCCGTCCGGCCTTCAGGACGGCGAGGACGCGTGCGACATCGGAGATCCGCTCGTCAGGGTTGCCGTCGACGATGAGCAGGTCGGCTTCCTTGCCGGGCGCGACGGTGCCGACGGTGTCGTCGATGCCGAGCGCTTTCGCGTTGCCTCCTGTCGCCGAGGCGACCGCTCCAGCGGGGGTGAGCCCGGCGTCCACCATCGCGGCGAGCTCGAGGTCGAAGCGTCCGAACGGGTAGACGCCCCAGCCGCAATCGGAGCCGGCCATGAGCTGGACGCCGTGCTCGATCAGCTTGCCGATCTGCTCGAGGGTCGTGGCGTGGCCGCGCCGCATGCGGTCGAGCATCGTCGTCTCTTCTTCCGTGGCGGTGCCGGCGTCCACGCGCGCCTGGAGGATGGGGATGCGGCTCCGGGTGATCTGCAGCGTGGGGTTGACGCATATCCCGCGCTCAGCGATGTCGGCGGCGAGGTGCTCATCGAAGACCCGTGCGCCGTGCTGGTCGGTGAACCAGCCGTGCATGATGGCGTCGTACTCGGCGTCGACGACCATCCGCATGGCCTCGTTCGAGCGGCAGTGGGCCACGACCTTGCGGTCGCGGCGGTGTCCTTCCAGCGCGATCGTGGTCAATTCCTCGGGGGAGAACTGCGGGCGGAAGGGGTCGCTGCCGAGCGTGCTGCCGCCCGTCGCCATCACTTTCAGGAAGTCGGCTCCCTCTTTGATGAGCAGGCGCGCGGCGTGCCGGACGCCGTCCACGCCGTCGGCCTCGGAGCCCATGAACCAGCAGTGACCGCCGCTGACCGTTATCGGGCGTCCGGAGGCGAGTACGCGGGAGCCGTGAACGATGCCCTGTTCCAAGCCGTCCTTGAGGCGGAAGGTGGTCTGGTTCCAGCCCCCGCAGTCACAGACGGTCGTCACGCCGGTCTCGAGGGCGCGGCCGACGTTGTGCGCCGAGCGGAGCAGGCGGATGGAGTCGTCGTCGACGAGGTGGACGTCCTCGCCGCGCCTGCCGTCGCCGGGCATGTTCGTGTGGGTGTGGCAGTCGATCAGGCCCGGCAGGAGCGTCGCGTTGGCGAAGTCGAGGACGTGCCCGTCAGCGGGCGCGGCTTCAGAGGCGGGGCCCACCGATACGATGCGCGAGCCCTCGATCCGCACGACGACGCCGGTCGCAGCGGGCGCGCCCGTGCCGTCGAGCAGCCTCCCCGCGTGGATGGTCAGCGAGCCATTCGAGCGTTGCATGGCGACACCCCCTTCCGCACGGGGAAGATTAGCATGTCACGCCAGCCCTCACCGATTCCCCCTCACCCGCCGCTGTCGCGCGGCGACCTCTCCCAGAGGGCGAGGTGGGCAAAGGGGCGCACACCAGGGGCGCCCCTACATCGGGCGAGGTTCCTGCCTCCGCAGGAACGACGGGGGCTGCGCCCCGCGTCCGGTTCTCCCTCATCAGACGAGGAGGGCTTCTACGTCCGCGCGGGTGGGCATGGCGTCCTGTGCGCCGGGGCGGGTGACGGCGAGCGCGCCTGCGGCTGCGCCGGACCTGACGGCTTCGCTCAGCGACTTGCCTTCGGCTAGGGCGCAGGTCATGGCTGCGCCGAAGGCGTCACCCGCTGCGACGGTGTCCACGGCCTCGACCTCGAAGGGCGGGACGTAACCGCTGTCGCCGTCCGACAGGTAGAACGCGCCGGCCTCGCCCATCTTCACAACGACTGCTCTTACGCCGCGTTGGACAAGGGCGCGGGCCGCTGACTCGGCGGACGCCACGTCCGTGACATCGATGCCGGTCAGGGCAGCGGCCTCGGCCTGGTTCGGGGTGAGCGCATCAACCAAGCCGTATGCCTCCGGCGGGAATGCGCCAGCGGGAGCGGGGTCCCAGACGACGTGTACGCCCATCTCCTTCGCGATGCGAGCGGCCTTCAGCGACGCGGCAGCCGGTATCTCGCACTGGAGCATGAGGGCATCCGCGCCATCGAGCGCCGACTTCACGGCGTCGACCTGCGTATCGTCGCAGCGCATGTTCGCGCCACTGGCCACCAGGATGCGGTTCTCGCGGGAGGCGTCGAGGAGGATCATCGCAACGCCGGACGCGGCATCGGGGTCCTCCATAACCCCGCTCACGTCGACGCCGCTGGCGCGCAGGCTGTCCAAGAGTTGCGGGGCGAACAGGTCCGTGCCCACTCGGCCAACCATCCGAACGGATGCGCCCATGCGGGCAGCCGCGACCGCCTGGTTGGCGCCCTTGCCGCCCGGCGCGGTGTAGAAGTCGCCGCCGAGGACGGTCTCGCCGGGCGACGGCAGCCGGGGAGCGGCGCCGATGAGGTCCATGTTGATGCTGCCGAGGACCACGACGGTTGGGGCCATGACGATGGCTCAGCCCTGCCCGACGGACAGCTCCAGGTGATTGCCGTTGGGGTCATCGACGTAGAGCGAGTAACCCGCGCCGTCGCGGTGCTCGCGGATGTGGTCGACGGTGAAGCCGCGCCCCTCGAGGTCGCGCCGCAGTTCGGCGGGGTCGCCGGGGCCATCGAGGTCGAAGGTGTGGTGGGGTACGCCTTCATTCTCGCCCGCCGAGCCGTCGAAGAGGCCGATGGCGAAGTCGCCCACGCGGAGCCGGACGACGTCGACGCCCCGCACCTGGTGCCTCGTCGTGACCTCGGCCCCGAACAGTTCCTGGTAGAACCGCACCGAGTCTTCGAGGTCGGCGACGCTGTAGTTCCACGAGCGTATGCCTTTCGCTTTCATGGGGCTCTCCTTTCCATGGCAACGGGACGACGTGGGCAGCGTAGCGTGCGGTGGCGGGGGGTTCAAGTGTAGGGGCCCCTCACCCCAGCCCTTCCAGTTCACCCCCCTATCCTAACCTTCCCCCATCGAGGAGGAAGAACCAAAGGGCGCCCACAAGGGACGCCCCTACACCAGGCCAAAGGGGGCAGGTTGCGCGCTAAGCGCGGGCTTTCGCGGGAATGACGAAAGGGGCTCGCCGTGCGGCGAGCCCCCTCTGTTCAGCGTGGTGTGTGCGGCGTTCTAGATGACGTCGCCGACCATGCGGTTGCGGCGGACGGCGGCGGGGTCGTCGATCTCGATGCCCTCCCACTCGGGGAGCTTGGCGCCCTCGCCGGAGAGCTCGGCTTCGATAGTGTTGTTCACAACGATGTCCTTGAACGGCCCGCGGAGCCGGCCCTCGTAGCCGGGGTACTCGAAGAACTCCACCGGGTAGACGAGGATCTCATTCTCGTCCGGGTTGCGGATGACGTTCATGGGCTCGCCGCCGCTCTCGACGATACGCATCTGCTCCTCGAGCATGCGGCGGAACATGATGAGTCCTACGTCGGATACGCCAAGGCGCTCGGTCGTGCGGTCGGTGATGGGGCCCTGCATGACCCACGCGGCCTGGTCCTGCCCGAGTACCCAGTCGGCCTTGATGGTGCCGTCAGGGTTGTAGACAGGGACCTCCTCGTGAGGCACCACGTCCGGCTGCTCCTGCCCGGGTTCGAGCGGCTCAAGGTCGACGACGAAGTGGAGGGTGTGGGTGTCGTCGACGGGCACGCGGTACTGGAGGTTGGAGGTGATGTGGAGGACGTGGGGGAAGAGGATGGGGTGCCCCATGCGCCAGTAGTCGTTCTCCTCCGTCTCGTCGCCGACAAGCCTGCGCTTGATGACGCCGTAGTCCGTGACCTCAAAGCCGATCTTGCGGTGGTCGGCGCCGCGCGAGCCGATACGCGAGTTCCAGAGGTCACGCAGTTCGGGGGGCTTGTTCCGGTTCATCACCCAGCCGCCCCAGTAGCGGTGGAGCCACTGGAAGTGGAGCGGGTCGAGCGAGTTCTCGTGGCACTGGAGCCAGTTGCACGGGATCATGATGGACTGCGTGCGCCGGACGCCCGGCCAGACGAGGACGTCGACGCGGGGCAGCAGGGGTGCGGGGTCAGGCCCCATGTAGGCGAAGACGACGCCGCCCAGCTCCTGGGCCTTGTACGCCTTGATGCGCACCTTGTCCTTGAACTTTGAGCCCTCCGGTTCGGACGGCTGGTCGACGCACTGGCCGGTCTCGTTGAAGATCCAGCCGTGGTAGGCGCAGCGGATGCCGTTCTCCTCGGGGATGCCGTAGGAGAGGTTGGCCTTGCGGTGCGCGCAGGACGGTTCGATGAGGCCTACGGTGCCGCTGGCGTCGCGGTAGAGGACGAGGTCCTCGCCGAGGAGGCGCACCTCCTTCGTGGGGTTGTCGGCGTCGAGTTCGATGCTGCCGGCGATAGGGTGCCAGTAGCGGCGCATGAGCTCGCCCATGGGGGTCCCGGGGCCGACGCGAGTAAGTCGTTCGTTCTGCTCCGCGGTAAGCATGCGGTTCGCCTCCTCCCGTGGTGGCTTCTCATATACGGAGCAAGCATAGCGCATCGGGGTGTGGGAGGCTACGTGTTGGGGGACCCTCACCCGCCGCGCAAGCGCGTCGACCTCTCCCGGGGGGAGAGGGGATCAGACGCCCAACGAGGTTGCGCGCTAAAGCGCGGGATGGTTCGACAGGCTCACCACGAGCGGGCGAAGGGCGGGTGATAGACTGGTCTTGTGAGGGGCCGCCCACCAGAGAGGGCGGCGACCGGGAGGAGATGACCGGATGAGGACGGAGATCGAGTTCGACCCCAGTTTCACGATACTCACGGCGGAATTGTCGGCCGGAGAGTCGATCAAGGCGGAGCCCGGAGCGATGGCAGCCCAGCAGGGGCTGGAGATGCGGACGGGCATGGGCGGAGGCGGCGGACTGTTCGGCGGGTTCAAGCGGATGCTGGGCGGCGAGTCGTTCTTCCTCAACACGTTCACGGCAGGGCCGGGCGGCGGCTGGATCAGCCTCGCGCCACCGACGCCGGGCGACATCATCTCCCACGACCTGTTGCCGGGGCAGAACCTGTACATCCAGGGCAGCTCGTTCCTCGCGTGTACGGAGAACGTATACACGGACGCGAAGTTCCAGGGGATGCGAGGGATGTTCAGCGGGGAGAAGATCTTCTTCCTGCGCGCGTACACCGGAGGCGGACAGGGCACGGTGCACGTCAACTCGTACGGGGCCATCAAGAAGCTCAACATCCAGCCGGGCAGCGAGCTCGTCGTGGACACGGGGCACGTCGTGGCGTTCACGGACAACGTGCAGTACTCGGTGGGCAAGGTCGGTGGTCTCGGCTCGCTCATCGCCGGCGGCGAGGGACTGGTGCTGAAGTTCACCGGCAGCGGCGACGTGTGGATACAGACGCGCACGCTCTCGTCGCTCATGGACAAGCTCGCGCCGTTCCTGCCGTCGACCAAGAGCTGAGGCATGACGGTCCGCGTCCGGTACGCCCCGAGCCCGACCGGCGACCCGCACGTCGGCAACATACGGTCGGCGCTGTTCAACTGGCTGTACGCGCGCCACACCAGCGGGACGTTCATCGTGCGTATCGAGGACACCGACCAGGCGCGCCTCGTTCCCGGTTCGCTCGACGCGATCCTCGATGCCCTGCGATGGCTCGGCCTCGACTGGGACGAGGGGCCGGGGTCGGACGCACCGCACGGGCCGTACGTGCAGTCGGAGCGGCTCGATATCTACAGGAAGCACGCGGACTGGCTGCTCGGCGAGGGAAAGGCGTACCACTGCTACTGCACGCCTGAGCGGCTCGACGCGGTGCGGAAGCAGCGGCAGAAGGAGCGCCAGCCGACAGGCTATGACCGTCGCTGCCGCGAACCGAATGGGGCCGCTGAGGCGCGGGAGGAGAACCCCAACCTTCCCGTCGTGCGCTTCAAGATGCCGACCGAGGGGAACATCACCGTCAACGACTTCGTGCGCGGCGAGGTGACGTTCGACGTGTCGCTGCTGGACGACTTCGTGCTGCTGAAGTCGGACGGCTACCCGACGTACCACCTCGCGAACGTGGTGGACGACCACCTGATGGAGATAACGCACGTGATGCGGGCGGAGGAGTGGCTGCCGAGCGCGCCGCGCCACAAGCTGCTGTACGAGGCGTTCGGCTACGAGATGCCGGTGCTGGTGCATCTGCCGCTCATCCTGGGGCCGGACCGCTCCAAGCTGAGCAAGCGCCACGGCGCAGCCTCCGTGCTGGAGTTCCGCGACATGGGCTACCTACCGGACGCGATGTTCAACTTCCTTGCGCTGCTCGGGTGGTCGCTCGACGAGACGAGCGAGGTGTTCTCGAAGGACGACCTCATCAAGCACTTCACGCCGGAGCGCATCCTGGCGAACCCGGCGGTGTTCAACATCGAGAAGCTGGACTGGTTCAACGGGCTGTACATCCGGGGCATGGACGACTCAGCGCTGGCGGACGCTCTCCTTCCGTGGTTGGAGGATGATGAGCATGGACTGCCAGCGAGCGCGCGTCCGGTGGACCGTGCCTATCTTGCATCCATCGTGCCGCTGGAGCGCGAGCGGCTGAAGCGGCTGTCCGAGGCGCCGGAGATGCTGTCGTTCTTCTTCGAGGAGCGCCTCGACTACGACGCGTCGCTGCTCGTGCCGAAGGGGCTGGACGCCGATACGACACGCGCCATGCTCGAAGCGGCGCTCGCCACGGCCGAAAGTGTGGACGACTGGAGCGTCGGTGCCTTGGAGACGGCGTACCGGGCGCTCGCGGAGCGGCTGGGCGTCAAGACGGGTCAGCTGTTCGGGGCGATGCGCGTCGCGGTGACGGGTCGCACCGCCGCGCCGCCGCTGTTCGACACGCTGTCGGTGCTGGGCAAGGAGCGCTGCGTGTCGCGGCTGCGCGCCGCCCTGGCCGCGCTCTGAGGCGAGAGCGGCCCCGGTTTGCTATCATAAGAGTCTGCCGCTGGGGATTCGGCTAGTGGTAGGCCGCCTGACTCTGGATCAGGTAACGATGGTTCGAATCCATCATCCCCAGCCAATCTTTCACTCCTGAATCGTCACATCATTCCTTCGACGCGCATGCCTGACGCGCCTGCTCCGCGCTTGCGCTAGACTTGGCCGCGCACGACGCAGGAGGTACGCCGATGACGAACAACGCTGGCGAACACCTACGGATGGGGGCCGGGCTCGGCAGGCTGAGCGGGAAGGTGGCGGTGGTGACTGGCGCCGAAAGCGGCATCGGGAGGGCGACATCGCGGCTGTTCGCCCGCGAGGGCGCGAAGGTCGTCTGCGCCGACGTGGCGGAGCGCGGCAATCCCCGCACCGACCGGCTCATCGAGGCCGACGGCGGCGAGGCGCACTTCCTGCTCGGCGACGTGTCGCAGAAGGCGGTGTGCGAGGAGATGGTGAGCACCGCCATCGACCGCTTCGGCGGGCTGGACGTGGTCTTCCTGAACGCAGGCACCGGCGTTCGGAAGAAGCTCCACGAGATGTCTGACGAGGAGTGGGACCACGTCATCAACCTGAACCTTTACGGCGTCTACCACGGCGTGCAGGCCGTGCTCCCGCACTTCATGGAGCAAGGGTCCGGCAGCATCGTCATCACGGCGTCGAGCTTCGGGCTGCGGGCGAGCCCGCGGTACCCGTCGTACAGCGCGACGAAGGCGGCGCTGGTGAACCTGACGCGCCAGCTGGCGATCGACTACGGGCCGGAGATACGGGTGAACTGCGTCTGTCCCGGCCCCATCGAGACGAACCGCATCCGCGAGTTCCCGCCGCGCCCGCGCCCGATCGACGAGGACCAGCGGTACGAGGCAGGCCAGCGCGTCGCGGCGCTGCACCGGATGGGGCAGCCGGAGGAGGTCGCGTACTGCGTGCTCTTCCTGGCGAGCGAGGAGTCGTCGTACGTGACCGGACACGCGCTCGTGGTGGACGGCGGGCAGACGATCAGCACGCAATGAGCGACATGACGCCCGAGCAGATGGCCGCGTTCCTGGCGCAGCCGCTCGTCGCGGTGTTCGTGACGCTGCGTGCGAACGGCGCGCCGCACGCCATCCCTATCTGGTACGAGTACAGCGACGGCGGGTTCACCGTCTTCACGAGCAGTACGTTCCAGCGCGTGAAGAACCTCCAGCGCGACAGCCGCGCGGCGATCACCATCTCGACGCACGACGAGCCGTACATGTACGTGTCGGCGGAGGGGCCGGTCGCCATCACGGCGGAGGGCGTCGAGGAGACGGGGCTGTCGATAGCGCGGCGCTACATGGGTGATAACGCCGAGCAGTTCCTGAAGGACGTGCACGACGAGCACTCGGTGCTGCTGCGGCTGACGCCGGAGCGCATCCTGACGTGGGTGGACGATTAGGGGAGCGCACGATCCCAACCGCATGGCTGCGAGGTTCCTGCCTGCGCAGGAACGACGAGCGTTAGTCGCGGAAGTTGACGTACTGCAGGGGCTGTTCGATGCCCATCTCCTTGATGAAGGCGATGGTCTCCTGCAGGTCGTCGCGCTTCTTGCCGGAGACGCGGAGCTCGTCGCCCTGGATGGCGAGCTGGACGCGGATCTTCGTGCCCTTCACAGCCTTGACGATCTTGCGGGCGAGGTCGCCGTCGATGCCCTGCCTGATGGTGACCTGCTGGCGGAAGCTGTCGCCGGTGGCCTTCTGCGGCGTCTCGAACAAGAGCGAGCGGCTGTCGACGTCGCGGCGGGCGAAGTAGGTGTGGAGCAGGTCGTGCACCTGGCGGAGCTGGAGGTCGTTGTCGGCGGTGACGGTGAGCGCGCTGCCGGAGCGTTCGACGCCCGCCCTCGTGCCCTTGAGGTCGAAGCGCTGTTGGGTCTCGCGTTTCACGCCGTTGACGGCGTTATCCACCTCGGTCAGGTCGACCTTTGATACGACATCGAACGACGGCATCTACAAACCTCCGCGGTCAGGCGTTCTTTGCCCGGCGGGCCTGGCGCTCATAGTAGCGCACGTACGAGACGACGACCGGCCAGTAGGAGCGGTCGGCCTTGGCGGGGTCGGCGAAAAGGTGGGTGCGGACGTCCCTCTCCATCTCGGCCTCGCTCCTGCCCGCGGCCATGCCCTCCTTGATGAGTTCGCCGAGCTCGATGGTGATGCGCTCGACGGCGTCGATGGCGAATGCGGGGTTGGAGGCGAGGAAGCCGGAGTGGACAGGCAGGAGGTACTTGGGCGCGAGCTCGCGCGCCTTGCGGATGGAGGCGATGCTGGCGTCGACGTCGAAGTACGGGAGCGTCATCGGCGGGTCAGGGAGGAAGCGCGGCGGCTTGTAGTTCCCGAGGCCGTGGCCGCAGTAGAGGGCCTCGTTCGCCTCGTCGTAGACGCCGATGTGGTCGAGCGAGTGCCCCGGCATGAACACGATGCGGTAGGGCGCGCCGCTGCCGAAGTCGAGCGTATCGCCGTCCTCGACCATGACCATGCTCTCGTCCGGCACGGGAAGGATGTCGCCGAAGACGGCCTCCCACGTGTCGCCGAAGACGTCGGCGGTGCCGGCGATGAGTCGGGCGGGGTCGCGCATGAAGGGCGCGCCGCGCGTGTGGAAGACGGCCCTTGCGCGGGGGAGCTCCCGCACGAGCCAGCCGCTGCCGCCCGCGTGGTCGATATGGATGTGCGACGGCACGATCCACTCGATGGCATCGGTGTCGTGGCCGAGCTTGCGGATGGCGTCGAGCAGCTCCTCGGCGATGGACGTGGGGCCGGGGTCGAGGATGGCGGGGTGGTCGCCGGCGACGAACCACGCCGCGTGGGGCATCGCGCCGTCGGTGAAGAGCTCGGCGGTGTCGCGTCCGTACTCGGTACGGAACTCCCACACGCCGGGGAAGATGCGTTCGGTCTCCAAGGGTGCCTCCTGCCGGGGAAGGATAGCAGGCAGGGCGGTTACGAGGGGCGCCCCTCCGCCCGGTCAATCACGCTACGCGACGGCCCGTTGACGGAGCGTGCGCCAGGGTTTGCGGCTGAACCGGCGGCCAAGGGCGCGCTCGATCTCACGCCACTTCCGTTCTTCCTCGGGCGTGATGAACGTTATGGCCTCTCCGGTGCGGCCCATGCGGCCTGTGCGGCCGATGCGGTGTGTGAAGAGTTGCTCCGAGTCCGGCAGGTCGTAGTTGATGACCTGCTCGATGCCCTCGATATCCAGGCCACGCGCAGCCACGTTCGTCGCCACGAGGATAGGCAGTGCGCCGGAACGGAAGTCCGTCATCACGCGCTCGCGGGCATTCTGGCTGAGGTTCCCCTGGAGCGCCCCTACCGGGTAGCCCAGCGCATCGAGTTGCTTCGCAAGCTTCTTGACGCCGTGCTTGGTCTTGCCAAAGACGACAATGGGAGCGCCGTCGCGCTGGTCCAACAGCGTTCGGAGGGCCCCGATCTTGTCGCTCTTCTCGATGGAGTAGACCCGATGCTCCACCGTGGGGACCGCCTGCATGCCCGCGTCCACTTCCACGGTAACGGGGTTCCGCAGGTGCTTCGTGGCGGTGTTCGCCACCCACTCAGGCATGGTTGCGGACAGGAGCGCCGTCTGCCGCCCAGAAGGCGTCCCCCTCAGGATGGCTTCCACGTCGTGGGCAAATCCCCTGTCCAGCATCTCGTCCGCCTCGTCCAAGACGAGGAAGCGAAGCGAGCACAGGTCCAGCGTGCCCCGCCGGAGATGGTCCAGCGTTCGGCCCGGGGTGCCAACGATAATCTGGGCCCCGTTCCTCAACGCGGTGGACTCCGGCCCCAACGAGCGTCCGCCGTACAGCAGCGTCAGACGCAATTGCCGCGAGGACGCCAATGCCTCCGTGACACCAGCCACCTGGATGGCCAGTTCCCGGGTGGGCACGAGCACCAGCGCCTGCACCTGCCGCACCGACGGGTCGCACTGCTCCACCAAGGGCGCTGCGAATGCCAGTGTCTTTCCCGATCCCGTGCGCGCCTGTCCTATCAGATCGCGACCGGCGAGCAGGTAGGGGATGGTCTTCTCTTGGATAGGCGTGGGCTCGGATATGTTCATCCGGGCGATCGCGGCTCTCGTATCGGCGGTCAGCTTCATCCCGGGGAACACGTCAGCACCGGCAACGCATGCAGTTACTGCATCGTCAGGAGGAGACTCAGCGGCGGGGGCACGGCCGCTGCGCCGAGCCTTGAAGCACGGGGAGCAGTACACCGGCCTGCCCGGCCTTGGCCGGAAACGGACAACGGTGGGCGTACTACAGTCAGCACAGACGGTGGAGTGTCGCTGGGTACGGGTAGATGGACGGGGACGGGTCGGCAGAGATTCAAATGGCATATGCACACAGGCTACCTGAGTCCGAGGCATCGGACAATGACTCAGGAGTGACAGGAGACGCGAATGGGGCCACGTGACACACGGGGGCAAGAGCACCCACAAGGGATGCCCCTACACCGGACAGGCCCTACGCCGCCCCACCGCGTGACCGTGTGCGCTGGTGCGCACTCTGGATTCCAGCTTTCGCTGGAATGACGAGGGCTATATCAGTCCCAGCGGAAGCAGGCGGCGGGGTTGTCCCAGAAGAGGCGGCGTTTGTCGTCGTCGTCGAGCTGGTCCCAGCCGAGGACGAGGTCGACGGAGTCGGGGAAGCGGGACTCGGCGTGGGGGAAGTCAGAGCCGAACATGAGGACGTGGTCGCCCATGAAGTCGGAGACCATCTTCACCATGTCCGGGCCCTCGTGGAGGACGACGGCGGCGAAGAAGCGCCCGCCGGTCATGTACTCCTCCATCGTGTGCTGGAGGTCCTCGGCGACGTAGCCCATGTAGTGCACCTGGTCTTCCATGCGCTTCATCCAGAAGGGGAGCCAGCCGAACCCGGATTCGAGGATGGCGA
>VXQP01000028.1:9201-31722 GCA_009838965.1 Chloroflexota bacterium | reverse complement strand
GGCTGTCCCCGGCGATCAGCTCTCCGACCGCATCCGGCGCGATGACCGGCTCTCCGCGCCTGACGGACCGCGTCGCCCGCTCGGTCGGCAACGTCCACAGCAGCTCGCTCGAATCATCGGCCAGCGTCTCAGCCGCCAGCTCCGACAGGAACCACGTCACCGCGTCCGCGTGCCTCGTCTGGCGCGCCCAGGTATCGATACGGTGTCCCAGGTGTCGCCTGCGGCCGTGATGATCGGTCGTGAGCGCCGTGCTCCACGTCTCCCGCGCCGCCGGCAACTGGGCCCGGTCCCGGTGGGCGATGTGGCGGATGCCGCCGTCGGACAGCGTGTAGCGAACGCGGCCGCGACGCCCGCAATGCTCGATCAGCCCCCACGTATCCACGAGGCTGCGCATCACCTGGCTCACCCGCCCCTCGGAGACGCCGAGCCAACGCCCGAGGTGCTCGCGCGGCAGCATAGGGTGGTCGGTCACGAGGTCGAGGACGCGCTTCTCCGACGGGCTCAGGCCGAAGGCCGGCGCCGAGCACACCATCCGCTCCGGATGGGGCAGCGAGGCGCGTCTCCGGCCCCGCTGCTGATCAACCAACCCCTGTCCCGGCTGCACCGCGAGCGCACGTCGTGGAGCGTGTGGTACTCATCACCGTACGTCCACGTCCGCTCCAGCCAGAGGTGGCTGTTCTCGCTCTCCAGCGCGTCGCACGACTCCTCCGCAACGTAGCAGTCGTGGAGGTGCACCCGCTCGCACAGCCGAGCCGTCAGCCGCTGCTCCCAGTCACTCGGCACCAGGACCAGCACCGTGCCGGGACGGCGGGAGGGGTCGTGCTGCGCTATCGCTCGCAGACGGTCGTGCAGCGAGCGCCTGCGCAGCCCCAGCCCTTGGCGCACAACGCCGAAGCTGCGTCCGTTGTGCAGGGTGATCGTCACGTCGAAGCGGCCGCGGCGGTGGAACTCCACCCGGGACCGGCGAGAGCCATACCCAGGCGAGAGCGCCAGCGCCAGCCGGTAGACCGATGCCACTGCGTCCATCCGGCGCAGCAGCAGCGTCAGCCACTGCTGCGAGACCGGGTACGTGCGCACGAACTCGGACGGCGCCGTGAATCCGAGCTGGTCAGCGGCCTCGTCGATGCCCTCGGCCGTCAGGAACCACCTCCCGCTTGTCGGCAGGTGGAGGGTCCCGTGGTTGACCCGTGTGGCGATGCCGTCGGCGAGCAGCCCGGTCAGGGCGCGGTGCACGGTCGCGTACGCCTCGCCGAGGATGACCGCGAGCTCCAGCGTGTCGACGAACGGCATCCGGGCAAGCGCGTCAAGCAGTTCTTGTTCGGTGAATCTCATGGGACGAGCGTAGCAACGCAGGAGCCGTCTACGCACCCACCGGATGTCACGAGGGTCCAGTCCGCTAGGGATGACGTCCTTGAACGTGGGGGGAAGTACCAGGGCTCCTGCCGCGGAGTGCGGCAGGGGTGGCTGTGGTACATTACCTGCGCCATGCCAAGCTTCTCGACCGTCCCGAACACAGCACCGTCCGAGTCCAGCCCGAACGGCGCCACCACCAGAGATGAGGCCAAGTACTGGCGCATGGCCGACGCCCTGCGGGGCAGTATGGACGCCGCCGAATACAAGCACGTCGTCCTTGGGTTGGTCTTCCTCAAGTACATCTCCGACGCCTTCGAAGAGCGCCACGCGGAAGTGCTGGCTGAATGGGGGGAAGACGCCGCTGAGGACCGGGACGAGTACATTGCCGAGAATATCTTCTGGGTGCCTCCCGAGGCCCGCTGGCAGTATCTCAAGAACCAGACCCGCCAACCCACCATCGGGACACTGGTCGACGGCGCCATGATCGCCATCGAGCGTGACAACCCCGCGCTCAAGGACGTGCTGCCCAAGGATTACGCTCGGCCTGCCTTGGACAAGGCCCGGTTGGGGCAGGTGGTCGACATGGTGAGCAACATCAAGGTTGGCGGCGCCGAGGCCCGCGCCACCGACGTACTGGGCGCTGTCTACGAGTACTTCCTTGAACAGTTCGCCTTGGCTGAGGGCAGGAAAGGCGGCGAGTTCTACACCCCTCGCAGCGTCGTGCGGCTCTTGGTGGAGATGCTGGAGCCGTACCAGGGCCGGGTCTACGATCCCTGCTGCGGCTCCTCCGGCATGTTCGTCCAATCGGTGGGTTTCATACGCGCCCACGTCAGCGGCAACGGCAACGGCGGAAAGGCAGTGGGGGACATCTCCATATACGGGCAGGAGTCCAACTACACGACATGGCGCATGGCAAGGATGAACCTCGCGATCCGGGGCATTGAAGGCCGTATCGAGCACGGCGACAGCTTCCACAACGACCGCCATCCTGACCTGCGGGCGGACTACATCCTTGCCAATCCTCCTTTCAACGTCTCCGACTGGGGTGGCGAACGGCTCAGGGACGACAAACGGTGGGAATACGGCGTTCCACCGGTCGGCAACGCCAACTTCGCCTGGGTGCAGCATTTCCTGTACCACCTTGCGCCGCGAGGCACGGCAGGCTTCGTCCTCGCCAACGGCTCCATGTCGTCGAATCAGTCCGGCGAGGGTGAGATACGCAAGAACATCATCGAAGCTGGCCTCGTGGACTGCATCATCGCCCTTCCTGGCCAGCTCTTCCGGTCCACCCAGATACCCGCCTGCCTCTGGTTCCTGTCGAAAGGACGCCTAAACGCGGAATACCGCGAGCGCCGGGGCGAGACGCTGTTCATCGACGCACGCAAGATGGGGCGCATGATTGACCGCACACGCCGTGATTTAGCTCAAGAAGACATAGTCTGCGTAGCGGACACCTACCATGCCTGGCGCGGCAGCAAGGAAGGTAACGAGTACGAGGATGTCCCCGGCTTCTGCAAGAGCGCGACACTGGAGGAGATCCGCAAACACGGCTATGTCCTTACCCCCGGCCGATACGTCGGCGCGGCGCCGCAGGAGGACGACGGCGAACCCATCGAGGAGAAGTTGGCCCGCCTCTCCGCCCAGTGGCGCGAGCAGCAGGCTGAGGCGACGCGGCTGGACGCAGCAATCGAGGAGAACCTAGCGAGCTTGGGGTTCGGGAATAGGGAGAGCGCAGGATGAAGCTCGATCTGTCGCCACTAGAAAACGCTGTGGCCCAGCTTGAGGATGGGCTGGTCCAGTATGATTCCCACATCGTACGCGAGTTCCCGCAGATCCGGAACCAGATGAGGGCGGGGGCAATTCAGGCGTTCGAGTTCACGTACGAGCTCAGCGTCGGGATGATTAAGCGGTATTTGGAGCAGGTGTCGGCCAATCCTTCGGAGATTGAGGAATTGTCTTTTAGGGACTTGATCAGAAGGGCGTGGCAACAGGGGCTACTGCGCTCCGAACTCGATTCCTGGATGCGGCACCGCGCCAACCGAGGCACTACCAGCCATACGTACAACGACGAGAGAGCGGAGAGAGTCTTTCGAGGCATCCCAGAGTTCTTGGAAGAGGCTCGTTACGTCTTGGGAGAACTGCAGGCAAGGAATGAACGCCTTGACTAGCCCCGTGGACATCCGGCCTGACCACTTGGAGATAGTGTGCGACATCCTGAGTGCTCACTTGCCCACAGGATTCAAGGTCTGGGTGTTCGGCAGCCGCGCCACCTGGACGACGAAAGACTCCTCAGACCTCGATTTGGCCGTCGAAGGCGCTACCCGCCTCGGCCATAAGGCCATGGGCGGGCTAGAGATTGCTTTCGAGGAATCGGATCTTCCCTATGCTGTTGACGTGGTGGATCTCAATGCCGTTGGCGACTCCTTCAGGAAGATCGTGGAGTCGCAAAGAGTGGCCCTGCCATTGGCCAGAGACGGTACCGAGTGGAAGGCATGGGTGGCTGGCGCCAAATCCGGCAAGGGGACCGTCGGCTTCAAAGCTCCCCTCACTCTTACTTCAGACCGGTGGCGCGAGGTGACGTTTGGCGAATGCGCTGAGTTGATTCGCGATTCGGTTTCACCCTCCGATATGGGTGATACCCTCTACATTGGCCTTGAGCATATCGGAGAAAGCACTCTTTCTCTGTTAGGACAGGGTACGGCCGCCGATGTTGGTAGTATGAAGTCGCAGTTCCAGCGTGGCGACATTTTGTTCGGAAAGCTGCGCCCTTATTTCCGTAAGGTAGTTCGTGCACCCGCCGATGGACTGTGCTCTACAGACATTTGGGTAGTTCGTGCGAGAGACGGGGTGGATCAAGGCTACCTCTACTACTGCATGGCCTCGCAGCAGTTCGTAGATTTTGCAACTGCTGGCTCGGAGGGTACCAAAATGCCTCGGGCTGTCTGGGACTACGTATCCCGATACAGGATGCTCCTCCCGCCTCTGCCTGAGCAGCGACCCACCGCACACGTCCTGGAGACGCTCGACGACAAGATCGAACTGAACCGCCACATGAACGAGACGCTGGAGGAGATGGCGCGGGCGCTGTTCCGGTCGTGGTTCGTAGACTTCGACCCAGTGCGCGCGAAGATGGAAGGCCGCTGGCGCTCCGGCGAGTCTCTCCCCGGCCTCCCCGCCGACCTCTACGACCTCTTCCCTGGCCGTCTCGTGCCGTCGGAATTGGGGGAGATTCCAGAAGGTTGGGATGTGAAACCATTGGACAGTATTGCCACGTTCCTAAATGGCCTCGCGTTGCAGAAATATCCTGCAAATGGCGGCGCAGCCCTACCGGTCATCAAGATTGCTCAACTGCGCGCGGGGCACACGCGAGGAGCAGACTTGGCTAGCCAAGACCTACCGCAAGAATATCGTGTGTATGACGGAGACATGCTGTTCTCTTGGTCCGGGAGCTTGGAGTTGGACATCTGGCCTGGAGGCAACGGAGCGCTCAATCAGCACCTGTTCAAAGTCTCCTCGGAGAAGTACCCGAAGTGGTTGTACTACTGGTGGATTGGTGAGCACCTACCTGATTTCCGTGAGATCGCTGCGGATAAGGCAACAACAATGGGACATATTCAGAGGCACCACCTAACCGAGGCGCTTACTCTCGTACCCGGCGAAGCTTTGCTGACTGCTATGACTCGCCACATGCAACCGCTCCTCGACCTAAGTCTTCGACTCCGCCTCGCTTCCCGGATGCTTGCCGAACAACGTGACGCGCTGCTGCCGAGGTTGGTGAACGGAGAAGTGAGGATTCCAAGACTCCTCGAAGGCTCTGGAACCACGAACTAATGGTTACGAACCCAAGCGCCACTTTCGAAATGCGGAGCGCCCGTGAGGCTATTCGTGGAGGCCTTGAACACATTGAAGAGCAGATATTGGCGATTGAACAAGCCATGCAAGAAGAGCCCGGCTTTGTTTTTGATTTCGCTAAGTCACTCGTAGAAAGTGCCTGTAAATCAATCTTAACTGAACGGCGTATCTATTATAGTCGCAGGGACGACCTGCCCAAGCTCCTGAAAAAGCTAACGCAGCAGATGCCAATCATGCCGAGTACAGAAAGCCACGCTACGGATGTGCGCCGCGGCCTCGAAAAGGCGATAAACGGCCTCCACCTCACTATCCGAGGGATATGTGAACTACGTAACGAGACAGGTTTTTCACATGGATCGGTCACACAGCGCCCGAGGCTTGATCTAGCACAGGCCCGCATAGTAGCCGAGGCTGCCGATAGCATCGTCGGGTTCTTGTATCGAGTGCATACGCAAGATCGAACACTTCCCATCAAATACAACGACAATCCCGACTTCAATGGTTGGATAGATGGTACGCATGATGACTTCAGTGTCATCGATACTATATTTAAACCGAGCGAAGTGCTATTCCAAATGGAGCCAGAATCATACCGCGTTTATCTTGTTGACTTCAGAAACCAAGGTGAGGGATTGGATGCAACGGAGCGGGACGGTGACGCTTGAGTACTTCCAAGCTATCGGAATCGCTGGTTGAACAGGTTGCCCTAGCTTGGCTAGAGAGCCTTGGCTGGCAGGTGCTGCACGGACCGGACATCGCACTGGACGGCTCTGCTCCAGAGCGTGTGGACTACGGCGAGGTCGTGCTAGTGCAGCGTCTGCGAAACGCGCTTGCGCGGCTCAATCCAGACCTATCACCTGAGGCGTTGGAAGACGCGTTCCGCAGACTGACCCGCCCGGAGGGTGCGACGCTCGAACCACGTAACCGCGCCTTTCATCGGATGCTGGTTGATGGCGTTACCGTCGAATACCGCACGGACGACGGCGCGGTGCGCGGCGCGCAGGCGCAGGTCGCGGACTTCGAGGACGCCGAGGCCAACGACTGGCTCGCGGTCAACCAGTTCACCGTAGTGGAAAACCAGAGTACACGCCGCGCCGACGTCGTGCTCTTCCTCAACGGCCTTCCGTTGGGTGTCATAGAACTGAAGAACCCGGCAGATGAGGACGCGACGATATGGACGGCTTGGCAGCAACTGCAAACCTACAAGGCGGAGCTACCGTCGCTCTTCGCATTCAACGAGTTGCTCATGGTGTCGGACGGTATCGAGGCCCGCATCGGGACGCTCACCGCAGGGCGGGAGTGGTTCAAACCGTGGCGCACCGTCAACGGCGAGTCGCTGGCGGACCTAGGGATGTCAGAGTTGCAGGTGCTGCTGGAGGGGGTCTGCCTACCCCAGCGGTTCCTGCAGCTCATCCGGTATTTCATCGTGTTCGAGGACGACGGCAGCAGCGCGCTGGTCAAGAAGATGGCCGGTTATCACCAGTTCCACGCGGTGCGGTTCGCGGTTGCTGAGACGCTGCGCGCCGTCCAGTTGCAGGCTGAAGCGCGGGCGCTCGCCGAGGAACGGGGTGCCTACATGTCCGGCAGGATGCGGGGCGGCTCACCCGGCGACCGTCGCATCGGCGTCATCTGGCACACGCAGGGCTCCGGCAAGAGTTTGACGATGGCCTTCTACGCAGGCGCCGTCATCCGCGAGCCCTCCATGGAGAACCCCACCATCGTCGTACTGACCGACCGCAACGACTTGGACGATCAACTCTTCACGACGTTCTCCCGCTGCCACGAACTGCTGCGCCAGCCACCCACCCAGGCGGAGAGCCGCGCGGACCTGCGCGAGAAACTGTCGGTCGAGTCCGGGGGCGTTGTCTTCACCACCATCCAGAAGTTCTTTCCCGATGAGAAGGGGGACACACACCCCACCCTCTCCCGGCGCCGCAACATCGTGGTCATCGCAGACGAGGCGCATCGCAGCCAGTACGACTTCGTGGACGGCTTCGCCCGGCACATGCGTGACGCGCTTCCTAACGCGTCGTTCATTGGCTTCACTGGCACGCCTGTCGAGTTGCAGGACGCCAATACCCGCGCGGTCTTCGGCGAGTACATTAGCATCTACGACATCCGCCGCTCAGAGCAGGACGGAGCCACGGTCCCGATCTACTACGAGAGCCGCCTGGCGCAGCTCACGCTCGACGAGGCCGAGAAGCCCACCATAGATCCGGACTTCGATGAAGCCACCGAGGGCGAGGAAGTCGAGCGGAAAGAACGCTTGAAGACGAAGTGGGCGCAGTTGGAGGCGGTCGTGGGCGCAGAGAAGCGCGTCAGGATGATTGCCGAGGACATCGTGCGGCACTTCGATCAGCGCCTCGAAGCGCTCGACGGCAAGGCGATGGTTGTCTGCATGAGCCGCCGCATCTGCGTGGATCTCTACCAGGAACTCGCGCGCCTGCGGCCGGAGTGGCGTGACGACGAAGACACAAGGGGCACCATGAAGGTTGTGATGACCGGATCGGCGTCCGACCCACCGGAGTGGCAGCAGCACATCCGCAACAAACCCCGTCGCGAAGTTCTGGCCAACCGCTTCCGCGACGCCGCGGATGAGTTGCGCGTGGTGCTGGTGCGCGACATGTGGCTCACCGGCTTCGACGCGCCGAGCCTACACACGATGTACGTGGACAAACCGATGCGCGGCCACGGACTGATGCAGGCCATCGCCCGCGTGAACCGCGTGTTCCGAGACAAGCCGGGCGGCCTTGTCGTGGATTACCTGGGACTGGCCCACGAATTGAAGCAAGCGCTCGCCATCTACACGGAGAGCGGTGGTAAAGGAGAGGCGGCCATTGATCAGCGGGAAGCCGTGGCAGTGATGCTGGAGAAATACGAGGTCTGCCTCAGCCTGTTCCACGGCTTCGACCGCTCCAAGTGGACGTTGGGAACGGCTCTTGAGCGCCTGGGGCTGCTGCCAGGCGCTCAAGAGCACATCTTGGCTCAGGAGAACGGCAAGGAGCGGTACATGGCTGCCGTACGCGAGCTCTCCCAAGCGTTCGCGCTCGCCGTACCACACGAGGAGACGACGCGCATCCGGGACGACGTAGCGTTCTTCCAGACGGTGCGCGCGGCGCTGTCTAAGCGCACCGCGGGAGAGGTGCACCCAGAGGAGGACCTTGACTTGGCAGTGCGCCAGATTATCTCCCGCGCTGTGGCGTCCGAGGGCGTTCTGGACGTCTTCGCAGCCGCAGGGCTGGACAAGCCGGACATCGCCGTGCTTTCCGACGAATTCCTCGCCGAGGTCCGGCATCTCCCTCACCGCAACGTCGCGGTCGAACTGCTCCAGAAGCTGCTACGGGGTGAACTCACTGTGCGCCGTCGCCAGAATGTCGTGCAGGCCCGCTCCTTCGCCGAGATGTTGGAGCGGACGCTTCGCAGCTACCGGAATCGGGCGATCGAGGCAGCGCAGGTCATCGAGGAGTTGATTCAACTCGCGAAGGAGATGCGCGAGGCCGACGCGCGTGGGAGGAACCTCGGGCTCTCGGACGACGAGCTGGCCTTCTACGATGCACTCGGGGTCAACGACAGCGCCGTGCAGGTGCTTGGCGACGTGACGCTGCGTGCCATCGCCCGCGAACTGGTCGACGCGGTCCGTGCGAACGTCACGATTGACTGGACGCTGCGGGAGAACGTCCGCGCCAATCTGCGCCGGTTGGTTCGCCGCATCCTGCGGAAGTACGGTTACCCGCCCGACAAGCAGGAGAAGGCAACGCAGACTGTCCTCGAACAGGCGGAAGTGCTGTCCGAAGGATGGGCGGTGGGGTGAACTCCCTGTACGAGGCTAGAGCATTGCTGGGATTAGCGTGTTCTAGCAGTTAGGGAGAGAATGCTGCTGTCACCTATCGAACTGCTGACGTAACTGCTCATCTATTCCCCAGAAACCAACTCGTAGCATTTCGTCAATCACGTTGAGGATGCGCTCTCTGAGTAAGGGATCATCTGTCTGCTCGTGTAGCCGAATCAACAGTGGAGCTAGCATGTAGGCAGCTCCTGCCTCCCTGTTTTCGACCGAAGCCGCTCTAGTTCCGTAGGCACCAACCATTCGCTCGGCCAAAGTGCATAATTCAGCAGGGAGAGGTCGTCGCGCCTCCTTTAGGCGGTACGCAAGGGTGCCGACATCATCATCAGAGTTCATAGATTCGGCGAATGCACTCATCAAGGGACCTCGCGAAGCTAGCTCATCCGGTTCCAATGCGGCCCACCACCGGCGAATCGCTTGCCGGACCTGTGCGCTCTCGTCCAAGAACAGCGTGCGCAAGCGCTCTTCACACGTTCCTCCAATCGTCTTATCCGACAGATTGTGTGCATAGATGTAGGCTGCACCTGCTCGAGCTCCTTCGCCCAACTGAAGCACAACATCTTCATCTCCACGAGCCTCCTCAATCCAGAGAGAGGCAAGTGTGAGTTGTTCGGCGGCAACCTGCACGGCAGCAGGATCTGAGGAATGCAACATCATCATGAGAGTGGGCCTCATCGCGGTGTAGTCGCGGAACATTGCGTAATGCACGAATTGTTCGACGAAAGGGGTTCCTCGGATAGGTTCTGCTCCTGTGATGAGTTTCTCAAAGCAGGTCAGGGCGTCGCTGCGGTGCGCATCAAGGATAGCAAGCAAGCACCTCACGGCTACAGACCGAACCGCGAGTACCCTGTCTATGACGAGCCGCTCTACCGTTGGCCTGAGGATTTCCCAACGGCTCCTATCGGCGAACAGCAATCGTGCCAACTCCTCCGCGGCTGCTCCTCGTGTTGAGTTGATGGCTTGGGTCAATGGAGCCATTTCCTTGTCGGGGTCACGCCAGTCATCTACTTCGGGATCGGGGTCTTCTGCGACTCGGCACAACATCCGCACAACATCGTCGGGTAGGGTCTCCTCAGCGAGCGCCCCGATCGCCCGCGCAATCTCCCCGCCTCGAACTGGAACGCCAAACTCCTCGGTGCGACGCAAGACCGAAATGACCTGTTCAAGCGTTCCAGGCCGACCTGACCCCTCCTCTCCGCTAGTTAGACCCCTGAGGATGGCTTCGAAGTAGTGTGTTGAGTACGTCTCGTCCATCTGGTTTACCAGTGCTGCGAATCGTGAAGTGTCCTTGCGTACCAACCGTTCCAACTCACGAGAGAGTTCAGTAACGCCGCCAATGTACTTGTCTCCGCGGAATGTTGTTGTGTCAGTTGCGTACTCCCGCATTGCCGTGAGCCACTGGTCGTTCGACATACCTTCCCCAGCCTCTGCAGAAATAGGAGACCTTGCGTGTTGTGCCATAACACGCCGCTCCGGGGGTTCTGGCGCACCTCGTTCGCGGGCTTCGGGGAACTGCTCTTCAAGCCTTTGAATCTCTTCGCGGGCTTCCTCTCCGATTCGATCCTGAGCAAGAGCTCGTAGCAGTACAAGCCTCGTTCTTCCCTCGAACTCATTCCCCTGTTCCCAATCTGGCGTGAAGCTGAGGATGGCATTCTCCAGCTCAGTAAATGACTCCTCAGAGCACTCTGCTGAGGCCGCAGCAACAGCCGTGCGACTCACTGCTACGAAAGTATCAGCAATCCCTACTGAGAGGTCATATCCCATATTCAACCGTTGAGCAGGATCGTCCAAGAGGAAGCGAACGATGCGTTCTGCGTAGGATTCTGGGTTAGCGCTCCAGGTGCGTAACAGAAGTGATGACATCCACCTGCTGTTGCTCAAGGTCTCTACTTCCAACGTGGCATCGAGTTCCTCAGGACAGGCCTTGGCAAGGGAGGACATCGCTTCGGCCAGGGCGTCGCGGAGTTGCTCATCGGGGCTGCCAAGCATGCTCGGTGCCGCAATCAGCTCCTGAGGCGCGTCCCTATCCAAACGTACGAAACGGGGAAGCAACTCGCGAGTGAAATCGAGTGGAACTCCTTCTGCGCACTGCTTGATGACATGCTCACTGGCGTCACTATACGACGCTAGCCATAAGGCGTTGCTGAAGGGATCTGTGTCTCCGCGTTCAGAAGCCTGGGCAAGTTGCCTGTCGAACCATGCGCCTATGACTCTGGCAATAAAGGCTGGGTTCTGCGCACTCACCACGTACCAAATCGACCACCAGTCCTTACCCATCACGGCTCCATACCTCGCCTAGTCGAGTGTTCCATCAGCAATGAGCGCAAGAGCAAGGTCTTCCATCTCAGGGCTGGTATAGCCGTATCCGACTTGAACCAACCACAGCAGCCGACCCCGCCACTCGTCAGAGTGTCCTCGAAAGGGGGCAATTAGCCCTGAGACGACCGCCGACCTAGCACTGAACACATCGGGAGCCCCCATCAACCTTATGGCCCGGTCAATCTGGTCTGCGTCCGCAAGCAACCACGACTCCCATCTGTTCATCTCGTGGAGCACATCAAACCAAGCAACAGAGTTATGGACGACGCTCCATCGGTGACCGCCCAGCTGCTCTTCAAGCGCCTCGACGACGAGCCACTCGTCTTGAGTAGGATCAGGAAGCGAGTGCAGCCAGTCCAAGACGAGTTTCTTGATGTGGAACCGGATTCCCTCGTGCGCAAGTAGATCCTTCAGTGTCTGAAGGTAACGTGCCCGATCCTGCTCTCGACCTCTTAGGAATGCGAGAACCTGCCTGACCTGCGATCTACGAAATAGATGCTGCTTGTCCGAGACAAGCCATCCGACAAGATCACTGTTCGCACGGAGAAACCCTCTCGCGAACGCATAGTCGAAGAACGCCTCGTGGAAGAACCTGATGTAGTCGTCTTGGGCATATATGACTGCCTCCGACGCCATCGCCGTTCTTGCTTCGCGATACTCATCCATCACGTAGAGTGGTGCAACGAGAGTTTCTCGCTGGCTCATGGCATCGCAGAGTACATCGACAGCCCGAGGCCATACAGAGCTTTGGCCTGCTAGGCTTTCAACCCGTGATTCCTTGTAGTTCCAGAAGGCATCGAACAGGTCGCCCTTGCTTGCAAAATCGACCTTTCCAGAGTTGCTGGTCTCAAGATATAGGTATAGGTGCAGGGGAATCGAGAGTATTCGGAGTTGCGCTCCGCTGAGCAGCGCAGCCTCAATGCCAGAGGCGGCGATTGCTGCCTGAATGGTGTCTTCGTCCAAAAGGCCGATGGGCATGCGTTCGATCCGACTTGCATCGGACGCTAACGCCCGGAGTTGCGCATCCTGCTCAAGGTCGAATGAGCGGCAGGCGAACAGAATTCGCATGTTGGGGTAGCTCTCCACCTCATCGAGTAGTTCATTGAAGGCATCCCAAGCTGACTGTTGCCTGGCGGACACGATGCTGAGAGCGTCGAGCTGGTCTATGCACAAGACAGAGGGTCGGTCGCCGGCGAATTCGCCCAACGTGATTGCTGGTGACTCTGGTAACCCTCGCCGCGTGCCAACCATCTGTGCCGAGTGGTCGTACTCATTCAAGCGGTCTAGGCGAAGCACAAGGCATGGCACGCCCTGTTCAGTGAGTTGATCGATTACCTGAGCCATCACGCACGTCTTCCCATCGCCGGCTGGTCCTTCGAGCATGACTGACTTGCCTTTGTCTAGGAGGACGGTACATGCAGCAGTGCTCTCCAGACGGTCAATGCGTGCCTGATTGATGAGAAGCCTGTCAACCTCGTTGAGATACAAGCGATTCAGCCGCTCGATCAGTTGGCCCACTGGTCCATTGCCCGCGAGTCTCAAGGGGAGGACGCCATGGCCCCGGAGATGCGAGAGGAACGAGTCCACTGTCAACTGTGCTCCGAGTTTCTGAGTGACAAAGTCTGCTACCAATAAACGTACTGCTGTCGGATCGGTAGGGTCCCCATTGCTCATTCGAAACATCGCGCGAACCCGTCGCTCCACATCTTTGGTGAGTTCGGGCTCGTTCTTCGTTCGTACGCGTAGACGCCTCAGTGCTACGTACGCAGCCGTGTCATCACCGCAGATGTCGACGATAGGACCGTAGAAGCGGCCAGAGAGCTGGCCACTTCCGCTTATTCGCTGCCGGAACTCCTGAATCGAATCGCTCGCACGAGCACGTTCAGTCAGTTCCTCCAACTCAGTCGCGCTGGTGCCGGAACTGAATACTCCCTCTGCCCCAGTCTCGATTTTCCGTGTGAGGTCGCGAAGGATGCTCCTGCCTCCCGGACTGATCTCTTGCGCCAAGCGGCTGATCGTCCAGTTGCCATCAGGCTGCTGCCGTTTGATGGAGTGATACTCGCGAGCACCCGAGCGGGTGGTTCGGAAGAACTCAACCCCTGCGGCCTCGTCTCCAATTGCTTCGAAGGTTATTTCGACGTACTGCTCGTCATCGACAAGGTCTAGGACTGCGTCGACTGCCCACAGGCTCTCGTAGCGGTTTCCAAACTTGTCGGCTTCGCCGCCTAGTCTAGGCATTGTCCTCTAATCCCCGTGGCGAATGGGCTGAATGCTCCAGATTATACTGGCCCCTGCTTGGTAACACCCAGGGGGCGGAGCCAGACAGCCGCCCGACAAGGGAATTGCACGCCTGCCTATGATGAACGGGCGGTGGGCGAGCACTACAGGATGACCGCTAGCTCAAAAGTTCGCAGTACAGTCACCCCAGGCTCACCACGAACGGCGACGCTTCAGGCGTGGTAAAGTGGGGCGCATCTACTACTGAGACTGACGGGAGGAGCGAAGATGGCAGTCGTTGACCTGCGAGAGGCAGAAGTCCCCGACAAGATGGATATGTGGGAGGCGGGTGATCCGTACTTCGATTGGATCGAGCGCGAGGGCGTCAAGCGCATCGTCGAGTACAAGTTCGAAGACCTGAACGAGGTCGAGCTCGGCGACTGGGAGCGGAAGGGCGGCAAGGGCGCGGTGATCAACATCCCGAACCCGATGCTGCCGAACGACGCACACCTGGTGGAGATCAGGCCCGGCGGCAAGTCGGAGCCCGAGAGCCACATGTACGAAGAGGTGATGTACGTCGTCTCCGGCCGGGGCGCGACGAGCGTGTGGTTGGACGATGGCCAGAAGGCGACGTTCGAATGGGCGGCAGGGAGCCTGTTGGTGATCCCGCTGAACGCGTCGTACCAGCACTTCAACGGGAGCGGCACGGAGCCCGCGCGGTACGTCTCCATGACGAACGCACCGCCGGTGATGCGGACGTTCCGAAGCCACGAGTTCATCTTCAACAACCCGTTCCGGTTCAAGGACCGCTTCTCCGGCGAGGACGAGGACTTCTTCAACGGGCAGGGGACGCTCTACCAGCGGAAGGGGACGAAGTTCGGGACGATGTGGAAGACGAACTTCGTGCCGAACGCCGACATCATGAAACTGTGGAAGTACCGCGACCGCGGCGCAGGCGGGATCAACACGCACTTCGACCTCGCAGGGAACGTGACCGGCGCGCACATCTCCGAGTTCCCAGTGGGGACGTACAAGAAGGGCCACCGCCACGGACCGGGCGCGCACCTGGTCATCCTCGGCGGCGTCGGCTTCTCAGCACTGTGGTGGGATAACGACAACCCCGAGTACGAGATCGCGCCCTGGAAGAAAGGCGGCATGATCATCGTCCCCTCCGATGCCACTTACCATCAGCACTTCAACACGGGCCCTGAGCCTGCGCGCTACCTCGCGCTCCGCAGCGGCGACGGCCAACCGAGCCAGTGGGGCGAGTCCAATGTCAGCATCAAGGAAGGCGGCATGCAGATCGAGTACGAAGATCAAGACCCGGAGATCAACAGCATCTTCGAGGCCGAGCTTGCGAAGCACGGCGTCATCTCCCGGATGAAGGCGTTCATTCCGTACAGCAACGGCGTGGTCGGCCCCACCAACGAGCGCGACACGTAGGCCAAGGCACACACCGGCGAATGATGTAAGGGCAGCCCTTGTGGCTGCCCTTACGTTTGGGCGCACATGCCCTTCAAACCTCGCCGAGGCTGCGAGGTTCCTGCCTGCGCAGGAACGACGGAGCACTGCTCCGCAGGGCTCTCACCCGCGCGTGTACGGCACGCACACCCTCTCCCTCAGGAGAGGGGAGGGAGCTACGGCAGCAGCAGGTGCGTGAGCCAGTCTTCGAGGAGCGTGCGCACTTCGTCGGCGCATTCGCGCAGGCCGTGGCCTGCGCCGGGATAGGTGACCAGCTGCTTGGGGCCGGGCGCCCAGTCGATGATGGTTTCGGCGTTCACGAGCGGGAGGACGGCGTCGGCCTCGCCGTGGACGACGAGCAGCGGCCTGCCGCCGAGGAGCGCGGCGTCCTCCGCGCCCATCGTCTGGCTCGCGAGCGCGGCGACGCCCCGCGTGTGCGTCGTGTAGCGCGACGCCGATATGACGACGCCCCCGCCGAAGGAGTGCCCGACGAGCGCGACGCGCGGGTAGCCGAGCGCGGCCATGTGCCAGACCGCGCAGAGCACGTCCAGCGTCGACTCGTCGAGGTTCGCGGGATGGCGGTAGTTGACGCGCAGCGAGGCCGCGCCCTGCGCGGCAAGGCGGACGGCAAGGTCGCGGTAGAGGCCGTTCGCCGGGCCGTCGAACCCGCCCCGCGCGCCCGCGGCCCAGACGACGCCGACGCCGTGATCGTCGCCGGGGCGGTGCAGGATGCACGAGACGTCGCCGCGCGTCGTGTGCAGCGTGAGGCCGTCGCCGGGCTGGCCGTCGGGGGCTGGAGCGTCGTCTGCGCCGAGCAACTCGACGGAGTAGCGCTCGTAGAGCGGCGCGCTGCGGTCGTCGTCAGGAGAGAACATGGGGGCATGTTACACGGGTACGTGCGTGTCATTCCGAGCGGACGCAGCGGAGTCGAGGAATCTCTCAGGAGAGGCGCTGGAGTTGCACGAACGTTCTCTGAGAGATGCTTCGGCTTCGCTCAGCATGACAACCCACCCCGCACTTGGCAGACAGTGGTTGCCGCCACGGTTGACCCTCGCCGTGCGAGGCGTAGAGTATGGCGCGAGCAAGCAGAGGAGGCGCGGCATGACAACGACGGTGGACGTGAAGAGCTTCGTTGACGAGCTGGTGGCCGACGTGGTGGAGCCTGCGGCGGACGCGCTGATGGAGACGCGGTACTTCCGCGACCTGCGCGCGGGCACGCTGACGATACGGCGGCTGCAGGGGTACGCGCTGCAACACACGTGGTTCAACCGCGCGCTGCTCAAATCCGGCGCGATACGCATGATCAAGGCGGCCGACAACCCGCGCGCGTTCAAGGACATGATCGCGGGCATCGTCGCCGAGCACGACCATCCGGACCTCTGCCAGGAGTTCGGCATCAACATCGGGCTCACGGAGCGCGACTTCGAGGAGATGGTGCCGGTGCACGAGGTGCTGCTGCACACGAGCGTCATCGTGGCGTCGTCGCTCATCAACACGTGTCCGGCGGCGGGCAGGGCGTCCGGTCTGACGAACGAGACGATGGTGCAGCGGTACTCGACCGAGCTGTTCAACTATCTGCAGGAGGCGCCCTACAACATCCCGGCGGAGAACCTGGAGTTCTTCCGCATCCACGGCATCGTCGACGTGGACCACGCGGCGGAAGCGGCGGAGGCGGTGGTGCGGCTGGTCCGGGACGACCGTGACGTCGAGATGGTCCGGCACATGGCGGAGACGCAGGTACGGCTGAAACTGGGCAAGTTCGAGGGCATATACGACGCGTACGCGTAAGGGTGCGTCCTTCGACAAGCTCAGGATGAGCGGATGGTGTAGCGCCCTTCGACAGGCTCAGGGCGAACGATTTAAGAACTAACGCAACTCAAAAAGGAGACAGCGATGCAGGTGCGGAAGATCAGCGAGGTCGAGAAGGAGCCGGCGGCAGGCCCGTTGTTCACGAGCGACGACGTGGCGCGTCAGCCGCTGGCGCCGGACAGCAACGACTTCAACGTGAGCGTGGTCAGTTTCGGGGTCGGTGTGAGGAACAAGTTCCACTACCACGAGAGCGACCAGCTCCTCATCGTGACGGAGGGCCGCGGCGTGGTCGTGACGGAGAGCGGCGACCGGGCGGAGGTCGAAGCGGGCGACGTGGTGTTCGCGCCTGCGGGCGAGAAGCACTGGCACGGCTCGCTGCCGGACACGTCGTTCGCGCACATCACCGTGACGCGCAAGGGCGGCCAGACGACGCAGACCGAGGAGTAGGCGTCAGTTCAGCGGGTGGTCCGCGTAGCCGACCTCGCAGGTGGTGTACGCGGGGTGCTGCCCGAGGAGGGGCCGGAGGCGCGTCATCTGCTCGCTGAGGCCGGGCGTCGCCTCGCCTGATTGCAGCGTGTCCTCGGTCTCCCACAACATGACGATCGTTCCGCGCGTGTTGCCCTCGCGCATCAGGTACGCGCCGTCGTAGCCGGGGAGCCTGCGCATCTCCGGCACGACGAGGCGCTCAAAGGCGTTCTGGGCGTCGTCGAGCGCAGGGCGGGCGTGGACCTCGAAGGTGATGACTCTCGCGTGCATGCGGGGGACTTTATCACGTGGTACAACAAGCCCACCACGAATCGCTCAGTACACCTTGATGCGCTTGTTGAAACCTATGAACGCTTGACGATACTAACGCATCACGTTATCATTCCGGCGTGAACCGCTTCAGAGATAAGGACACCGCACGCATATTCGAAGGCCAACCGGTCCCTAGCCTACCGCCCGACATCCAGCGCCGGGCGCGTATGCGGTTGCAGCGTGTGGTTGCGGCGGGCGCTCTGAGAGACCTGCGCGTACTGCCGTCTCATCGGCTCGAAGCATTGCGTGACGACCGGGTAGGGCAGCACAGCATCCGCATCAATGAGCAATGGCGGGTGTGTTTCAGATGGACAAACCAAGGTGCAATGGAGGTGGAAATAGTCGACTACCACTGACCCAATGGAAGAAGAGAAGGAAGACAGAAGGTAGGGTAGCTGGTGATGATGATAGGTAGCTGGGAGATGGTGAAGGTAGGTAGCTGGTAGATGATGATGATAGGTAGCTGGTAGATGGTAGAAGAGGAGATAGAAGAGGAGATGACCACCGGGGCGATTCATCCCGGAGAACACTTGGAAGAGTTTCTGGAGGAGTTGGGGATTAGCCAATACCGACTGGCGAAGGTGATTGGAGTAGCACCTGTACGGATTAACCAGATCGTCCATTCTCAGAGAGCGATTACGGCGGACACCGCCTTGCGGATAGGCCGTGCGTTGGGCACTACGCCGGACTTCTGGCTGAACCTCCAGCGCATGTACGACCTGGACGTGGCCCGCGCCTCGACAGACGTGAGCGGTATCGAACCGCTCGTTACGGTGGAGGCGTAAGGAGGCGCTCCTACAGGTCCTTCACCTCAGGCGCGACGTCGGAGGCGAGGAACTCGGGGACGGTGTCGTCGTGGAAGTCGAGGTGCTGGAACTGCACCTCGCTGATGCCGAGCTCCGCGAGTCTGCCGAGGTAGTCGATGACCTCCTCGGCTCCACCCGCCGGTTGACCGCGCTCACGTACGGCGGCCTTCCGTGCCTCGAGAGCACCTATTCCCGCCATCCTGGGGAAGCGGTCCATGTTCCGCTCGATGGTCGCGTCGTCCGGGCCGACGAACGCAAACGTCATCATCGTTTTCCTGATCGACGCCGGGTCGCGGCCGATGGCCTCGCAGTGGGCATCGAGGATGGCGATGCGCTCAGCAAGGGTCTCCGGCGGGGCGTTGACCGTGTTCCACTCGTCGGCGTACTGCGCGGCGTAGCGCAGGGTGCGCTTCGGCCCGTTGCCGCCCACAAGCAGGTACGGACGGCCCGGCGCGGGTTTCGGGAGCACGTCGATGTCGCGCAGCTGGTAGTACCGGCCGTCGAACGAGACAGGGCCCGGTCCCCACATCGCCTTCATCAGCTGGATCGCCTCGCCTAGGCGCGCCGCCCGCTCGGCGGGCTCCGGGAAGGGGATGCCGTAGGCGTCGTGCTCGGGCTGGTGCCAGCCGTTACCGACGCCCATCACGAACCGCCCGCCGCTGAGCAGGTCGATCTGCGCCGCCATCCGGCCCACGTCGACGGGGTGGCGGAACGTCACCGGCGCGACGAGCGGCCCGAACCGGAGCGTCGAGGTCTCACGAGCCGCAACGGCAAGGGACGTCCACGTCTCCAGCGACGCGCGCTGGTCATTGATGAAGTAGTGGTCGGAGCGGAACACCGACGGGAAGCCGAGCCGCTCTGCGAGATGCAGGATGTGCAGCCACCGCTCCCAGTCTAGGTCGTGCTGTCCTTCCACCATCAGGCCAACGTCCATGTGGCGCCTCACTTGTGCAGATTGGCCGTTAGTCTACGGGAAAGGGCAGGGGGAGGAAGGCACGACCGCGCATGACGAACCGGGGTGCGCGGTGTAGGATTGCCGCGCAAGGCTCGACAGTACGAAAGGAGGCCGGCGATGGCAGAGCGCGTGTGGGAGAAGTACCTGAGCGAGGCTGACCTGGAACACGTCTCGGCGAGCGGACACAAGACCCGCGGGTTCGGGTCGCGGCCTGCTTTGCTGATGATCGACCTCTACCGCTGGGTGTTCGGCGACAAGCCACAGACCGTGATGGAGGCGAAGGACGAGTGGCCGGGCAGCTGCGGGCTCGCGGCGTGGGAGTCGCTGCCGCACATCCAACGCCTGCTGGCCGCCGCGCGCGAGACAGGCATTCCCGTCGTACACGTTACCGGCCTGCCGGAGAGCGAGTCCGGCGTCATCGGCTGGGCGTCGTCCGGCCGGAAGGACTCCGGGCGCGCGGGCTACATGGGCGGCGGCGCGAAGCGCGAGGGGATGTACGACATCATCCCGGAGGTCGCGCCCATCGAGGGCGAAGTGTTCCTGAAGAAGACGTCGCCAAGCGCGTTCTGGGGCACGCCGGTCACCGGTCACCTGACGGCGCTGGGCGTCGACACCATCATCGTGGCGGGCGAGAGCACGAGCGGCTGCGTCCGGGCGTCGGTGGTCGACGCGTGCACGAACCGGTACAAGGTCGTGGTCGCGGAGGAGTGCGTGTTCGACCGGCACGAGGCGCCGCACGCCATCAACCTGTTCGACATGAACCAGAAGTACGCGGACGTCATGCCGCTGGACGAGATCATCGAGTGGATGAACCAGTGGCAGGCGCCGGAGGGCTTCGGCGACGCCGAGTGAGGTTCCCTCTCCCTTGAGGGGAGAGGGTTAGGGTGAGGGTGAACCGGGGATGGGAGCGTGGCTTCTTTGCCCTCATCAAGTGCACTGAGGCTACGCTGGATTCCCGCCTCGCGGGAATGACGGGTGCTACGCACCGCGTCCAAGACTGCGAGGTTGCGCGCCAAAGCGCGGGTCTTCGCGGGAATGACAGGTGAAGGCGGGAATGGCGGCTATCTATGGAGGAGCGTATGGGACGGTTGGACGAGAGGGTGATCATCGTGACAGGGGGCGCGGCCGGCATCGGCCGGGCGTTCGCGGACGGCTTCGTGCGCGAGGGCGCGTCCGTCGTGCTGGCTGACATCAACGGCGAGGTAGCCGAGCGCTCGGCGGAGGAGCTGCGGCAGGCGGGCGGGCAGGCGCTGGCGCTGACCGTCGACGTGTCGGACCAGGCGCAGACCGAGATGATGGCGGCTGAGACGCTGTCGCGGTTCGGGAAGATAACCGGGCTCGTGAACAACGCGGCCATCGCCATCCGCGTGCGCCACACGCGCGCGCCGCTGGAGGAGATACCGCTGGACGAGTTCGACCGTATGCTCGCGGTGAACCTGAAGGGCGTCTTCCTCTGCTCGCGGGCGGTGCTGCCGCACATGAAGGAGCAGGGCTACGGGAAGATCATCAACATGAGCTCCGGTACGTTCTTCAACGGGCGCGAGAACCTCGTGCACTACGTAGCGTCGAAGGGCGGCGTCATCGCGTTCACGCGGGTGCTTGCGCGCGAGGCGGGCCCGTCCGGCATACGGGTGAACTCGATAGCGCCGGGGCTGACGGCGAGCGAGACCGAGGAGCACTCGCTGGAGGAGTTCGCGGTGCGCATCCCGAACCGGGCCATCAAGCGCATCGAGGTGCCTGAAGACCTCGTTGGCGCGGGCATCTTCTTCATGTCGGCGGAGAGCGACTTCATCTCCGGCCAGACGCTCGCGGTCGACGGCGGCGTCGTGGTGCACTAAGGGGGACGCTCACCCACCGCCTGACGGCGGCACCCTCTCCCAGGGGGCGAGGGATGCTGGATTCCCGCCTTCGCGGGAATGACGAAGAACAGCGGGCATGACGATAGAGGCGCGGGATGACGATACGACGAGAGGTAATCACATGGGCAAGCTGGACGAGCGAGTGATCATCGTGACAGGCGGAGCGCAGGGCATCGGGCGCGCGTTCTCGATGCGGTTCGCGGAAGAGGGCGCGCGTGTGGTCATCGCGGACATCAATGGGCCCGCCGCAGAGAAGACGGCGGCGGAGATAGGCGAAGCGGGCGGCGAGGCGATCGCGGTACCGACGGACGTCTCGGACCACGAGTCGACGGAGGCGATGGCGCAGGCCGTACTCGAGAAGTGGGGCCGCATCGACGGCCTCGTGAACAACGCGGCGGTCTTCCAGCGCCCGCAGATAACGCGCGGGACGGTCGAAGAGATCACGGCTGAGGAGTGGGACCGCGTGATGGCGGTGAACGTGCGCGGGCCGTTCCTCTGCTGCCGGGCGGTGCTGCCGCACATGAAGGCGCGCGGCTACGGCAAGATAGTCAACATCAGCTCCGGCACGTTCTTCTCAGGGCGCTCATCGACGCAGTACGTGGCGTCGAAGGGCGCCGTGGTCGGCATGACGCGCACGCTCTCACGGGAGGTCGGCGACTTCAACATCACGGTGAACTCGATAGCGCCGGGCTCGACGGCGAGCGACCCGGAGCGCGACGAGTCCAACTACCAGGGACGCGTGCCCGACCGCGCCATCAAGCGCATCGAACGACCGGAGGACCTCGCAGGCGCGGGCGTCTTCCTGATGTCATCGGACAGCGACTTCATGACCGGCCAGACGATGATCGTGGACGGCGGCGCCGCGCTGAACTAGCGCACGATGAACCTCGTATTCGACGCCTGGCGCGAGCAGATCGAATCGCACGAGCGTGACGCCGCTGCGTTCGGCGGCGGGCACGGCCATGATCATGGCCACGGACATGGACACGGGCGCGGTCACCGCACCTTCAACTACGCCAACAGGCCGTTGGACCCGTATCGCACCGACGACGCGGTGCTGAACGGCCTCTACTCCATCCTGGGAACGGATGCGGACGTCCTCGACGTTGGAGGGGGCGCAGGCCGCTACGCGCTGCCGCTCGCGGCGCGCGCGCGACGCGGCGCCGGCGGGGGGGGTGAAGTTATAAAAAAAAAAAGAAGACCACCAAAAAAAAGGGGTTGAAAAAGGGTGGTGGGGGAGGGCAAAAA
>VXQP01000028.1:0-9191 GCA_009838965.1 Chloroflexota bacterium | reverse complement strand
GGGGGGCCCCGCCCCGCCGGGGGGCGGGGGCCCCGCCCGACCCGCGCGGCGCCGCCCGCCGCGCGGCGGCCGCGTCACGGTCGTTGAGCCGTCCGGAGACTCCGTCGAAACACTCACGACCCGCGCGGCGGAGGCCGGACTCGGCAACATCACTGTCATCAACGAGCCGTGGGAGGACGCGGAGGCGCCTGCTGCGGATATCGTGCTCTGCTCACTCGTGCTGCACCACGTGCCGGACGCCGTGCCGTTCGTGAGGAAGATGCAGGAGCACGCCAGGGGCCGCGTCGTGCTCGTGGAGATGATGGAGACGCCGGGCGCGCTGGAAGTCCCCTTCTTCGAGCGGGTGCACGGCTTCGCCCCGACGCCGCTGCCGGGGTTGCCGGACGTGCTGAACCTGCTGTGGGCGATGGACATCTTCCCCGACGTGACCATGGTCAGCGCCGACGCAGCCGTGCTCGATGCGGACCGCGAGGCGGCGGTGGAGCAGCTGCGCCGCCGATTGGGCGTGAGCGAGGGCACCGAGACGGACGAACGTCTGCTCGCCGCAGCGGACGAACTGCTGGAGGAGACGCCCGAAGGCTGGGCGGTTCGGGGCGTGGCCCCTCGGCGACAGGCCATCGTCACGTGGAGGCCCGGGTAGCAGCGCGTATGAGCACCAAGCGGGTCGTCATCGTCGGCGGGGGCTTTGCCGGACTCAGCGCCGCCTACACGCTGATGAAGCAGGGCGTCACCCCGCTCCTGCTGGAGTCCCAGGACCACGTAGGGGGGCGCGGCAGTGGCGAGAAGGTGGACGGGTTCTCTCTGGATATGGGCGCGTTCGTCTTCACATCCACCTACGACACCGCATTCCGGATCTGCGAGGAATTGGGGCTGCCGCTGACGCCCTCGCAGATGAAGTTCGGTCACTACCGGAACGGGCGGTGGGTCACCACGACGCCGGATCAATCGCTCTGGAACTTCCTGCGGCACCTGCGGACGGCCGTCACCATGGGCTTCCTCTCGCCCGCAGGCATGCGGGCTGGCTCCAAGGTGATGAAGGAGATACATCGCCAGGCGGCATATATGAGTTTCGCCAGCGACAGCCCTCTCGCCGAGATCGACGACGACGAGAGCTTCGGCGATTACCTGGAACGGCTCCGCGTGCCGGAGAAACTGCAGGTGACGCTCAGAGGGCCCCTCGACATGGTGCTTGGAGATCCTCTGCCCGCAGGGCAGGCGCTCATGCGGGCGTACATCGGAGAGACGATGCTGAGCGCCGGCAGGGTGTACATGCCCGAACGAGGCATCGGCTCCCTGAGCGCAGCGCTCGCCGATGCCTGCTCCGACGCGATCCGCGTATCGACCCCCGTCAGGAGAGTCATCGTCGCAGACGGGACGGCCACCGGCGTAGTCGTGGACGGCGAGACCATCGAGGCGGACGCCATCATCAGCGCCGTCCCCGGCACCAAGGTCCCGGACCTCATCCCCGGCCTGCCGCCGGAGACGCTCCGCGCGCTCGGCATGGTCAACTACTCCACGGGCTGCCGGGTGGTGATAGGCCTCGACCATGCTCCTCTCCCTCCCGGCTGGCATGGCGCGCTCTACCCGGAAGACGACGACACCCCGCTCCTGCTGGACCGGACCGCCTTCCTCCCCGCCTGCGCGCCCCCGGGCAAGAGCATCCTTGATCTGCTCATCGGGCGCGACCGTGCCAGGGAACTCATCCCCCTCGACGACGACGAGATAAAGCGCGAGTTGCTGGGGACCGTCCGTCGCAAAGCGCCCCCAGGCTCCGCTGTTCCCGGCGACGACGAGGGGCTGTTCTACCGTGTGTACCGCTGGGAAGAGGCGCTGTGCATGGGGACGCCCGGGATGCTCGCCGCGTTGGCGAAGATCCCGGAACAGATCGCAGGGCGCATCGACAACCTGTTCCTGGCGGGCGATTACATGGGCATACCGTCGGTCAACGGCGCCCTCTCGAGTGGCCACCGCGCCGCGACGAGGGCCGCAGACCTGTTGGCGTCTCGCGCCTAGGCAGGGCGTTGCGTGCGCCGCCTGTGAGCGGATACCCTCACTCAGCGGAGTGACCGGGGACGTCCTCGCCCGCCGCGCTATCGCGCTGCGACCTCTCCCCGAGGGAGAGGCGGGATACGAGGTTCCTGCCTGCGCAGGAACGACGGGATAATGAAGGTAAGGAGAATCGCATGGGAGAGATCGTCTGGGCCGCAGGATCGGTGCACGCGCCGCAGTTGCTGACGAGGCCTCCGCAGGAAGACCAGGCGCAGTTGCAGGCGGGGATAGACGCGATGGGCATGCTCGGCAGCGAGCTGGACGCGACCCAGCCGGATGTGCTGGTCCTCATCGGCATCGACCACGTGGAGACGTTCTTCCCCGGTTCGGTGCCCGCGTTCGCAGTCATCACCGGCGAAACGGCGACGGCGGAGTTCGCAGGCCACGAGTACGAAGTGCCTATCCATCAGGAATTGGCGCTCGCGCTGCTGAACGGTCTCGTTGAGGACGGCATAGACCTCGCGTACGCGCACGAGGCGCTGCTCGGACACGCGTTCGCGACGCCGCTGGAGTACATCCACCAGGGCAGGGCGATCCCCATCGTGCCGATGTTCGTGAACGTCTACCTGCCGCCGCTGCCGACGACGCACCGTTGCATCCAGGTCGGGGAGGCGATGCGGAGGGTCATCGAATCGAGGCCCGAGAAGGTGGCGATACTCGCGAGCGGCGGGCTGTCGCACTACCCCGGCACGTGGAAGTACTTCTACCCGGAATACGAGTTCGACCATTGGGTCATCCAGGAGCTGGAGGAGGGCAGGCCTGAGTCGCTGCTGGAGCTCACCGGCGAGCAGTTGGACGAGGTCGGCAACACGGAGCTGCTGCCATGGCTGATCATGTTCGGCGCAACCGGTAACCAGCGCGGCGAGCTGCTCAGCTACCAGCCGACGTCGCACCACGGCCACGGCGTCATGCGCTTCATCCCGGACCGCGGCGGCCGCGGGCAGGAGCCCCGCGACATACCCAAGTTCGGCGGCTTCGAGTTCAAGGGCCAGGGTTACGAGTTCTACAAGTACCCGACGCTGGAGACGTACCCGCTGAACAAGGCGCTGTTCGAGCTGCGGCGCGACGAGAGCCTGCGGGCGCGGTTCGTGCGCGACATGGACGGCGTCGCTGCGGAGCTGGGCGTGACGGGCGAGCAGGCAGCGGCGCTCAAGACGATGAGCACGGACGTACTCGCGAAGGCCGGCGCGCACGGCATCCTCGCCATCACGACGACGCTCACGCTCCAGCGCTCCGCGAAAGAGGCGGGCATCGAGATCACCTCGGTGGCCTAGGAAAGGCATAGCCCTTCACCCACGCTGGATGAGTCGATGGTGAACGACACACGTCCCCGCTGCCCGTGGCCCGGCACCGACGACCTGATGCTCCGCTACCACGACGAGGAGTGGGGCGTCCCGACGCATGACGAGCGCACACTGTTTGAGTTCCTGGCGCTCGAGGCGGCGCAGGCGGGACTCTCGTGGCGGACGATATTGCACAAGCGCGCCGCGTTCGTGCAGGCGTTCGATGGCTTCCACCCGGAGCAGGTGGCGCTTCTTGGCGATGCCGATATCGAGCGGATGCTGCAGGACCCCGGCATCGTGCGGAACCGGCTGAAACTGCGGGCCATCGTCCATAACGCCCAGCGGTTCATCGAGGTACAAGGCGAGTCAGGCAGTTTCGACGCCTACATCTGGGGCTTCTTCGGGGGCGCGCTGCCGAGGCCGGACGTGCTGACTAGCGACATGGTCCCCGCGACAACACCCGAGTCCGACGCGCTCTCCGCGGACCTGAAGAAGCGCGGCTTCAAGTTCGTGGGCTCGACCATCGTGTATGCGTACATGCAGTCGGTGGGGCTCGTGAACGATCACCTCACGGGGTGCTTCAGGGCGCCGTAGGTTACCGCTCCTCCTGCTCGCGGAGGATGAGCAGGGTCGTGGGGATGCCGGCGGCGATGATGAGCAGGATGGCGGGCATGGCGGCGCGGGCGAAGAATGCTTCCGACGCCGCGCTCCAGACGGACGTGGCGAGCGTCCGGAAGCCGGTGGGGCTGAGGATGAGCGTCGCGGGAAGCTCCTTCATCGTGAGCAGGAAGACGAGCGCGGCGCCCGCGGCGATGCCCTTCGAGAGCATCGGCAGCGTCACGAGCCGGAAGGCGTGGAACGGCGTCTTGCCGAGGCTCCGCGCGGCCTCCTCCAGCCGGGGACTGACCTGCTTCAGCGCGGTCTGCGTCGCGCCCACGGACGCCGGGAGGAAGAGGACGACGTACGCCGTCACGAGGAGGAACGTCGTCTGGTAGACCGGCGTGAGGACGGACGCGCCGAAGAAGACGAACGCCAGCGCCACCGCGAGGCCGGGCAGGGCGAACCCGACATAGGCGAGACGCTCCAGCAGCGAGGAGACCCATCCGGGGTAGCGCACCGTGAGGAGCGCGACGGGCGTGGCGGCGACCGCGGCTGCGCCGGCGGCCAGCGCGGAGACATAGATAGTGCTGACCGTGTTGCTCCACAGCAGGTCGAGCGGTTCCCCGGCGGTGACGCCGCGCACCACCCAGTAGATGAGGAGTGCCACCGGCCCGGCGAGCGAGAGGAACACGACTGCCGCGGCGTAGAGCGTGGCGGGCCATCGCCAGCGTCCGAGACTCGCGACGTGCGGCACGCGCTGCGCGCCGGGCGTGACGCGGTGGTAGACCGCGTTCCCTCTCGTTCGGCTCTCCGCGATGAGCAGCGCGATCGCCAGTGCGGTCAGCGCCAGCGAGAGCGCGGCGGCGATGCTGCGGTCGAACGCGGTCTCGTACTGGATGAAGATGACCCAGGTGAACGTCTGATAGCGCAGCAGCGAGACGGCTCCGAAGTCGCTCAGCGTGTAGAGCGCAACGAGCAGCGAACCCGCGACGATGGCCGGTCGCAGCAGGGGCAAGGTTACGGAAAAGAATGCCTCCCTGGACGACCTGCCGAGACTGCGCGCGGCTTCCTCCATCGCCGGGTCCATCCGCTGCATCGCCGCCTTCACCGGCAGCATGACGTAGGGGAACGAGAGCAGCGTGAGCGTGAGTGCCGCGCCGGGCAGGCCGAAGATGGACGGCAGGCGGTCGACGCCGAGTGGTTCGAGCCAGCCCTGCGCCATACCCTTCGGGCCGAGCGCGGTGATGACGAGCAGTGCGAAGACGTAGCTGGGGATGGCGAGCGGCAGCGCGGTGAGCATCCCGAACACGCGCCGGAACGGCAGGTCTGTCCGGAGCGTGAGCCATGCGAGGGAGACGCCGATCGCAGCGCAGGCGGCGGTGACGACGCCGACGAGCAGGACGGTGCGGAGCAGGATGCCGAGCGTGCGCATGCTGAAGAGCACGTCCAGCCCCGCCGTGCCGGACTCCAGCGTTCGCACGAGCAGGTAGACCGGCGGCAGGAGCATGAGGAGCCCGATGGCGGCGGCGGGCAGCCAGATGAAAACGGGCGGCATCCTGACGGGCCGTACCCTGTGCTGCTCTCCGGGAGTGTTCGTTGCGCGCTGCACTGGGGCTATCTTTCACACTGGCGGCGGCTGGCGCAAGACATATGGAAGCGCCCCGGCACGCCGGGGAGGATCGGCGGCCGGGGCTGTATCGGAAAGCGGGAGCGTGCTAGCTGAGGGCTCTCCCCACGGCTGCGGCGGTGCTGAGCAGCAACCACCACACCGCACGTCCGCCAACCTGCGCCATGCGCAGGCCCTCCGGCAGGATGGAGGACCTGCGCGTCGCGTCGTGTCCGCCGCCACTCGCTGGCGCGTCTGTGAGCGGCTGTTCACACGTAATGTCTCGCCAGAGCAGTATCTTGGCTGCGATCATGTCGGTCTCATGGAAGGCGTGCGCGCACCAGCTCAACTCGTTCCAGCGTTCCAGCATCTCGTTCCAGCACGCCTCACGGTCGTTGTGTACTGTCTCCATGACGTACATCTTCCGCCTCACGCTACGGGAGCGCGCCGAGGTCACGCAGGATCGCGGTTGTGCCTTCGAGGTCGGCAAGGTCGGCGAGCGCGATGTCGGGCCTCTTGATCTCGTCGAGCGGCGTGAGCAGCCGGTTGACGTTGACGCCTTCGACGAGCGGGTACTCGAAGGTCTGGCCCGCGAAGAACTGCTGAGCGACCGTTCCGAGGAGGAACTCGACGAAGCGCTCGGCGTTCTCGCGGTTCTCGGCGGTGCTGAGGATGCCCGCGCCGGAGACCATGACGAGCGCGCCGGGGCCGCCGCCGGACGGGTGGTAGTTGCGCGCGGCGAAGTCCTCGCCCTCCTCGGAGATGAAGCGGTAGAGGTAGTAGTGGTTGACGAGCCCGATGTCGATCTCGCCGGCCGCGACGGCGGCGACCTGCGGCGTGTTCTTCGGGTAGATGGTTGCGCCGTTGGCGACCATGCCTTCTATCCACTCGGCGGTCTTCTCCTCGCCCCAGATCTTCCGCATGCCGGTGACCATGGTGAGGAACGAGCCGTTGGTTGGCGCCCAGCCGACACGGCCCTTCCACTTCGGGTCGGTGAGTTCGAAGATGTCGGCGGGGAACTCGTCCTCCGGCACCCGGTCCGGGCTGTAGACGAGCACGCGCGCCCTCCCGGAGACGCCGGCCCAGAGTCCTTGCGGCGACCGTGCCCACTCCGGTGAGCGCTGGAGGACGTCGGCAGGCAGAGGAGCAAGCAGGGATTCGACCGCGCCGAGTCCACCGGGGTCCTGCGCGTAGAAGACGTCGGCGGGGCTGTTCGCACCTTCTTCGAGGAGAGTGGCGGCGAGCGACGCAGTGCCGCCGTACTTGACCTCGACGTCGATGCCGGTCACGTCGGCGAACTGCTGGATGATGGGGTCGACGAGGCTCTCGCCGCGTCCCGAGTAGATGACGAGCGAACCGGCGCCCTGCGGCACCGGCGTGGGCGTCGCCTGGGGTTGCGCGGTCGGCGTGGCGGTGGGGTCGGCGCCGCACGCGGCTACGGCTGCGGCGGCGATAGCGAACGCTGCGAAGGCAAACGCTCGTCCGAGGCAGAGAGGGAATCGCATGAAGTCTGTCTCCTTCTATGAAGTTAGGTAAGCCTGTTAGGTAAAGTTAGTATGTACTAACTTGGATAGGGAGTATACGCGACACACCGAGGCTGTCAATAGGCAGAATCAACGGATCGGCAAGAGTAGGCAGACCCGGGTTTGGAGTCAGCCGGGGTAGTTGGGCGGCAGAAGGTTCGGGATGGAGTCGCGGATAGGGTACGCCGTGCCGCACGTAGCACAGGTGAGTGCTCCTGCGACGACGTCCTCACCGTCGGCGTGCTCGACAGCGAGCGTGAGCGGCGCTTTGTCGGTGGGGCAGGCGAGGATGTCAATCAGGTCGCGGTGCATCGGGGCGCTCCGGTAGTTGGCGGGGGAAATGATACAGGAGGCGAGCATGCCCGGGAGGAATTGAAGGCACGAGACGGACCGGCGTTTGCATTGCACCTTGACGCGGGCTACCATGCGCCCACCAGAACACGACCCAGACCGACCGAAGTGCAGCGACGTGACCCTGGAAAGGGGTTGGCGATGGATCTGCCGAGCGTCACAAGGTCCGTGGGTACGGCGTCGACGGCAGCGTTGATGCCGTTTTCGGCGATGAGCCGCCTTCCCCTCTGCTGTTCGTATCACCGCCCGAGTGCCATCCCGCCGGGCGGTCTCTCTTTGATGGATGACAAGACCCTGTGAACCGGAGCAGGCGCGAACGTGCTCCGGTGGGAGATGAATGTCGGCCTGACGGAGGAGGGCAGTAATGACAGAAGAACTGAAGGTCACGCAGGCCTCGGAAGACCAGATCGCCGCTAACCGGGCGGCCCAGCGCGGCTACGAGAGCTGGATCAGGTCCATCGGCATTCCCGTGCACGAGGGCTACTACCTCGACGACCTCCGTACCATCGAACTTGGATGGTGGGAAGAACGCCAGTGCAACGCTGCGTTCCTCCAGTTGGAGGGACAGCAGGGCGTGGCGGAGGCGCGTGTAACCGAGATCGCGCCCGGCCAGACGCTCCCGCCGCTGAAGTTCGCGCTGGACGACGTGGTCTATGTGCTGGAGGGACGTGGCTTCTGCACCGTCTCGTCGGACGACGGTCAGAGCTCGCGGACGTTCGAGTGGCAGAAGCACAGCCTCTTCCTGCTGCCCCGGAACTATACGCATCAGCTCTCCAACGCACAGGGAGACCGTCCGGCGCGGCTTCTGCACAACAACTACCTTCCCGTCGCGATGGTGGGAGTGCCCGACCCGGAGTTCTTCTTCAACAACCCCTCGACTTCCGGCGCGGACCGGTTGGTGGGCGAGTTCTATTCGGAGGCGAAGGTGCACAACCGGCCTATCGCCAATGGCCGTGTGCGCGCGCAGTGGATAGGCAACTTCTTCCCGGATATGCGCTCCTGGGACAAACTCGTGCCGTTCTATGGACGCGGCGCCGGGGGCACGACGGTGTTCATCGAGTTCCCCGATTCGCCGATGACGTGCCATATGTCGGTGTTCGACGCGGGCACGTACAAGAAGGGCCATCGCCATGGGCCGGGATTCGTGATCGTGATACCTCGCGGCGAGGGGTACTCCATCATGTGGCCCGAGGGACACGAGAAGATCATCATCCCCTGGCACGAGGGCAGCGTGTTCGTGCCTCCGGCGAGGTGGTTTCACCAGCATTTCAACGTGGGTGAGGAACCGGCGCGTTACCTGGCGCTCCACCCCCCGCGGCCGTTCTCCGGCACGGGAGAACGTGTCGAGAACCCCGCCGCCAACCAGATCGAGTATCCGGACGAGGACCCGTTCATCCGCGAGAAGTTCGAAGGAGAGCTCGGCGCACGCGGGTCCAGGAGCCTCATGCCGGAGATCGCGTACCAGGACCACAACTTCGAATGGGACTACAGCGCCGTCGAGGCGCAAGTGAGGTCGTCACAGCCGTAGGGAAGCACAAGCCAAGAGATGAGAGGAGGGCTCGACCATGAGCTTCAAGGGGACTCTCGTAGCGGCATTCCTTCTGACCTGCCTGTTCATCGTGGCGTGTGGTAGTGAGGCGACTCCCACGCCCACCCAACCACCGCCTACCCCCACGCCCGAGACCGCCGCCCCGGCCGCGCCGACGACCACCCCCATGGCTCCGTCTGATCCGACGGCCCCTCCGGTGCCGGGTGCGCCCCCCCCGACGCCGGCACCGC
>VXQP01000032.1:16003-32152 GCA_009838965.1 Chloroflexota bacterium | reverse complement strand
GGGGCGCAGCCCCCGTCATTCCTGCGAAGGCAGGAACCCCGCCTGGTGTAGGGGCGTCCCTTGTGGGCGCCCTGTCTGGCCCCTCGCCCTCTGGGAGAGGGAGGCCGCGCAGCGGCGGGTGAGGGTGGACCGGACGCGGGGCGCAGCCCCCGTCATTCCTGCGAAGGCAGGAACCCCGCCTGGTGTAGGGGCACCCCTTGTGGGCACCCTGTCGACCCCTCGCCCCCTGGGAGAGGGAGCGCATTGAAATGCGGGGGTGAGGGCCCTACCGCACCCCCAGCCCCTCCAACCTGCTCTCGACATCCTCCGCCTCCAACGATAGCCGCTCCCACTCCTCCCACAGCAGCCCCGCCTCCTCCTTGAGCGCGCCGTACTCCTCTCCCGCCGAGGCCAGGTGGGCAGGGCCGTCGAACCGGTCGGGCTGCGAGAACATCGCCTCCAGCTCCGCTATGCGCGACTCGCGGTCGGACAGCGAAGCGCTGAGCTCCTCTATCCGCATCGCCAGCCTGCGTGCCTCGCTGCGCAGCGACCGCCGCTCGATCTCCGCGTCGTCGAGCGGGCGACCGCGCCTCTTGCCACGGCTTCGCTCTGGGACCGCGTCGACTGCCCCGTTGACCGCAGGCGCGGCGACCCCGTTCGTGGCCTGGGTCTCCTTCCGGTACAGGTAGTCGTCGTAGCCGCCGAGGAACACCGTCGGCTCCCCGGCGTCGATCTCGACGATCTTGTTGGCGGTCTGCCGGATGAGCGTCCGGTCGTGCGTGATGAGGCAGAGTGTGCCCTTGTAGTCCCCGAGGGCGTCCGCGAGTATCTCCCGGGACGCGATGTCGAGGTGGTTCGTCGGCTCGTCCATGAGGAGCAGGTTGCTGGGCTGCAGGAGCAGCTTGGCCAGCGCCACCCGCGCCTTCTCGCCGCCCGACAGCACGGATATCGGTTTGCGGACGTCGTCGCCGCTGAACAGGAAGCCGCCCAGCGTGGTGCGGAGGGTCTGCTGCGGCACGCCAGGCGCGGCGTGCCGCAGCTCGTCGAGTATCGAGTTGGCCGGGTCGAGCAGTTCGAGGACGTGCTGCGCGTAGTACGACGTCACGACGTTGTGGCCCGTCCTGCGCTCCCCCTCGTCGATCGGCAGGACGCCCGCGAGTATCTTCAGCATCGTGGTCTTGCCTGCGCCGTTCGGCCCGACCAGCGCCACGCGGTCGCCGCGCGACAGCGACAGGTTCATGCCCCTGTAGACCGCCTTCTCGCCGTACGACTTGCTGACGCCGGTCAGCGATATCACCTCGGCGCCGCTGCGGGGCGGCTCCGGGAACGCGTAGCGGACCTTCTTCGTCGTTCGTGGCAGCTCGATGGTCTGCACCTTCTCGAGCTGCTTCAGGCGGCTCTGCACCTGCGTGGCCTTCGTCGCCTTGGACCGGAAGCGCTCCACGAAGCGCATCTGCTTCTGCATCCGGCGCTCCTGCCGGGCAGCGGCCGCCATCTTGACCGTCAGGGCCTGCTCGCGGGCGACGACGTACTCGTCGTAGTTGCCCTTCATCAGGACGACCTCGTCCTCCTCGATGGCGAGCACCTTCGTCGCGATCTGGTTCAGGAAAGCGCGGTCGTGCGACGTGATGAGCACCCCGCCCCGGAACCCGGCCAGGTACTTCTCGAACCACAGGTTCGCGTCGAGGTCGAGGTGGTTGGTCGGCTCGTCCAGGAACAGGAGGGCGGGGTTCCGGAACAGCAGCCGGGCGAGGCCTGCCCGCATCGCCCAGCCGCCGCTGAACTCGCTCATTGGCCGGAGGAAGTCCGTCTGCTTGAACCCGAGGCCGGAGAGGATGGTCTTGGCCTCGTGCTCCCGGTCGTCTCCGCCTGCGGCCTCCAGCGCCATGTCGAGCTCGCTGAGGCGCTCCAGCAGACCGGCCTGCCTCGCCGGGTCGGGCTCCGACGCCAGCGCCTCACGCGTCGCGGCGATGTCGTCCGTGAGCGCGATGACCTCCGCGCCGGCGTCGAGCACCTCCTGGAGGAGCGACTTGCCGTTGAACGACGCGGGCTCCTGCTTGAGATAGCCGATGGAGACGTCGCGCCGCGTGGAGACGTTCCCCGAGTCCGGCGGGGTGTCGCCTGCCAGGATGTCCATGAGCGTGGTCTTCCCGGAGCCGTTCGCCCCTATCAGCGCGATGCGGTCACCGGCGTCGACGTTGAGCGTGAGGCCGCTGAACAGGGTCCTGGTCGAGTAGGCCTTGCTGATGTTGAAGGCAGATAGCATCTGGGGCCGCCATTGTAGCAGTGGGGTAGGGGGACCTAGCTGGCTGCTGCTTGTTGGATGACGTGCCAGAGGTCGTCCCAAGACACGTAGTGGAGGGAATGGCTTAGACCGTAGCGGGCTACACTGCGTGCGACCTGCGCCACTTCGCTTGTTTCAACCCTAGGCTTCGATGCAATGTAGGCTATGAGGCCAGCGCGTGCCTTCGGATGGTTAATTACTGTGAGGCGCCTAACAGACAGTCGTGTCAGCTCCTCCCATACAGGTCGACTTCTATGGAGTGCTCTGTGAGCAGTATCAGCATTGAGAACTGCGGGTATATGGCTCGGCTGCCGAGACTGCAAACCGCCGCCGCCACCATGCTCGTGCTAGTGGGCAATCACTGAAGACAGAGACGTTACCCCTCACATAGATCCCACCAAGGTGACGCAACAAGTCTCTTGTTTGTGCATCGGTATCGGTTACTCTTCTATCGGTGAAGGTTTCGATGGGGTCGTTGCCGAGAGTTCCTTCTTCGAGCCAACGGATATGGCAGATTGTCCAGAATGCTGGTTGCGAAGCCTCTTTGGGTGTGAGTGTTGCCCAAGCATTGTATAGCTCGGATTCCAGTTCAGGTGGAGGTTCTGATGCTTCAGGTGCAGATAATTCTCTAGGGAGTGGCGGCAGCTCTTCTAGGCCGGTATTAGGTATATGGAGTACTGAACGCAGATACGTGGCTAAAGCGTTTGGGCCTTGACTCATGGCACCCACCAACACACTCTGGCGTTCTCGTATCATTTCAGCGATAGACTCTTCCTCGCGCCTCCTGTTTTGAGAGGCCAAGCTCCGTTGCCATTCGGTAAACCTCGCAGTGGGGATGTTAATCATCATTTTCCTCTTCCACAGCTAGAACAGTGAACTTCTCAATTGCCGTGGCAGCACGGGCTGGGTCGTAGTTTTCATCCTTCCAAGTAAGGACACCTTGGCTGTCAAGCCATGTCTCAACTTCCGATAGGATGGGATAGTCGCCTTCAGTGAATTCAGGCAGTCGTGCACACGCCCCTATAAGCCCAGCAACCTGAACGTCTCGTGATGTTCGAATACGTGCATAAAGATCCGCTGCTAGATTGACAACAAACCTCAAGTCGCCTGATCCGGTTTCGGGATCAACTCGCATACAACCAATCGGCAACGATTCATCAGGCTTGAACGTAAGCAGTGACTGAGACAAACTCTCGTTGGCGTACGTCTGTCCCTTCGCTAGCCACCAACCTTGAGGTATGGTCACAGTAGACGCTTCCCAAATGCCGGGCAATAGCTCGGTTGTTGGGAGTGTGAGTTCTCCGGTTGCTACCAAACCAGGTATCAGGAATAACCTCCCATCGATGTCCGCAGCATTCCATGAGAGATTAAAGTCTCTCTCTGCCTGTTCATAGATCCGACAGTAAAGCGATTTGGGGCACCTAACTTCGACCACCCATTTGGCGAGATTATCCTGTACGAGTTGTTCGAGGATAGCCGACCCTTCTAAGGTGTTGGTTATGGATGCTCCGCTTGACCAGATTTTGGCTGTAGTGGTGTAGCGTGCATCCGGCCAATCCATTCGGAGTCCCTCTTCACTAAGGACGGGCGGGGCTTCTGCAGTTACTGGCATGGTCTGATCCTTGGCTACTAGCGTAGTGACCGCAGCACTATATCTGGTTCAACGCCTGACGAATCGAGAATTGCTTGGGCCAAGTGAATTAGGCCCGTGCCCTGCTGTGCAGGAAGGAGTATCTCTTTATTGTCTTCCCCAGCTGAGTAGAATATTCCGTTGTAATCAAGGCCTGTTACTTCCAGCCATTGAGGTATAAAGGGATCCTCGCAGGTCTGATCTGATCCGGATATTACCTTCAGACGGACTGCCAGTCGACTGCTGATAGTGGACTGAGGTTCCCAAGCAAATGCAATCGATTCAGTTTCCCCTCTCGTATTCAGCACAGGCTTGAACGAACGGCGTACAGCTGCAGCAGTTCCTGGCCTTGGACTAGGCCTAGGTCTGGGGTGGGGGGTGGGCCCGGGCCCAGGACCGGGACCTGGGCCCGGATTAGGGCCGGGGCCTGGGTCAGGAGTAGGATGCTGGCCTTCTGGCATCCTAGGACGGTAAGCGGGCACTATTGCCGCATCCCTAGGTAGGTCCGCTTGGAAGATAGCAAACCCTGGCGGCGTGTATTCTTCGCTATCAGATTCTCCTGCCTCTTCTCTAAGTCGTGCAACAATTCGTGAAAACTGGTCTTGAATATCCTGTCTCTCGCTTCTTTCTAGAGCCCTATAGTTCTCTAGCCCGCAGTGCTCGGGGCCTTCAGCTGATCGTACTAGCTGATATAAGCTTCCTTCGCGATTCACTCGGTGCAACAGCACTACGCAGTCAAATGGTCGAACCCCACCAAAGTTAGAATAGTTCAGCCCAGGAGCTTCAAATGTAATCCACATTCCATCGCGAAATATGTTGACTTGAGTTCTATCGTTTGAACTATCTGGCAGGGAACGGAACCATACTTCTACCTCGTCAGCGTTTACTCCCTCGACACTTAGCCGATATCCCTCGCTCAAGGTTTCCCAGGATCTGAATGCACGTCTTCCTGCCAACCAGCCCTGTGCTTGGGCTCGCCTTTCTGTAGCACGTTGAACTAGGATCTCACCAAGCGTTGTGCTGTCTACGCGCTTTGACTCGTCTTCAGACTGAACTCTGATAATGAATTCTCCACGCTGAATTGCAGCCACGAAGTTGGTAGCGGCTACTCTACAGATTGCGTCGACAGGGTTCTCATCTCCTCTGAAGTCGTTGAACCCTGTTATGCAGACTACGCTTCCTGTATCAGAGATGAGCGCTGTTTCTCCTTGAAGCAGCGGAGGCAAGTCTGCGTGATACCTGGTAGCATTATTCGGGTCGTAGGACATCAAGTCATCTTCGCTGGTGTAGTAGCCGTCACCTGAGAACAGCGTATTATTGCTTACATGGGCGGCAAGAATTGCATGCCCGCCAGCAACGACGCTCGCAGGGTTTGATTGGCCTGCATAGAGTACATACCGTAAATCAGAGGCGGCAAATGCAGTCATGTGCCCAACGCCGATAGAACCTCCTCCTTCACGCGGTTTACTGCTGTTCCCTTCGAAGAGGACACGCTCCATGTGGCTGATGCCAATCCCGTTGTCCCTGCAATACAAAATGCGTACGCTTAGTCCGTCCAGGACAGATTGAACACGTCTGATTACTCGGTTCTCATCGGGGCTAAGGTTATCCTCTTGTTCACGCCTTCGGTGCTCTGTTGCCAGATGGAATGCCCTGCGGTACGCTTCTCCTCCAGGAATCAAATTCCATGCGCACTCGCTTATCGTGAATACCACTTCAGCAGGATGATTGGGAGTAGCTTTGGCTATCTCCTTGGCTGCATCGAGGCTATTCTGCAGTAATTCTCGCACGACAGGTTCAGGGCTTCCATCCCGCCGTGCTGTTGCGTCGGTGGAAAATCCCTTGCGTTCATGCGTAGGGGGAAACCTAAGGTCGCTTGGCATTGGTTCGTCCAATCAGATCTGGGAGATGCTTCAGTTATGAATATATCACCTGTATGAGCTATACGCAACAGTTCGCTTTGCACCTATACTAGTCCGTGCAGTCACACGCGACAGCACCGGTCGCATAGCGTGATCGGCGAGAAGCGGTTCCGTTCGCTACCTCAGCGAACGAAGGCCCAGAAACCCCGAGAAAGCCAAACTGGGAAATCCCTCTTCCTGTTCTGGCCGGAACCTCTCTACGATATCTTTGTTCCATATCCACCCACCACGAGATGTCTGAGGGTGCTCCCAGTACCCGGTCGGGATCGGTTTCCTGCACCGCTTGTTTCAGAATCTCAGTGCCCTTCATAAAACAAAATACACAGTTGCCGCTCTTCGACGGGATAGCCAAATCAAAGTCTTCGTCCCTCCAGAAGGCGAGAATCTCGTCTGACGTCAACCCTGCGTCATCGAGCGGAAAGTACGGGTGCTCGCCCGGAGGCTGCGTGCGGATGGAGCATTGAGTCCCACCTGCGCCTTCCGCAAAGAGAGAACGCGTTAGTATCCGATCAACACGCTTGCGCTCGTCCGCTCTGAGGCCTAGCAGCGCCACGAACTCGGCAGCACACTGCCCCCACATCTCTGCTCTATGGACACGGGCAGATGCAGGACCCCGCTGGATTGGTGCTGAGGTGTAGTCTTGCCAGAGTTGTGCAGGGCGGGCATGGGGTTGGGTAGTCATGAACATTACCCGGCGCATGTAGTCCTCTATGGATGCAGTACCTCTGTTGGAGACATAGCGTCCGGCCGCGTGCTCTGGTGTCACGAATGCTTGGTTGGCGTGATGTCCCGCGTGAGTAGGTCCCGGTCCTGTACCGAGCCACTCGGCAAGCAGGAGATGCGACGGATATAGCTTTAGTTTTGCCGTACATGATCGCGAATGGGGGTTGGGCAACATGCCTTGGTAGGAGAGCATCTCCTCAAAGACTTCGCCGTGCGAATGATAACCTTGAGGGTCTTCTTCGATAGGCACGGGCTTTACCAACCGATAAGAGAGTTTGCGGACATAGGCTCCTCGTGAGGCAGTTTCGACGGTGCAGAATTCGTACCAGAAGAAAGGTAACCCAAAGTCCTGTTCCAATCGGCGTTTACACTCTGCGGCGAAGGCGTACGTCCCCGGATGTTCAGCAGAGGTGTTGGCGAACAGCACAATATCGCCACGGTCCGGTTGTAGAAGCCCGGACCGCGCCATCATGAATGTGAGAGCTGCTGAAGATCGCCCTCCCGAAAACTTGACGACATGGGGCAGAGTTGAGTGACGCTTGCGGCGGTAATGCATGGTCAAGGGCGGTGTTGTAGTCGTGGCTGTCGTCAAGTTCGTTCACCTCTGAGGAGCAGTAAGGCAATTCTCAAGTGGGTGGTTTAGGACATAAACGGGTTTCGATTGAGGGCTCTGAGAGATTTCCCCCTCCCCTCACGTGTGACACCTGCCCCTTACGCGGTCGACCCCCGACCGCGTACGCTGGTTGCCGTGGCGGGACTTTGCAGGACACCCGGCAGCGCTGAAGGCCGCGAGGCGAGTGCGCAGGTACGAGCAGGAATGAGAAGGTTCTGCACAGGAAAGAGCAGCGGATGAGCAGCAATGAGCAGTTGGACTGCTCATCCGCAAGGCCGGTTTCAGGGGTGAATCAGGGCCGGTGAGCAGAAATGAGCAGCGTTTCCCCCCGGAACATCGCCTCGCTCCCTCTATCCTGTCACCGATGTTGATTCCCGGCTATACTCGCCGGACTGCCACTCAGGGGTAGGGGAGACATGAACACCGAGATCATCGCCGTCGGCACCGAGCTCCTCATGGGCGAGACGCAGGACACCAACTCGTCCTGGCTCGGCCAGCGCCTGCCGGAGTTCGGCCTCGAGCTCAAGTTCGTCACCATCGTCGGCGACGACCTCACGCGCCTCACCGAAACGCTTGACCGCGCGTGGCGCAGGTCGGACGTCGTCATCGCCATGGGCGGCCTCGGCCCCACGCTCGACGATATGACGCGCGACGGCATCGCCCACATGCTCGGCGAGCAGATCACCACGGACCCGGATCTCAAGGTGTGGTTGGAGGACAACTTCGCGCGCCGGAACGTCAACCCGATGCCGCAGCAGAACTACAGACAGGCCGGCATCATCCCGTCCGCCGTCGCCATCCGCAACGCCATGGGCACCGCGCCCAGCTGGTGGATAGAGAAGGGCGACAAGATCCTCATCACGCTCCCCGGCCCCCCGCGCGAGCTCACCAACATGTGGACCACCGAGATCGCCCCGCGCCTCAAGGAGCGCCTCCCCGGCCAGAAGATCATGGCCCGCACGTTCAAGACCATCGGCCTCAGCGAGGCCGCCGTCGACGAGATGGTGCGCGACGTCTACGACGTCCCCGGCATGGACTTCGGCGTCTACGCGAAGCAGGACGGCATCTACCTGCGCGGCATCGCGAAGGCCGACACCGAGGCCGAGGCGCTCACGACCCTCCTCCGCGCCGAGACGATGGTGCGCGATGCCCTCGGCGACTACATCTGGGGCACCGACGAGGAATACCCGCCGGAGCGCGTCGGCGACCTGCTGCGCGAGAAGGGCTACACGCTCGCGGTGCTGGAGTCGTGCACCGGCGGCATGATCGGCGCGGCGCTCACGGAGATCCCCGGCTCGTCCGAGTACTTCAAGGGCGGCGCCATCACCTACACGGACGACATGAAGGCGCAGGCCGGCGTGCCGCAGGAGACGCTCGACGCCCACGGCGCGGTCAGCGAGGAGACCGCCCGTGCGATGGCGGACGCCGCCCGCCGCACCTACGACGCCGACTGCGGCATCAGCGTCACGGGCGTCGCCGGGCCGGGTGACCAGGACGGCGTGAAGGCGGGCACCGTCTTCATCGGCGTTTCAACGCCCGGCAGCGCGAGCGTCGCGCGCCACGAGTTCCCGTCGCGTCGCCCGCTCGTGCGCAACCGCGCCGTCACCGCCGCCCTCCTCCAACTCATCCGCGCCCTCCAGTCGGAGTAGGCGCTGTCTGATCCCCTGTCTCTTGAGGGGAGAGGGCTAGGGAGAGCGTGAACCGGGGGATGGAGGCGTGGCGCATGCTTGTCATGTTGAGCGGAGCCGGAGGCGTAGCCGAAACATCTCTCGGGGGCATTGGCGCGCAGCGGCGGATGAGGGCCTGTGGGGAACGGTGAGGGTGACATGACGCGGGGCGCAGCCCCCGTCGTTCCTGCGGAGGCCCGCGCTTTATCGCGCAACCTCGCCTGGAGTAAGGGCACCCCTCGTGGGCGCCCGGTCTGACCCCTCGCCCCCTGGGAGAGGGAGGCCGCGCAGCGGCGGGTGAGGGCCTCTGGGGAACGGTGAGGGTGACATGACGCGGGGCACAGCCCCCGTCGTTCCTGCGGAGGCCCGCACTTTATCGCGCAACCTCGCCTGGAGTAAGGGCACCCCTCGTGGGCCCTGTCTGACCCCTCGCCCTCTGGGAGAGGGAGGCCGCGCAGCGGCGGGTGAGGGTTCGGCGATAAGAGATGAGGAGAGAGGGTGTAGTGAGAACGGTACTGGCCCTGACGTTGTTCCTCCTGGCTGCGTGCGGCAACCCGGAACCAACGGCCACGCCCACCCCCACACCGGAGCCAACGGCGACGCCGACGCCTACGGCGACGCCTCCGCCTCTGCGGATGGGAGATATGGACATGGCAAGCGATCTCGACGCTCGCCTCGACGCCATGCGGACCACGATGGAAACGGTCGAACCGGTATGGACGGTCTACGTCCATAGTGAAGACTGGGTGACGCCTGGCGGAAACACGTTGATGAGCGACATCTTCGAGCTGCTGAAGATGGACAACATAGCCACTCACGACGGCTACCGGGAGCTCAGCCCGGAGGTGGTGGTCGCGCTCGAACCCGACATCATCATCACGGACTCGGTCATGAGCGTGATAGGAGACCCTGAACTATCGGAACTGCACCTCGTGCAGGACGTGAGCCATATCGACCACCACATCTTCGTATTGAGCGAGGGCTATTCGTTCAGCCCGGACAGCGACCATTTCATGGATGCCGTCGAGGAGCTGGCTGCCTTCGTCTACCCCGACGTATTCGGCGAAGACGACGGGCACGGCCACTCGCATTAGGAGGAGGTGAGGGTGCCCCTAGTGTGCGGACGACGACGCGGCGCGCTCCTCCCGGTAGAACACCTCCTCCGGGAAGATCTCGTCCCAGGGCTGCTTGCGGGCGCTGAGCCCCTGCTCCATGGAGAACGTCTGCGCCATGTCGAACGCCTTGGCGTTCGCCGTGATGCCGTAGGCGAACGGGTCCGGCCCGAACACGCCGTCGACCTCCTGCTGGAACTGCCGCCCGAACACGTAGAGCGTCGGCGGCATGGCGCGCAGCCGCTGGATGGCGAGCCGCTTGGAGGACTCGAACGCCTCCATGAGGCTCACCGCCACCCATGGGTGCTCCTCGACGATGCTCTCGCGCACGACCGTGACGTGGTGCGGCGGGAAGACGCCGTGCTTCTGGAAGAAGCGCACGGACTCGGCCTTCGGGTCGGAGAAGAGCGTGGGGAAGTCCGGGTTGTCGATGAGGTTCACGCTCTGCATGCGGTCGATGCCGGAGCCCTGGGCGGAGCCGATGCCGATGGAGGCGTCCAACTCGCCGTCGAGGTACATCGAGCTGAAGTCGGTGGTGGCGTGGCGCAGGTCGAGGTCCTCCGGCAGGCCGAGGCCGGCGTCTCTCGATGCTCCGGTGTGGCTGAAGTGCTCGCTGCGCTCCATGAACCAGGTCATGTCCTGCGGCTCGACGCCCCACTCCAGCTTCAGGATGCCGCGCGTCCACAGCCCGACGGACTGCTGGTAGTCGCCGATGCCGAACCGCTTGCCCTTCAGGTCCTCCGGGTGGTCCTGCCGGATGCCGGACGCCTTGCGGATGTAGACGTTGGTGTAGGAGAACGTGCGGTTGTGGAAGACGGGCAGCATGCGGTACGGGAAGCCGAGCGGCCGCATGCGCAGGTACGACGACATCGACATCTCGGAGACGTCGTAGCGGTGGTACTTGATCTGCTCGTAGAAGACGCGCGGCACGGCGCCGGGCATCCCCTGGTAGTCGAGCGTGATGCCGTCCGGCTTCACCTCGCCGTTGATCATGGGCATGACGCGGTCATAGGCGGTGATGGCGAACGAGAGTTCGAGGTTGGACATGGCGGGCCTCCGCACGGGCAGGGTGCCGCGATGATACCCCAGACGGAGGAAGGCCGCGTGCCGGAGAGACGAACGGTGCTTGAACGAAGGAACGCTGCCCGGATACCCTTCGGGGATGTCGGGCTCCCATGCAGCGATCGAGCGTGTCTTCCGCGAGGAGTACGGCCGGGTGATTGCGGCGCTGATGAGCGTCTTCAGGGATCTGGACGTTGCGGAAGAGGCCGTGCAGGAGGCGCTGGTCGTCGCGCTCGAGCGGTGGCCGGAAGCCGGAACACCCCGCAGTCCCGGCGCGTGGATCACCACGACAGCGAAGCGTAAAGCGATCGACCGCCGCCGCCGTGAGCGGGCGCGCGAGGAGAAGTACGCGCAGATCGGTCCGGCGGAGACGGAGGAGGATGACCCGTACCGGGAGGTGGACGACGAGACCCCGATCGAGGACGACCGCCTCCGTCTGATTTTCACGTGCTGCCATCCTGCCCTGGGGTTGGAGGCCCGCGTGGCGTTGACACTGCGGACGCTGTGTGGGCTGACCACCGGAGAGATCGCGGGCGCGTTCCTCATGCGGGAGGCTGCGATGGCGCAGCGCTTGGTGCGGGCGAAGCGGAAGATCAGGGACGCGGGGATCCCCTACGCGGTGCCGGAAGCCGGTCAGTTGCAGGAGCGGCTGGACGGGGTGCTCAGCGTCATCTACCTGGTGTTCAACGAGGGATACGCGGCCAGCGCCGGCGAGCAGGTGGTACGGGTGGATATGGCATCGGAGGGGATCCGCCTGGGCAGGCTGCTCGCCGACCTCATGCCGGAGGAGGGGGAAGTGCAGGGACTGCTGGCGTTGATGTTGCTGAGCGACGCGCGGCGGGAGGCCAGGCAGGATTCGAGCGGTGGGCCGGTGCTGCTGGGAGAGCAGGACAGGTCCTTGTGGGATGCGGAGAGTATCAGGAAAGGCATGGAAGAGCTGTCGAAGGGGGAGGCCCTCGGCGCGCGCGGCCCGTATCTGGTCCAAGCGGCGATAGCGAGGGCTCACGCCAGGGCGTTGGATGCCGGTGATACGGACTGGCATGAGATCGTGGGGCTGTACGAGGAGCTCGCGCTGATGACTCCTTCACCGGTGGTGCTGCTCAACCTCGCGGCGGCGGTCGCCATGGCGGAAGGGCCGCAGATCGGGTTGGCGCTGATGGACAGAGACGAGGTTGCAGGGCAGCTGGACGGGTACCGGTGGCTGCATTCCGCGCGCGGCGAACTGCTTCGGCGGCTGGACCGCCGCGAGGAGGCGGCCGAGGCATACCGGCGAGCCATCGCGCTCTCGGAGAACGCGGCGGAGCTGGTATACCTCGGCCGTCGGCTGGAGGAGGTGAAGTCCCGTTAGGCTACGCCTCGGGCATCTCCATGACTGCTCGCACCTCCACACATCCGCCTGAGGGGAGGTTTGGCATCTTGCTTGCGATGGCGATGGCCTTGTCGAGGTCATCGGTTTCGATCAAGTAGAAGCCGCCCAGTTGCTCCTTGGTCTCGGCGAATGGGCCGTCGGTTATCACGGGGACGCCGCCGCTCATGCGGACGGTAGTAGCGGTGGAGGTCGGATTCAGCGGCTCGCCGCCGAGGACAGTGGTTGCGGCCCGGGTCTCCGCATCGAAGGCGAACCAGGTCTGCATGTCGGACTCCATCTCTTCCGGGGACATGTTCATCATCTTGGCTTCGTCATCGTAGATCAACAGTATGTACTTCACGGGGTCCCTCCTGGTGTGAGATTGGCCAGCCTGCGACCGGCTCACTGATACGACGAATGGCGGCAGCCGAAATCGACACCCCGGGTCCGCCGGTTCACAGGGTCACGGAATCCTACCCGATCTCCAGCGTGCGGAAGACGCCGCGCTGCAGAGCGGCGGTGGCGAGGAGCTGCTCCAGGACGATCTGGGCCTCGGGGCGGCGCAGGTCGAGCGACGATGCGCCGATGGCCCGGTAGAGGACGCCGGAGCCCACCTTCGTGCTGACCTCGCCGCCGACCTCCTGCGGCAGGTCGATGCCGAGCGCGAGCGCCATCGCCTGTGCCTGCAGCGCGCCGACGCCGGAGGCGTGCGTCTTGGTGAGCGCCCGGCGGTTGTAGAGCAGGGTGTAGCCGTTCTTGTTGCGCTTGATGGTGACCGGCGTCTCGCCGCGCGGGCGGTTGATGAGGCGCTCCGCGTAGTCGAGCGCTTTCGTTCGCGAGAGGGCCATGCGCTACCCCCGCTGTACGCCCATGTTGAGGCCGAAGTAGCGGGCGACGACCGCGATGCCGAGCGTCATGAAGACGATGAGCGCTCCGACGACCGACGCCTCCTCGAAGCGCCCGTCGACGATGTGGTCGAGTTGGAGTATGGCCAGCGGGCGGGTCGACGACGTGGTGAGGATGGCGATGTGGCTCACCGCGCGCGTCGCGCCGACGAACGCGAGCGTCCCCACGGCGATGAGCGTCGGCGCCATGAGCGGCAGGACGATGCGCCGGAAGGTGTAGAACCAGCCCGCGCCCGCGAGCCACGAGGCCTCTTCCAGTTCGGCGCTGATCTGCAGGAGGTTGCTCTTGAGCAGCTGCACGCCGATGGTCATCGAGGTCACCGAGACGGCGGCTATGAGCGCCCAGTGGGTGCCGAAGAGCGGCCGGAGCAGCGGGATGTTCAGGAGCACGAGCATGAGGCCGAGACCGAGGACGATGCCGGGGATGGTGATGGGCATCCAGGAGACGAAGTCCAGGACGTGCCGTCCGATGAAGCGGGTCCTGACGACGATGTAGGCGACCGTGGAGTAGACGGTCATGGCGACACCCGCGGCGCCGAAGGCGATGATGAGCGTGTTCTTCACCGAACTGAGGAATATGGGGTCGCCCAGCACGTCCGTCCAGTTCTCCATGGTGAACGGAGAGCCGGTCACGTCGAAGAACCCGAACAGCTTCATGAAGGTGCCGAGCATCATCATGCTCAACGGCACGACGGTGATGAGGCTGATGAAGAACATCGCGCCTGCGAACGCGGGCCAGCGGAACCTGCCGAGCGGGAAGAGCTGGGGTTTGAACTGGCCGGTGATGGTGGTGTAACGCCTGCGCCTGGCGTTCCACTGTTGCAGAAGGATTAGCGGCGTCATCAGCACCAGCACGGAGACGCCCAGCGCCGTGGCGTTGGCGAAGGAGGGCGGCTGCTTGGCGACCTCGCGGAAGATGAACGTTCCGTAGTTGAAGAACTGGATAGGGGGGCCGACGACACGCTCGATCTCGAAGCTCTCCAGTCCGAACAGGATGCCCAGCAGGACGACTGTCATGATGGCCGGAGTCATGATGGGCATGACGATCCTGAACAGTGTGAGCGGGCCGCTGGTGCCGCATATCCTCGCGGCCTCCTCCAGCGAGGCGTCCATGTTCTGGAAGACGGGCCGCAGCAGGATGGCCTTGACGGCGATCGTCTTCGTGACGAGGTGCAGCCAGACGATGCCGGCCATCGAGTAGATGTTGAAGGGGCCGCTGCCGCCGAACACCGCCGCCCACGCCTGGTTGAGCAGCCCGAACTCGGGCGCGAGGAGCAGGATGTAGCCGAGCACGACGGGCAGCGTGGGAAGGAAGAAGGCAACCCAGAAGGCGAGGTCTATCCACTCCTTGCCGGGGAGGTCGGTGCGGGCCGTGAGCCAGGCGAGCGTGATGCCGATGGGGGTCGCTACCGTCTGGACGATGGCGACGATGAGGATGGTGTTCCACAGGGCCTGAATGAGGCCGGGATTCTGGTAAGCCGAGACCCAGTTGGAGATGCCCCATCCGGCGCGCGGGGTGAAGACGCCGTCCCCGATCTTGAAGCTGTCCACGAAGAGCAGGAGGATGGGGTAGAGGACGATGACGCCCACCCACATGATGACGATCATGAAGAGGACCGTCTTGACCTCCACCCTGAGCAGCGCCGGGCGCAGTTGGCCTATTCGGGTTGCCATGCGCTGACTGCTCCTTCAGGCAGGTAGACCGTGAGGGTGTCTCCCTCCTTCTTCCGGGTGTCGCGCGGGAGCGAGATCATCACCGCGTTTCCCGCGAGTTGCAGGTAGCACTCGTACCGGTCGCCGACGAACAGCAGGTTCTCGATCGTGCCTTCGAGCAGGTTTGACTCGGCCCCGGGCTCTCCGCCGACGACCACGTCTTCCGGCCGCACCGATATGGTCGCGGCGTTCCCCACGACCAGGTCCTTCGACACGTGCGCTCCCGCGATCACGCTCTGCGAACCGCCGTCGATGCTCACTTCGAGTTTACCGGAGCCGTCCACGGAGACGACGGTGCCGGGGAGCTTCAGCATCTTGCCGAGGAAGTCGCGGACGAAGGAGTCCTCCGGCTGTTCGTAGAGCACCTTCGGTTCGGCGACCTGGATGGCGTGCCCGTCGCTCATGACCGCTATGCGGTCCGACAGGCTGAGCGCTTCCGTCTGGTCGTGCGTCACGAACAGGACGGTGATGCCGAGCGTTTTCTGCAGCTGTTTCACCTCGACGCGCATCTGCTCACGCAGCTTCGAGTCGAGGTTGCTGAACGGCTCGTCGAGCAGGAGCACGGCGGGTTCGTAGATGAGGGCGCGGGCAAGTGCCACCCGCTGCTGCTGGCCTCCGCTGAGCATCGGCGCGGGGCGGGACTCGAGGCCGTCCAGGCCGACGAGGTTGAGCACGCGCTCCACGCGCTCCCGTATCTCGGCGCGCTTCATCCGCCGGATGCGGAGCGGGTAGCTGACGTTGTCGAACACGTTCATGTGCGGCCAGATGGCGTAGGACTGGAACACCATCCCCATCATGCGCTGGTGGGGCGGGACGAACGTGTTGCGCGGGACGGAAGCGACTAGCCGGTCGCGCACCCATATCTCGCCGTTGTCCGGCTGTTCGAGGCCGGCAACGAGGCGGAGGGTCGTCGTCTTCCCGCAGCCGCTCGGTCCCAGCAGCGTGAATATCTCTCCCGCGTGCACGTCGAGCGAGACCTGGTCGACGGCCTTGGTCGTGCCGAAGGTCCTGCTCACACGGTCCAGTTGAAGGATGCTGTCCGACATCGAAACCCCGGCGTGGTACTCAGCGAGCCACAGGCCCAGCCTGTGGCTCGCCCGATCGGGAAGCCGTCTTGGGGTGTGGGGCACAAACCCCCACCCCCCCGGGTAAGCCCATAAATTTTAGGACCCCCCGAAAAAACTATGTGTT
>VXQP01000032.1:0-15993 GCA_009838965.1 Chloroflexota bacterium | reverse complement strand
GGCGGCGGGGGGGTCTCCCGTCGCTCTCTCCTGCTTGGCTTTGTTGTGTTTCTCCCCCCGCCCCCCCCCGGGGCGCGCCGCCCCCCCCCGCCCCCCCCCGGGGGGGGCCCCCCCCCCCGATCGGGAAGCCGTCTGCTGGTGAGGCGCATCACGCCTCACCAGCAGTGATCAGCCTTACTGTATCAGGACGCCCTGTACCAGTTCTGTGAACCGGGCTCGGTCTTCCGCGAGCGCCTCGTCCTGGCTGAGCCGGAATGTCGTGAGGTCTTCTTCCGTCACGGTCAGGTTGCAGCGGCCGCACTCGACGTCCTTGCGGCGGCTGTTAGTGGGCACCACCTCGTTCCACAACTGCTGGTGCTCCTTGGTGAGCAGCCAGTTCACGTAGACCTTGGCGGCGTTGGGGTGGGGCATGTTGTTGTGCAGTTGGAGCGATTCGCAGGCGTTGCTGAGGCTCGGGGCCTCTTCCGAGAGCGGCGCGATGTGGCTGAGGTCGACGCCCTCCGCGGTGAAGTCCCGCAGTTCGTTGGTGTCGACAGTCGTCGCTATCGCGTACTGCCCGCGAAGCAGGAATTCGATCTGCTGACGGTGGTCGCGGATCACGACGGGTTCGTTCGCGAGGAGGTCGTTGAGCCAGTCCTCTCCGTACTGGAGCATCTGCATCATCATCGTGTTCTGGGCCGCTCCACCCTCCGAGCTGAGGGCGATGATCTGGCCCTTCCACTTCGGGTCGGTGATCTGCTCGACGGAGCTGAGTTCCGACTCGGGGATGATGTTCCGGTTGACCCAGAAGCTCTCTCCCGCCGAGGAGGTAAGGACGATGGGCCAGGCGAACTGCTTGGTCTTGTCCAGCCAGACGCCGTCTATGCCGCCCAACCAGACGTCAGGGTCGCGGACCTCCGGCAGGATGAACCACTCGTCGAAGTCCAGCGGCGCGTGGGTGCTGTTGGTGTGCATCGCGCTGAACGTCGTGGTGTCGGCGCCGCCGATGCGGATGTCGAAGTTGTGCTGTCCGAACCCGGCCTCACGGACGACGAGCGGCCAGAGGTCGCGGCTGTTGAACGGCTGGTGTTCCAGCGTGATGTTCGGGAACTGCTCGGCCCAGCCCTCGTTCATGGCGCGGCGTCGGCCCTCGCCTCCGCAGGAGGTGACGACCACTTTGCCTTCCTCCTCCGCCGCGGCGATGGTCTCTTCCCACCGGACTTCCCACTCGGGGCGCGACGGCGTCGGCGTTGCCGTTGCCACCTGCACCGGCATCGGCGTTGGCGTGGCTTCAGGCTGAGGAGTGGGCGTGGGTGCGGGAGTTGGCGTTGCGGTGGGGTCCGCTCCGCAGGCAGTCAGCAGCACGGTCACGGCTGCCAGAAGTGTCACCAGCATAGTAAGTCGTAACCGCATCATGGTTTCCTCCCTGTTCGTGTAGTGCGGTGTTGTGTTCGAGGGCAGGGGATGCGCGTCAGCGCGCGGCAGCCCCCATTTTCAGGTATTTCCGCCACGATGCGCGCCAGTCTTCGCCCGCGGGCACGATGGCGTCCGCGCAGATCAGGTCCTCGTAGTCGTTGTGGGCAGGGTCGTGCGTGACGTTGGGAGGGTCGTCACCCTCCTGGACGGCGCGGATGGCCTGCAGCAGCAGGCGGCGGTGCGCGGCGATGGCCTTGTCCGTGGTGCCGAGGTGCTCCACCGAGCGGTCCTGTATCGCTCCCTGCGTCTCGGTTGCGTACTGGTCGTGCACGACGAAGAAGCGGCCCATGCCGATGAAGCTGGTGGCGACCATCTCCTCCCTGTCCTGCATGAACCGGTTGGAGAGGTTCCGGCGCGGCACCCAGCCATCCCCCATCTGGGAATAGAAGTCCTCCCGAAGCTGTTCCTTGTCCAGCGGGCCGCCCCGCTTGAAGTTGACGCGGAACTTCCAGTGATGGGTGTCGTCTATGGGGACGTGCCAGTTGATGTTGAAGCCGTCCACGCCCTGCGGGTTCGGCGCCATGTTGGGGTAGACGAAGTTGGTCACCCGCACGTAACTCGCTCCGTCGCCGCCGTCGCGCACTGAGAAGACACGCAGCCCGAAGAAGGTCTCTTCCACCTCGATCGTCGGGCTCACGTCGTGGGTGAAGTAGGAGTTCGAGGAGCCGGTGCCGCCCACAACCGCGCGCGCCCGCTCGTCCTCGCGCAGGAAGCGGTGGAGGTAGGAGAGGTGCACGGGGTCTATGTTGCCCTCGTTGCCCTGCAGATAGTTGCAGGAGGAGAACACCTTGGACGTGAACACGGACTCCTCGGGGGCCGTCAGGAACTCGTAAGCCGGGACCAGCGGCGGCTCGCCGGGGCCCATGTAGGCGAGGATGAGGTCGCCAGCTTCGACACATGGGTAGGCGAGGTGCTTGACCTTGTCCTTGAAGGTGCTGCCCTCCGGCTCGCCGGGTTGTTCGAGGCAGTTGCCGTGGACGTCATACAACCAGCCGTGGTAGAGGCAGCGCAACCCGCCGTCCTCGACGCGTGCGTAGCTCAGGTCGGCGGCGCGGTGCGAGCAGTGGATGCCGAGCAGGCCGAGTTCGCCGTACTGGTTGCGGAAGAGCGCGAGATCTTCGCCGAGGATCCGCACATGCAGGGGAGCCCCGCCGAGCGGCAACTCCTCGGCAAGCGCGACGGGATGCCAGTAGCGGCGGAGCATCTCGCCGCCCGGCGTGCCTGGCCCTGTCTGGGTGAGCAGCGCGTTGTCTTCAGGGCTGAGCATGGGCTTCTCTCCTCCAGCGCCGTTACTCCGCCGACCGTACCTCGACGGCAAACTAGCCCAGCACATAGGGCAAAGTCAATACAGGCGTGGAGGTTAACTGCATCGCACGGGCACGGCGGTACGATTCACGCGCATTGACAGGGGAAATGGCAATCCATACATTCATGGAAGACGCATGGATGGACGGGCACAGAAGCTGCTGCGCGGGAGGGACCGATGCTGACTCGTGAAGACAATGAGCTGATGACTCGCGTTGGCCCCGGCACGCCGATGGGCGAGATGATCCGGCAGTACTGGACGCCGGTCATGCGCTCATCCGACCTGCCCGACCGCGACAGCAGCCCGGAGCGCATCCGGCTGCTGGGCGAGGACCTCGTCATACTGCGCGACACGAGCGGACGGGTCGGGCTGATGGCGGAGAACTGCTCGCACCGCGGGTGCTCGCTCTTCTACGGCCGCAATGAGGAAGACGGTATCCGCTGCATCTACCACGGCTGGAAGTACGACGTGACCGGACAGTGCGTGGACCAGCCCAACGAACCCGCGGCAAGCAACTTCAAGACCAAGGTACGACAGCGTGCGTATCCGTGCATCGAGGCGGGCGGCATGATCTGGACATACATGGGCCCGCGCGAGACGCCGCCGCCGCTGCCCGACCTCGAGTGGATGTCGGTGCCGGAATCGCACCGGCGGCTCACGCCGTTCCAGCGCAACTGCAACTGGGTGCAGGCGCTGGAAGGAGACATCGACACCAGCCATCTCTACTTCCTGCACGGCAGGCTGAACCCGGACGATCCTCCGTACATGGGCGTCTGGCACACGGACAAGCACCCGAAGCTGGAAGTGGTGCCGACGAACTATGGCGTCGTCTACGCGGCGAACCGCGAGGAGGACCCCGAGACGACCTACTGGCGCGTGACGCAGTTCATGTTCCCCATCCACACGCTCTTCCCCGGCTACCCGGACGGGACGGTGCCGGGACACATCTGGGTGCCGATGGACGACTACCACACGATCGTGTGGACGGTGCAGTGGAACCCGGTGACGCCGATGCTGCAGCTCACGGGACCGACGGGCGCGATGGCGCGCGGCGGCAGCGGCGTCGGCGAGTTCCTGCCGAAGGGGGCGGACGGCCTCTCGTGGTGGCAGCCCGAGTTGAACCGCAGCAACCACTACGGGCAGGACCGAACGGCGCAGCGGGAGAAGACGTTCACCGGCATCCCGACTATACCGCTGCAGGACCAGGCCGCTACCGAGAGCATGGGAGCGATCTACGACCGTACGCAGGAGCATCTGGGCACGTCCGACGCGATGATCATCCGGGTGCGGCGCAGGCTGATCCGCGCGGCGCGGGAGTTCAGCGAGCAGGGCATCACGCCGCCCGGCGTCGACAATCCGGAGTGGTACCGCGTGCGAACGACGTCGGCGACGCTGCCGAAAGGCGCGGACTGGCTCGACCAACTGGAGGAGTGGCTGAACGCCAGGTCCAACGAGATTCCAGAAGCGAAGCTGCGGGTCCCCGGCTAGGGGGGCAACACAGGGGCACCCCACGCCAGCCCCGCCGAGGGCCCTCACCCCGCGCTGAAGCGCGTCCCCTCTCCTGAGGGAGAGGGGAGGAACCAAGCAAGGGCGGCCACAAGGGCCGCCCCTACGTATCAGTCTGACGCTTGCGTCTCCGCTCAGAGAGTGCCGGCGGCTTGGGCTGCCGCGACGTCGTCCGGGTGGCCCCAGGTCTCGAAGCCGCCCAGACCCTGCTCCTCGTTGAAGCCCATGCAGCTGATCCAGCGCCCGGTGATGCCGCTGCCGTCCTGCTCGGCGAGGTGAAGCGCGAGAGGGACGACGTTGTCGGCCCGCACACGCCGCGGTGTCCAGTTTGACCGCTCCTGTCCCAGCTTCATGCGTATCTCGTGGCGCACCTGCTCCTGCTCATCGGAGCCGGTGGTAGCGGTGTGGCCGGGGAGCATGACGTTTGCGGCGATGTTGTACTGCTGGAGCTCCTTCGCGAGGTAGATGGTCATGGAGCCCATCGCGGCCTTGGCAGGCTGGTAGGCGCCCTCACGGCTGAGGCCGTAGAAGACGGGTTCGCCCTGGCCGGAGGCGTGGGCGTTGAGCAGCTGGCTGGACGAGGAGTTGATGATGCTGCCGCTGCGCTTCTCGATCATCGGCTGCACGAACCGCTTGATGACGCGGAGGTTGCCGAAGACGTGCGTGCCGAACATCTTCTCCCACTCGCTGATGTCGGTCTCGAGGACGGTGACGCTGCCGTGGGTATCGAGGTAGAGGTCGCGCTGTCGTGTGCCGCCGTTGTTGATGATGACGTCGACGGTGCCGAACTTCTCGATGGTCTTCCGGTACGCCTCATCGACGTGCGACTGGAGCGTGATGTCCATCGTGCAGACGAGAGCGTTAGGGTTCTCCCTGATCTCTTCGAAGAAGTCGAAATCGTCGTTGGAGACGCCGGTAGGCACCCACGAAAGGTCGGTTGCGACGACCTTCGCTCCTTCCTTCAGGAACGCCCGAACCATCTCGCGCCCCATCCCTCGGGCGCCTCCGGTGATGAGCACTACCTTGCCTTCTACCGACATGGCTTCCCTCCTTGTTCAGTCCTATGGAGTGCTCTGACTCTACCAGAGAAGCCCTGGGGAATCATGCGTGGCGGGCATCGGGGGACGGAAGGGAAGGGCACCCACAAGGGGCGCCCCTACATCAGACACCAAACAGTGCCCTGTCAGTCACCCCCATCCTAACCTTCCCCCGTCGAGGGGGAAGGGGCGCGCTGAAGCGCGTGAGAGATTCCTCGACTCCGCTGCGCTCCGCTCGAAATGACAAAGTTCTGCTGCGCTCCGTCAACCCTCACCCCCGACCCCTCTCCCAGCGGGAGAGGGGGGCCAGATGGGTGCTAGACGGCGCACTCGCCCTCGCCGCGCTCCAGCTTGTAGAGGATGGTCTTGCCCCAGTCGATGTAGGTGTCGAGGTTCTCCTTGTTGAGGGCGCCGACCTCGCGAAACTGTCCGGCGAGCTCCTCGAACGGCGCAGTACCGACGCGGTCGACGAAGTCGTTGAACGACTCGCCGTCCTCCCGGTTCGACTGGTAGTGCGACAGGATGCCATCCATGAAGGCGGGGACGCGCTTGGCAGGCACCTTGGCCTTCACGCGGTGGCCGAAGCGGACGGGGTCCTGGTTGCCGTAGTTGCCCGCGAGGAAGACCTCGTAGGCGGGCACCTGGTTGCCGTCGCCCTTGGTGGCCGCGCCGTGGAAGCCGATGTTGGCGATGTGGTGGCGCGAGCAGCCGTTGGGGCAGCCGCTGACCTTGACGTGGAGGGACTTGATGGCAGGGTCGTCCACGCCGTGGCTGCGGATGCTGCTGCGAAGCGCGTCCGCGACGCCCATCGAGGACGTGATGCCCATCTTGCAGCTGTCGGTGCCGGGGCAGGCGACGACGTCCGTGATGGAGTTCGCGCCGTCCTCGGCGAGGCCGGTGGCCTTGAGCGCGGCCCAGACGTCGAACAGGTAGCCCTCGGGCACCCAGCGGTAGAGGATGTTCTGCTCGGTGGTCGCGCGGATGCCGCCCGCGTACTTCCTGCCGATGTCCGCGAGGACGGGGAACTGGTGCGCGTAGATGTCGCCGAGGGGGAGCGCAACGTAAACGGCATAGTAGCCGTCCTGCTGCTGCGGGTGAGCGTTGGACTCGCGCCACGCGAGGAACTCAGGGTCGTCGTGCGCCTCGACGGGCACGAGGGCAGGGGGCTCGTCGATCATCTCGGGCGGGAGCTCCATCCAGGGCGTGGGGTCGAAGTCGGCCTGCGCCCAGTCCTGCTTCATCTCCTCCTCGACCTCTTCGCGGAAGGCGTCGATGCCGATGCGGTCGACGTAGAACTTGATGCGCGCGCGCATGCGGTTCTTGCGCAGCTCGTCGGTGCGATGGAAGACGCGGATGGCGGCCTCGGCGGCCTTGAGGTACTCGGTGACGGGGACGAAGTCGAAGAGCGTCCAGGCGATGCGGGGCATGATGGACGTGCCGCCGCCGATGCGGATCTCGAAGCCCTTCTCCGGCTCGCCGCCGTCTTCGCGGTCGCGGAGCTTCGGGAGGAAGGCGAGGTCGTGGATGTCGGCCACGACGTCATCGTCCCCGCCGCTGGAGAAGGAAGTCTTCCACTTGCGCGGGAGCGCCTGCGTGTACTCGTGGCGGACGAAGTAGCGGGCGTAGGCCGCGAGGTAGGGGGCGACGTAGAACGGCTCCTCCAGCTTCACGCCGGAGAGAGGGTCGCCCGCGACGTTGCGGACGGTGTTGCCGCACGCCTCGCGGGTGATGAGGCCGGCGTCGCCGAGGATGCGCATGACGTGCGGGGTGTCGGCGAGCTTGACGAAGTGGACCTGCAGGTTCTCGCGGGTGGTGATGTGGCCCTTCTTGAGCGGGGCGTACTGACTGACGACGTCGCCGAACGCCTCGAGGTGCCCGGGTGTGAGCGCTCCGCCGGGGATCTTGATGCGCATCATCTGCACGTCCGGCTGGCGCTGGCCGTAGACCCCGCGCACGAGGCGGTACATGATGAACTGCTCCTCGGTGGGCCATTCGCCGTTGAGGTAGCGGGTCGCTTCCGTCTCAAAGTCGTCGACCTCCTCGGGGATGTAGGGGAGTACGCCCTTGGAGTAGTCGTACTGCCGCTTCTCCTCGACGGTCTTGGTGCCTCGAATGATGGGGCGGGGAGCGGTGCTGGTCATCTGGTTCTCCTTCTGTATAGCAAAGCGCCCTTCTCCAGGTTGCTGAGAAGGGCGCAGTTTTGACGGCGTGTGAGTACTGTCGGCCCTATGGTCGACAACAACAAGCGCACATCGTGACGGCGATGTTCATACCACGAGGCAGTATAGCACAGCGTTGCAAGGGAGTGCTATGGCCAGCCGTCCGAGTGGAAGTTTTCGATGGGAAAAGCGGCTCATTCCGGCTCATCTCCCCGATCTCGTTCGTAAATCACGCGCCTGACGTGAGCCGTTAGGGGCTCATTCAGGGGTCATCGGCGGCTCATTAAGGATCAAAACGGCTCATTCCGGCTGAACCCTCATCGCGCGCTGAAGCGCGTTGCCCTCTTCCTCAGGAGAGGGGGCCAGACAGGGCGGCCGCTACGAGTCATGGTAAGGAGGCAGGCGCCATCGGCGCAATGGGGGCGTGCCACATGCTGGGTATCCACACCAGGGATGTTCCCTACGCCCGCCGCTCTGGTGCGCACTCGGGATTCCAGCCCTCGTTCGAATGACGGGGAAGGCGGGAATGAGGAAAGGGGCGGTTAGATGGCCGCCCCTTTTCACACACTGGCTGCGAGGTTGCGCGCTAAAGCGCGGGTCTACGCAGGAACGACGGACGATTGCTTACGGGGCGACCATATTGCCGGAGACCTTCTTCTTGTAGGAGTTCCAGACGCCGTCGCGCGGGGGGTTGCCGCCGATGCTGCGCATGAGCTCCTTGAAGTGGGGGTACTCGTGCTGCGGCGGGCGGTTCACCGATTCCATGACGAGTTCGTCGGAGAGGTAGGGGTGGTCCGGGCCCCTGGCGACGAGGCCCCAGTAGTTCATGCGCGCCTGCTCCTCCAACTGGAGCATGCTGACAACGGAGTCCTGGGGGTCCTTCCCGGTCATCGACGCGCCATGACCCTGCATGAGGACGAACTTGTGGTCGCCGAGGCACTCCGCGAGTTCCAGGCCCTCCTCGTGGCTCCAAACGGTCTTGGTGTGGGGGTAGAGCGGGTGGGGCTGTTCCATGACCATCTGCGCACCCTCCTGGGCCATCGGGACGATGGGCTCTCCGAGAACGGTCATCAGGACGACGTTGCGCGGGTGCACGTGAACGACCGAGTTCACGTCGGGACGCGCCTTCATGATGGAGGAGTGAATCTTCACCTCCGAGCACTGGGTGGAGTAGGCGGGGCCGTCCACCTTGTAGCCATCCAGGTCGCAGACGATCATGTCGTAGTACTGCATCTCCTCCAGGGCATCGATGGCGTAGCCCCGGCCCTTGACGACGAACAGCTCAGGCTGGTTGGGGACGCGCATGCTGACGTGCCCCAGGGCGGCGGTCACGCCGGTGGCGAGGCCCATGTGGGAGATGATGCGGGTTGCCATTGCGACTTCGTACTTGATCTCGTCGATCTCGCGGGACATCGGTGCCTCCTTTGCGTGGCGGGTGCGCGAGCGATGTTACCACCTATTGAGACAGGATTGTCCCTAGAAGAGACCGAGGTCTGCCGCCTGGGCGGCGACCTCCTCGGGCACCCAGGAGCGGAGCACTTCCTCGATCATGGGGACGATGGGGCTGTCCCCGCCCTCGCCGGGGCGGTAGCGTCCATCCGGCTTGATGCCGTGCTTGACGCTCTCCATCGGCAGGGCGATGTGGTTGGCGACGGCGGGGTCGCGGAAGACGTTCATGGGTTCGCCGCCGTCCTCGACGACCTTCATCTGCTGCCGGAGCATCTTGCGGAAGAGGATGAGGCCGACGTCGGACTGGCCGAGCATCTCCTTGTCGCGCCGGGCGATGGCGCCCTGGGTGACCCACATCGTGTAGTCCTGGTTGAAGGTGACGCCGGTGTAGAAGCGCCCGTCGGGCTCGTAGAGGGGCACATAGCGGTAGGCCGCGACGTCCTGCTGCGGCACGGGAGTGCCGGGCTTCGCGCGGTAGACGTAGTAGGAGACGTGGTAGGTGTTCTCGTCGTCGATGGGCACGCGCCACTGCGTGGTGGTGCGGACCTGGTCGCCGACGAAGAGGATGTTGGGGAACATGATGGGGTGGCCCTTGGCCCAGTCCTCGCCGTCCTCCGGGAAGCCAAGCTGGAGCCTGCGCTTGATGATGCCGTACTCGAAGGCGTCGAACGCGATCTTGATGGTCTTGGGCTGGCTCTCCGGCGCGACGGCGACGCCCGTGCGGACGTAGTTGCCGAAGTAGAAGTGCAGCCACTCCGTGTGGACGGGATCGACGGAGTTCTCCTGGCACTGCAACCAGTTGCACGGCAGTTCAGAGATGGCGATGTCGCGCACCGCATCGTCGTAGGTGAGCTGCTCCCAGTGGGGCAGCAGCGGCGCGGGCTGCGGGCCCATGTAGGCGAAGATGAGTCCGCCGAGCTCCTGCACAGGGTACCCGGCGACCTTCACCTTCTCCTTGAAGCGCCCGTCCGGGTGCACCGTCTCTTCGAACGGCTGCTCGATGCACTGGCCGGTCTCGTCCATCATCCAGCCGTGGTACATGCACCGCAGCCCATGCTCCTCCGGGATGCCGTACGACAGGTCGACGCGGCGGTGGGGGCAGAAGCGGTCGATGAGGCCGAGGGTGCCTGACCTGTCCTTGTAGAGGACGAGGTCCTCGCCGAGGACGCGGACCGCCTTCGTGGGGCGCTCCATCAACTCACCGGCTGCGGCGATGGGGTGCCAGTAGCGGCGCATGAGTTCGCCCATCGGCGTCCCTGCGCTGACCTGCGTGAGTTCTTCGTTGACGTGGCTTGGGATCATGTTCTCCTACACCTCGTGTGCGTCGTTCCAGCTGCCGGGCTACGCGTCGCCCAGGCGGTAGAAGCGGCGGGCGTTCTTGTGGAGGATGGCCTCCTTGTCCTCGTCCGTGAGCTGGGGGTTGTCCAGGAGCTCCTGCAACTCGTGGCGGCAGGTCTCGGTCGTGACCTCGTGGGGGAAGTCGGTCGAGAAGAAGAAGGGCTTGTTGCCGACCTGGCTCACCGCGAACGCGATAGCGGGCTCCTCGCCCTCGCAGCCGATGAAGAGGCGGTCGTTGTCGATCTGGCGCTGGATGTACTCGTGGACGCTGTCGCCGATCTTGGGGCCGAGCATGTCGTCGTCGCGGAGCTGGTACTCCATGTGGGTGCTGTGGGAGCGGTCGAAGCGCTCCAGGCACATGACGAACCAGCCGATGCCGCCCTCCAGGAAGCCGAAGCGGGCGTTGGGGAAGCGCTCGAAGACGCCGTTGAAGACCATGCCCGCTAGAGCGATGGCCTGTCCGGCGGGATGACCGAGCGCGTGGATGGGGGCGTAGACGTTCATGTGGTCCAGCCCGATGCCGCTGTGCGCGCCGCCGTGGACGGCGATGGCGCAGCCGAGGCGGGCGGCCTCTTCGTAGACGGGCCAGTAGATCTTCGAACCGAGGTGGTCCGGCAGGCCGAACGAGGGGAGCATCGCGCCGACGAAGCCGAGGTCTTCCACGCAGCGGCGGAGCTCCTTCACGGCCTCGGCGGGCTCCTGCATGGGGATGAGGCCGACGCCGTGGAAGCGGGCGTCGCGCTTGCAGTAGGTGTCGTAGAGCCAGTCGTTATAGGCCTGCGCCGTGGCGATGGCCCAGTCGCGGCTGACGATCTTGCCGTAGGAGAGGGCGGTGGTTGGGTAGAGGACGGTGGCGTCGATGCCGACGTCGGAGAGGAAGACCTCCCAGCCGTCCGGGCCGACGAACGCGCCCTTGCGGTCACGGCGCCCGGGGGTCTCGACGAAGTGTCCTGCGTGGAGGTGGTCGAGGGGCGGGAAGAGGGAAGAGTTGAGGTTGCGCGACGGATCGTCGCGGAACTTCGGCGGGAGGAACTGGGCCATGGCCGGGATGTCCTCAATGATGTGCCCGTCGCCGTCTACGATGATCTCAAGATTCGTGGTGGTCATGTGCTACCTCCCGGTTGCGTTGTCTCACTATGCGGTTCGTGCGCGGATTCTAGCAGGTCACACGCGGGTAGGGCCGTCGGGGCCGGCGGGCTCGCCTATCGGCGCTTCCCGTCCCGCGAGGAGGGAGTCTATGTCCGGGTCGTCGCGCTCGTGGAGGAGGGCGATGGGGACGGCGGGCAGGGTGGTGATGCTCACGCCGATGTGGACGCCGAGACGGACGGAGTAGCGCGCCGCGGCCTCGTTGTCCGGCGCCTGGATGATGCTGACGAAGTCGTAGGGGCCGAGCACGGCGTAGAGGCCCAGGCCGTTCACCTCCGGCACATGGATCTGGGCCGCGGCCTCCGCGATGGAGTCCGGGTTCTCCAGGATGGCGTGCTGTCCCTCCGGCGTGAGCTTCATCAGGAGGATGTAGTTCGCCACGGTGCTCTCCCTGTGGACAGGATGTGCGGATTCTAGCAGGCGGCGTGGGGTAGCATACGGATACGGACTACAAAACGAGGAGTATCGGATGGACTTCGCTTCGCTGCGTGACTCGATCGCCTGCATGGAGTCGATGACCTACATGAACGCGGGCTGGGCCGGGCCGAGCCCGTCGCAGGTGGTGGAGCGGATGCGCGACGCCGGAGAGCGCGAGAGCGCAGGCGGACCTGCGGGGCCGGAGGGCAGGGCGTTCGCGTCGGCGGTGGAGGAGGAGGCGCGCACGGAGGCGGCGGATCTGTTCAACGTCGACCCCGCGGACGTGCTGATCACGCACGGGACGTCGGAGGGCGTCGCCATCGCGCTGTTCGGGCTCGACTGGCAGCCGGGCGACGTGCTGCTCACGACCGACCTGGAGCACCCCGGCATCGACTCGCCGGTCGCGGTGCTGGAGGAGCGCGGCGTGGAGATCAGGCGCGCGTCGATCCCACCCGACGCTTCGGCGGACGCGTGCATCGAGGCGATGCGGTCGGGACTGGACTCCCGCGTCAAGGTGACGGCGCTGAGCCACATCATGTTCACGACGGGCCTGCGCGTACCAGCGGACGAGATCGTGGCGGCGGCGCACGAGGTCGGCGCGCTGGTACTGCTGGACGGGGCGCAGACAGGGGGGCACATCGCGATGGACTTCACCGCGATGGGCGTCGACTTCTACGCCACGTCGGGGCAGAAGTGGCTGATGGGGCCGACCGGCAGCGGCTCCTTCTACGTGCGGCCCGACCGGAGGGAGTTGCTGACGCCGCTGCTGAGGCGGCAGGGCACGGGTTTCCGGCAGGGGTTGGGGCAGTACTCGCTGGCGTCGCAGGGCGTCGCGGAGCGCGCCGGGTACGCGGAGGCGGTGCGCATCAATCGGGAGTTGGGCCCCGAGCGAGTAGAGGAGCACACCCACGGGCTCGCGGCGGCGCTGCGCGCGGAGCTATCCGGCATCGGCGGGGTCAGCATCAACGGGCCTGCCGACGGTCCGACGGCGTGCGCCATCATCGTGATCAGCGTCGAGGGCTGGGAAGCGCCTGCGTTCGTGGAGGCGTTGTGGGAGACGCACCGGATCGTGGCGCGTCACGTTGCGCATCCCCCCGGCATACGGATCTGCACGGCGGCGTTCAACAACGAGAGCGACGTGGAGCGCGCGGTCGCGGCGATAGCGGAGCTGACGGGGCGCTAGAAGTCCCCGCTGATCGCGGCGGGCAGTTCAACCGGCACGCCGTACTCACCGTTCGTGGCGCGCACCTCGTACCGAGTGCAATCGGTGCTTTCGGGGGCGTCGAAGTCCCAGTGCATGTCGTAGGCCGAGATGTGGTGTGTCCCGGCGTCGAGCGTGATGCCGACGCGGAGCGTGACGCCGCTCGCCCACTCGAGCATCGGGACGTACCGCAGCGTTGCGTTGAGTTCGACGGTCCCTTGCGACCGCGTGACGTTGATGTCGCCGGAGTCGCCGTAGGCGAGGACGTTGAGGAGCATCTCGACGGGGTCGGCGAACGCGAGGCGCCAGGGGGTTGCCTCGTAGACCTGTTCGAGGCTGCCCTTTATCCACCCGCCGGACATCCGGTGCCAGCCCTGCCAGCCCCCGGCCTCTGAGTGAGCGAGGACGACGTCGCCCGGGCTGCCGTCGAAGCGGACGAGGCTGGGGTAGCCGCCTGCGAACCGTCCGATCGCGTGGCTGCCCGCGAAGGCCTGCTCGCAGCCCCGGTCGGGCCAGCCGCCGTGAACGTCGAACCGCGCCGAGCCCGCATCCAGCAGCGCGGCGTAGGCGCTTTCGGCGAGCCGGATGCCGTCGTTGCCGGGGGCAGGTGGGGGAGGGTCGAGCAGCTCGTCGGCGAAGACGATGAGCCGCTCCACCTCGGGCATCGTCATGCCGGGTTGGACGAGCGGGTGTGCGTGCAACCGCAGCAGGGCCTCGTCGGAATCGCTGAGCCCGGGCAGACGGAGCGCGGCGTTGACCGACATGACACTGCTTGCGGCGGGACGGTGGTGCATCGCAGTCAGCGCGTGCAGGGCCTCGTGCAGCGTTGCGTGCGCGATCTCGTTTTCAGTCAGTGGGGCTTCCTGTGGGCTGTTCAGCCAGACGCTCATGGATGCGCTCGTAATCGCGCCATCGTCGAAGGAATCTGGCCCGCCGCAGCCGACCGTGTCCTGGCAGAACGCGTCGAGGCCGATGCTTGCGGCCCGCTCGGACGGCACGCCGACGTACGCCCGGAGCGTCGCTTCATCTTCAGTATCCACCCACTCGAGATCGAGGTTCAGCAGCGGCGCGAGTTCACTCAGCGTTCGTTCAAGGATGCGCACGTAACGCGCGTCGCCGGTGGGGTCGGCCCAGACACGCACGGGCTCGTCCGGGTCCCACTTCAGGACGGTGCCGGACGTCCACCCGCCGCACCCGCCGAGGAAGTCGTTCTCGTGCGTGGCGCTGCGTTGCGGCCTGTCGCTGAAGCACGCCCAGGTGTCGCGCTCGACGCCGAGGATGCGCTCCGGCACGACGACGGTGTTCGATGCCGTGCCGTCGTCCAGCGCGGCGCGCAGTTCCGTGCCCACCGGCGCCCGGAGGAGCATGACTGCTTCCTCACGACCGACGCCGTCCGGCAGGACGAGGCCGTCCAGCGGGCCGCCGCAGCCGCTCACCGGCTCGCCATCCAACACGCACTCCACCGTAACGAGGGGTGTGCCCTGCGCGGGAGCGTCGCCGTCGTTGCGGAGTTCGATGGACAGCTCGACCTCTGCCGTGCCGTCCTGCCTGTAGCCGAACACGGTCAGCAGCGCGTCGAGCAGGAACGTGGGAGCAGGCTCGCTTGGTGTAGGGGTGGGTGTGGCCGGGACAGGCGTGAGCGTGGCCGTCGGTGCAGGGGACGGCGCAGGCGTTGCGACAGGAGTGGCAGTCGGCGCGGATTCGCAGGCAGCGAACGCCAGTAAGACTAAGGTGCATAGGAACGAGGTCAATGGAGTGTGGATGCAGAAGGCGAATCGGTGGCAATCCCTCTCTTCCGCTAGAATTGCGTCACCGGCTAAACCTGAAGGAATAGAGAACAGTATCCAGTTCCTGCTCTACTTCCAAGAACCCATCGTATGGAGCCAGGGCAAGGAGAAGGTACCAACTCTGGCCATTCCGAATAACGAGGTCTCGTTCATAGTAAAGGTATCCGTCCGTGTCCATCGCTTCATATTCGAATTCCCACGCCTCTGATCCGCCTTGATGGCAGACTAAGCGCACATCCGTAACAGGGGTGTAACTCCATCCCTCCCAGCCGGGGTCGTGATCGATGAACTCGTCGATGCCTGTGTACGACCAAGGTATCTCATCAACGAAAACCTGCATCCATGGGTAAGGCGTCTCTCTCGTTATGAGGTGATACCCGGGTTCTTCAGGGGAGAACGAGTCGTCATGCTCAACACCCGGGGGCAGATCTACGAACCACCCGTTAGGGTGAGAGAAGATTCTCCCTGCCAGGAGGGGAGGATCGGGTTGGCAGATGCGCTCCCCGCTGGCCAATCGGTCTACTAAACTGTCGCTCAGAGGGCTGGCGAATCCGACGCCTGCCGAAGTGTAGTCTTTGGCGACCACGATACCGGCGAGTTCTCCCCCGCTGGTAATGATGGGCGCACCGGAGTCTCCAGGGTTGATGTCAACCGTCACCTGGATCTGGTTGCCGTTGATGCGGTAAGGCTCCACCAGCGCCGAAATGATTCCCGTTGAGACTTCGAGGTAGCCGGACGGGTATCCCAGTTTGCTCACAGACTCACCGATCCTGATGCCGGCGCTGCTTGCGAGCGGTATGGGAGTCAGACCGGACCGCGGAACCTTGAGCACGGCGATGTCCTGTCCTAGGTCCTCTCCCAGTAATCTCGCTTGTGCCTCCGACCCATCGCTGAACGTGACCACGATGGACGTTGCGCCTTCAACCACGTGAAACGCCGTCGCTATCAGTCCGTCCTCCCGTACCACCACGCCTGATCCCCACGCGAGGTCAGTGCCGATGCTGACTACGCTGGGAGTGACCGCGGCGATGATGTCGGCCGGGCTGGGCGTGGGAGTCGGGGTAGCAGTTGGTCTCGGAGTCGGCGTAGAGGTGGCGGTGGGAGTTGGCGTAGGCGTGGTCGTAGCCGTCGGAGTTGGCGTAGGCGTAGGCTCAGGAGTGGGGGTCGGGGTCGGGCCGGGGGCCCCCCCCCC
>VXQP01000045.1 GCA_009838965.1 Chloroflexota bacterium | reverse complement strand
CAACCCACCCGCCCCGCACCCGACCGCAGGGGTCCCTCACGCCGCACCACCGCACGGCAGGAGCGCCGTCAGCGTTCCCAGGCGAAGCGCGCACGGAAGCGCCGCTTCTTCATGGCGGGCGGCCTGATCATCGCGCTGGCGCTCATCACGGGACTCGCCCTGCCGTCATTCGGCGTCACGCCGACTCCCGTCGAGCCGGAAACACGGGACGTCGCGGGGACGCAGCTCGCCATCCAGGAAGGCGACCTGCTGGAACCCGGCGAAATGGCCGAGTACGATACGTCGCCGCCGACGTCCGGCCCCAGCTGGGCTGAGGCCGCCGCCTGGGGCGTTCACGGGGAGCAGGTGGCTGACGAGGCCGTGGTCCGCAACCTGCGCAACGGCGGGATCGTGTTCAACTACCAACTGGCGAGCGGGTCGCAGCGTACCGAGTTGCAGGCATTCGTCGAATCGCTGCCCGGTTTCCCGGACTGCTACGTGCTGCAGCCGCACGCGGGCGTCGACGAAGGCGAGATCCAACTGACGGCGTGGGGCTGGCTGGACAGCGTGACTCCCAGCGAGACCAACGCCATGCGTGACTTCGTCGACGATCACCGCGCCAACGGCCCGGACTCCGAGTCCCGCGGGGATTCCTGCGGCTCCGGAAGCGGCGCGTGATGCGGTTCACCGCGCGCATCCAGGTGATGCTCAAACCCGCCGTCAACGACCCGCAGGGCAACGCCGTGCTCGGCAGCCTGCACTCTCTGGGGTTCGACGGGGTGCGCGACGTACGGGTCGGCAAGATGCTCACGCTGGCCGTCGACGCGCCGGACGAGTCGGCGGCCCATCGCAACGTGCACGAGATGTGCGACAAGCTCCTCGCCAACCCGGTCATCGAGGCCTACGAGGCGGATATTACGCCGGCATGAGTACCAGGCAAGCCAATGCTTGCCTGACGGAAAACCGGGCCGTATTCGAGATTGGTCGGCCTACCCGATGACGCCCTTCGTGCTCGGGGTGCTGCTGCCTGCGCGGGGGTCGATCTCGACGGCGTCGCGCAGCGCCTTTGCGAGTCCCTTGAACGACGCCTCGACCTTGTGGTGCGCGTTGACGCCGTGCAGCACGTGGACATGCAGCGTGATGCGCGCCTCCACCGCGAACGACTCCAGGAAGTGGCGCACGAGGTCGCCCGGCAGGTCGGCGATGGTAGTACCGCTGACGCCGAGTTCGATAACCGCATAGCCGCGCCCGCTGATGTCCAGTGCCACGCGCGCGAGCGTCTCATCGAGCGGCGTGATCGCGTGGCCCATGCGACGGATGCCCGCGCCACTGCCTATGGCGTCGGCGAACGCACGCCCGAGCGCGATGCCGCAGTCCTCCACGGTGTGATGCCAGCCGGTCAGCGCACTGTCGCCGGTCGCCTCGATGTCGAGGTCGAACAGGCCGTGGCGGGAGAGCTGGTTCAGCAGGTGGTCCAGCATCCCGTTGCCGGTTGCGATGCTCCCCTGCCCTGTGCCATCCAGCCCGATAGTGACCGATACGGACGTTTCGCCCGTGGTCCTGCTGTATGTTCCGATGCGGTCCGTCATGCTGTCTGCTGCAGGGCTGCGCGCAGCGCCTCGACGAACCGTCCGGTCTGTTCCGGCGTTCCGACACTGACGCGCAGGTAATCGGCGAGTTTGCCGCGTGAGTAGTATCGCACCGACACACCACGGTCAGCGAGGGCGTCGTAGATCGCTTTCCCTCGCCCTTCCGGCAGGCGGCAGAGGATGAAGTTGGCGTCCGACGGCATCGGCTCGACCCCGCGCATCTCCGCGAGCAACCCGGCCATCTGTTCGCGTTCCTGTACGATGAGCCGTGCTCGCTCGTCCAGTATCTCCGCATCCTCCAGCGACGCCAGCAGCGCCGCCTCCGCCACCTGGGAGACGTTGTACGGCGGCTTGCCGCGCATCAGCACCTCGGCCATCTCCTCGTTCATCACACCGTAACCGGCACGCAGTCCGGCCAGCCCAGCCCACTTGCTCATCGTGCGGAGCACGACGAGGTTCGGATACTTGTCCACGAGCGGCAGCACGCTCCGCCCCGCGAACTCGGCGTACGCCTCGTCCACGACGACGAGGCAGTCCCCACTGAGCAATCGCTCGACGTCTTCGAGGGGTGTGCCGTTGCCGGAGGGGTTGTTCGGCGACGCGAGCACGATGAGCTTCGCTCCTTCCGCGGCTGTGAGCATGCCGTCAACGTCGATGTCGAAATGCTCGTCGCGCTCGACCTCCACGATGACTCCACCGCAGATGTGGGCCGTCACGTCGTACATGCCGAACGTCGGCGGTGCGTTCACAACGACGTCGCCGGGCGAGAGCGTCGCGCGGAAGACGAGGTCGATGATCTCGTCGCTGCCGTTCCCGACGACGATCTGCTCCGGTCTGGCGCCGGTGTAGTGAGAGAGCGCCCGCCGCATCGCTACCTGCCCCGGGTCCGGGTAGATGTGCGCCCGCGCCGAGTGGTTCAACGCCTCGAGCGCTTTCGGCGACGGCCCGTACGGGTTCTCGTTCGCGTTCAGTTTGACGACCTCGGCCTCTGTGACGCCGCCGCGTTCCGCGAGCGACTCCGGGGGCTCCGCAGCCTCGTACGGGTCGAGGTTGCGCCAGTGCGGCTGCACGAAGTCGAGTACATTCCGGCGCGTCATGGGCGCCTCCTTCCGGACGGTTGCCCTGCGCCTTCCAGCCGCAGCTCTGCCGCACGGGCGTGCGCCGTAAGTCTTTCCGCTCGCGCCAGCGCCGACGCCGCAGGGCCGATCTCTCGCGCGGTCTCCGACGAAAGGCTGACGACCGGCACGTGCTTGAGGAAGGTGTGTACGCCGAGGCTCGAAGCGAAGCGCGCCGTCGCACCCGTCGGCATGACGTGGCTCGGCCCTGCCGCATAATCGCCCATCACTTCGGGCGACGTCTCGCCGACGAAGATGCCGCCCGCATTGCGTATCAGACCGACGCATGCGTGCGGGTCTGCTGTGAGCAGACAGAGGTGCTCAGGCGCAAAAGCGTTGGCGACGGTCGCGGCCTCTTCGATGCTGTCCACGATGACGATCGTTCCCTGCCGCGCCAGCGCCTCACGTGCGATGGGTTCGCGCTCCAGCAGCGCGACCTGGCGCTCCAACTCGCGCTCGACGGCTGCCGCGACTACATCGCTCGTCGTGACGAGTACAGGTGAGGCGAGTTCGTCGTGTTCCGCCTGCGCCAGCAGGTCTGCAGCGACGACCTCCGGTGTGGCGGTGTCGTCGGTGATGACGAGCGTTTCGGTCGGGCCGTAAAGGCCGTCGATGTCCACGTGGCCGTAGACCAGCCGCTTGGCGATGGAGACGAACACGTTCCCGGGCCCGCATATCTTGTCGACTTGCGGAACGCTCTCGGTCCCGAATGCCATCGCAGCTATCGCCTGCGCTCCGCCGATGCCGAACAGCCGGTCGACGCCTGCGAAGAGTGCCGCGGCGAGCGTCACAGGCGCCGGGTCCGGCGTGCAGACGATGACCTCGGCTACGCCGGCAACCTTCGCGGGTATCGCCGACATCAGCACCGTCGAGGGGTACGCCGCCGAGCCGCCGGGCACGTACAGGCCCACGCGTTCGATGGCGACGCTTCGCAGTCCGTAACCCGCGCCGGTGTCGTCCCACGCACGCGGCATCGCTGCCTCGTGGAAGGCACGGATCCTGCCTGCCGCCACTGAGAGAGCATCCTGCAACTCGGCACCGACGGACTGTGCGGCGGCCTCCCACACACTGCGCGGGACCTCAAGTACATCCAGGTCTGCACCGTCAATCCGGTTGGCGTAGTCCCCGACCGCGGCATCGCCGCTTGCTCGCACGTCCGCAAGGATGCGTTCGACCGCCTGTGTCGCCGTGAGCGGTTCGCCGAAGAGCGCTTCGGTACGCGCCGAGGATGCAGGCGTCAGTGCCGGTTCCTCGTAGCCCGGACGCCGCGTCAGCGCTGCAAGCCCCGCGTCGATGCCGCGCAGCACGCGCATCACGATAGTCCCAGCGCGTCGAGCAGTCGTGCGTAGATGTTGCTCTCCTCGCGGAAGAGGTATACGGCGTCCGACACGCTCACCGATGCTCCGCCGATGCTGCGCAGGTGGTCCACCGCCGCCGTCAGGTCGCGCTTGGGGATGGACACGGTTATCGAGTAGACCTGCCGCCCGTCGCGCGAGTAGACCGGCGATATCGTCGGGCCGCTGATGCCGCTCGCTTCGGGCAGCTCCAGCACTTTCGCGGCCACGGCCTGCTCGCTCTCGCCTTCGATGTTTGCCGTGAGACGCGAGTAGGTCGACGCCGACTGGCTCGCCTCGATGCGCTCGATGATCTCGCGTGCCGTCTCCAGGCGTTCGGGGTGTTCGCGCAGCATCCGGCGGTTCGCGATGAGTGCGCCTTCCGATTCGAGCACGGTGCCGTCCGCAACGCGCTTCAGGTGGTTCTCGCTCAGCGTCTGACCGCTCGCCGTGAGGTCGACGATGAAGTCCGCGTAGCCGATGGCCGGCGTGGGTTCCACCGCACCGGAGAGGCGCTTCAGGGTGAAGTAGTTCACGTCGTGCTGGTGCAGGAATCGGCGGGTGAGCACCGGGTACTTCGTCGCGATGCGCAGCTCGCGCCCGCTCTCCTGGAAATCGATGGAAAGGTCGGCGAGATCGGCCATCGATTCCACGTCCACCCACGAGTCCGGCACTGCCGTCACGAGTTCGCAGTGACCGTAGCCCAGCGCCTCGATCACGACGAGCGCATCGCCGTCGTCTATGCGCGTCTCCGCGAAGTTGTCGAACCCCACGAGGCCGAGGTCAGCATCGCCCTCTTCCACACGCGCCGTGATGTCGGAGTTGCGCTGGAAGACGATCTCCACGCCGCGCAGTGCGCGCATCTCTCCGGTGTAGCCGCGCGGGTTCGGACGCCGCACGCGCATGCCGCTGGCGCTCAGGAAATCGAGCGTGCCTTCGTACATGACGCCGTCGCTCGGGACGGCAAGGCGTAGGCGGTCACGCACCTGGCCGTTAGACGAACTGTTCTGCAACACGGCCGTCCTGCCCTACCCGCATGATCGTTTCGATGCCGCGCTGCCTCGCGTACTTCGCAGCCGCGGCGTCACTCTTGCTTTCCAGGTCGAGTTCCGCGGGGATGCCCTGCGCGCGCAGGCGCTCCGCCGTGGCCACGGCCTCGCTGAATGCGGTCTCCTGCGCCGTCACCAGCACCTGCGCCGGGCCGTCGACGTCGTCATCGCCGAACCCCGCCGGGAGCAGGCGCGCCACGTGGTCCAGCCCGTAGGCGAACCCTATCGCCGGTGTGGAACGCTTTCCGCCGAGGGCCCCGATCAGGTCGTCGTAGCGTCCGCCGCCGCCAAGCGCGTGCGTGCCGTGTATCCGCTGGTGTTCGATGTCGAACTGCAGCCCGGTGTAGTAGGCGAGTCCGCGCGCCAGCCCCAGATCGAGCACGACCGGTACGCCGCGCAGGTCGTATTGCTCGAGCGCCGTAAGCACACCTTCCAGCGGGGCAAGAACGCTCTTGCGGATGCGGAACCGCGACGCGATGCGCGTGAGCCTGCCTCGAACGCGTGCCGCGGGCCCTGCCGCCCGGGCGAGTTCGCCGCAGAGCGCGAGGCCCTTCTCGAACGCACCCGGCTCGTCGGCCAGCCGCAGCTTCTTCAGGTAGCGTCGCAGTATCTCGTCGGGCGTGCGCTGTCCGGTCGATCCGGCGACGCCCTGCCCCACGAAACTGCGCACCATCTCCGCGGCGTCTTCCGGCGCCATCGCCCGCGTGATGCGTGAGACGTGCTCGTTCGCCTCCGGCGCGAGCAGCCCAAGCTGCGCCGCCTTCGCGCGCACGTCCTCCGGCGATTCGCTACCGGAGCGCAGCGCGGCGAGGCTCCCCATCAGGAACATGCTGGAACGCTCGGAGAGACCGAGCGCCTCGTACATCGCTGCCACGACGCCGACGTGCCCGATGCGCAGCCGGTGGCCTCGAACGCCCAACACGGTCAGCCCCTGCACGGCAAGCGCCAGCATCTCCGCGTCAGCCGCGACGCTTCCTGCGCCGATCAGCTCCGCGCCGAGCTGTTCGAACTCGCCGGAGTCGCCGCCCTTCTCGTAGCGGAACACCGGGCCGGAGTAGCACCAGCGCTGCGGCAGTGGCCCCGGCAGATCACCGTCCACGAACGCCTGCACGACCGACGACGTGAACTCCGGGCGGAGGCTCACGCGCCGCCCGCTGGGGTCGGTGAACGAGTACATGCGCGCCGCGAGCTCCCCGCCCGACTTCTTGAGGAAGAGGTCGGTCGGTTCGAGCATCGGCGTCGTTACCGGCTGGTAGCCCCTGCGCTGGAGGAATCGTTCCAGGCGTATGCGGCTGCCCGCGACGACGCGCTGGCGGGCAAGCGATTGCTCTCGTGCGTTGCTCATGGGATACGCCAATCGGGACTGTTCCGTCATTGTAACGCACACGAAACGAGGTGCAGGCCGGATACGGGTGCCTCTACTCGCAGGTCAGGTCGCCGCGAGCTCCCCAGCATGCAGCGCATGAACGTCGCCCGATGCGAGGCGCACGAGCAGGCGCCCCTCGCTGTCCACGCCCTCCGCTATCCCGTGCACTGCACCGTCCTGTCGACGCACCGTGACCTCTTTGCCGATGGTCGATAGCCGTGCCGACCAGTCGCCGATCAGCGCCTGCGGAGCGTCGAGGCACTGTGCATAGCGTTCACGCAGCTCGGCAAGGAACGCCTGCTCCGCATCGGCAACCGCGAACTCGATGCCCATCTCCGACGCCAGGCTCGCTGCGCCTTCCGCTATGTCGGAGTGCTCCTCGGGGCGCAGGTTCACGTTCAGGCCGACGCCGAGCACAGCGATGACGTTGCCGTCCGTGTCCGCGCGGACCTCCGTCAGCACGCCACAGACCTTCCTGCCGTTCAGCAGCACGTCGTTCGGCCACTTGAACGTACACGCCAGCCCCGTCAGCGCCCGTACCGCGTCCGACGCCGCGAGCGCGCCCGCGATGCTCAGCAGCGGCGCGGCATCCGCCGGCGGGCGGAGCAGCACCGAGGTCAGCAGGCAGTCGTTCTCGCCGGACACCCAGCGTCGCGAGAAGCGGCCACGGCCTGCCGTCTGCACCTGCGCGACCACGGTCATACCGTGCGGGGCTTCCGCTTCCACGAGTTGCCACACCACGTCCATGGTTGACGTGACGCGCTGGAAGCGCATCACCTGCCCGCCGATGGCGCCGCGTTGTTCGTCCTGGCTGCTCATACTGCGATTCTACCTGTGCTCCAACGTAGTACCATCGCCGGGCGATGCGCTCTTCCTCGTCCTCCGAACGGTTCATGGACCTGTTCACGCCCAGGACGCTGCCCATCTTCCTGATGTTCTTCTTCTGGGGGTTCGGCACCGGCGGGCTATGGCTCGTCAGGCCGCTCTTCGCCTACGAACTCAGCGAATCGTTCCTGTTGGTGGCGCTCGTCTCCGCCGTCAGCGCAGCGCCCCGGTCGTTCACCGGCCCGCTCACCGGCTACCTCACTGACCGCTTCGGCAGGAAGTGGTTCGTCATCCTCGGCGCGGTCATCCACATCGTCGCCCTCATCGGGCAGTTCAACTCGACTACATATCTCCAGTACTTCCTCATGGAACTGCTTGCAGGCCTGGGCATCGGGGCATGGATGACTTCCTCCAACGCGCTGATGGCCGACTACACCCAACTCGCGACGCGCGGAAGAGCGGTTGCGCTCCGACAGACCTCCTCGCGGGCGGGAACCCTCCTCGGTCCGCTGGTGGCAGGGCTCGTCGCCGTTACCGGCGACCTGCGCGACGTATTCCTGTTCATCGCGGCATGCAAGGTGGGGGTCATCATCGTGACACTGCTCTGGGTGCGCGACTCCCGTGGGAGGCCGCGACCCGCTCCGAGTCCCACGAGCCGCGGCGGCATCCTGCAGCGCCTGAACCTCGCCATGTTCCGGTCGCGGGCCTTCCTCGTACTCATCATCGCGACGTTCTCCGTCAACCTTGTCACCGGAGGGACCGGGGTATTCCGCACGTTCTTCCCGGTGCAGGGAGCGAACGCCGCCGGACTGGACGAGGCGCGAGTCGGCACGCTCCTCATGTTCTCCGGCATCCTCGCACTCGGCGCAGCCATCCCTGCCGGGATTGCTAACGACCGCATCGGGCGGAAGCGCACGCTGATCTTCGCCCTCCTCGCGACGTCGCTCACCGTGTGGATGATGTCCGGTATGTCCGACTTCGAGAGTGCGCTCCTGGCCGTGCTGGCCTTCGGGTTCGCGGAGGCGTTCGCAACCGGTACGAACCAGGTCTACGCGATGGACCTCGCTCCGGACGACCGCCGCGGCGCATTCCTCGGCGTCTGGTCGCTCTCGATGATCGCAGGCCAAGTGTTCGGTCCCATCGTCATCGGCTCCGTAGCCGACAACGCAGGCTTTCAGACGGCCTTCATCACCGTGTCCGGTTTCCTTGTCGCCGCCGCGCTCATCGTCACCCTGTTCGGCGTGGAGACACGGCGAGGGCGGCAGCAAACAGGCGAGGACCCGCCGTAGCAGGATGCGCCGCTATAATGGGAGGGCCATCAGCGGGAGTAGCTCAGTGGTAGAGCTCTTGCCTTCCAAGCAAGATGTCGCGGGTTCGAGTCCCGTCTCCCGCTCCACCCTCGCCAATCACCTCTGGAGAGCGCACGCCTCGCCGTTCTCTGCTACACTCCGCGCACGCACGTCTATCCGAGTCCGCTGCAGGGAGGTACATGCATGCTGACCGCTGAACAGAACGACCGCTTGACCCGTGTCGGCCCCGGCACGCCGACCGGCGAGCTTATGCGCCGCTACTGGCATCCCATCGCCGCCGTCGCCATGATGAACGACCGCTCCACGAAGCCCATCCGCCTGCTCGGCGAGGACCTCATCCTCTACAAGAGCAAGCAGGGCGTATTCGGTCTCGTGGACAACTACTGTCCCCACCGGCGAATGGGGATGGTCTACGGCATCCCGACCGACGAGGGCATCCGCTGCCCCTACCACGGCTGGATGTTCGACGAGACCGGGCGATGCCTGGAGCAGCCCTACGAAGAGACCGAAGCTCCGGACAACCGATTCAAGGACAAGGTGCGCATCAAGGCGTACCCGCTGGAGGTCAAGGCGGGCCTCATCTTCGCCTACCTAGGCCCCTCTCCCGTTCCACTCCTCCCCAACTGGGACGTGTTCGCGCTCGACAACGTCGTGCGGGACATCGGCTACACCGAACTGCCGAGCAATTGGCTGCAGTGCCAGGAGAACTCGCTCGACCCGGTGCACTCCGAGTGGCTGCACGGCGAGTGGGGCAACTACGTCGCCATCATGAACGGCCAGGGCGACAAGGTGCGCGCGCGGTACGAGAACGTACGCATCGGCTTCGACAAGTTCGAGTTCGGCATCATCAAGCGCCGCCTCGTCAAGGGCGGCGACTACGACGACCCTGAATGGGCGCAGGGCCACCCCATCGTGTTCCCCTACTTCCTGCGCCAGGGCGGCAGCGGCATCGCACTCGACAGTTGGAAGGACCCGGGCGACACCCCCGGCATCGCGCGGGGCGTCGGGCCGTCGTTCCAGATCCGCGTGCCGCTGGACGACCACCGCACCGGCCACTGGTGGGTGATGTGCCACCCGAAGGTATCGCCGGACGACCCCGACCAGCGCGACGAGGACATCCCCCTCTTCCATCCACCGCTCATCCAGCTGAAGGAGGACGGCCGGGTGCGCTTCGAGATCCTCGACTCCAACTCGGCGCAGGACGTTGCCGCGTGGATCACGCAGGGACTCATCGCCGACCGCACGGGCGAGCACCTCGGGCGCTCGGACAAGGGCGTCATCATGTTCCGCCGTATGCTGGAGGAGCAGATACGCATCGTCGAGGACGGCGGCGACCCCATCAACACGTTCCGCGACCCGGAGCGCAACGTCTACCTCGGCATGGACACGGAGCACTGGTCGAAGCGCGCCGAGCTCGGCGGCGGCCAGGCGTTCGCGTTCGAGCGCCAGGGCATGGCGAGCAAGTACAGCCCCATCATGAACCAGCGCGGTGTCGAGGGCGGCGAGGATGCCGACGAGCGCAACAAGGAGATCGCGCAGGAGGTGGCTCGCTGATGGGCGCAGAGACGTTGAAAGCAGGCGACAAGGTGGAACTTGCCAACGGTGCGACCGCGCAGGTCGCCGGCCCGCTCGCCGGTGGTACGGTGCCTGTGACCATCATCGACTCGCCGTTCGGCCCGGAGAGCCCCGGCGACTCTGTACAGGCCGACCCGGACGACATCTACGGCGTCTTCCTGGACGAAGCGATGACCGAGGTACGCGCCCTCTGAGGCCTGCCGCAAGCAGCCTGTCTGAACAGAAAAGAGAGAGGAGAGCACAACGATGGTTCGCAGCTACTTTACCCACGACAACTGGCTCGACGAGCAGGCCGCCAAGGGAGTACCCGTGCTCTCCGATTGCTACGTTGAGGACCTCCGCACCCTCGACCTTGCCTACTGGGACGTTCGAGGCTGCGACACGGCCTTCGTCCGCTTCACCAACATGGAAGGCGTCACCGAGGCACGCGTGCAGGAGATTCCGGCCGGAGCGTCGCTCAACCCCTTCAAACTGGGTGTGGAGGAGATGGTCTACGTCCTCGCAGGCCGGGGCTTCGCCTCCGTCTGGGGCGAGATCAGCAACGCCAAGCGCGACTTCGAGTGGTCGGACCGCAGCGTGTTCGTCATCCCGCGCAACTCGTGGTGCGAGTTGCGCAACATGGGCAACACGCCGGTGCGGCTCCTGTTCTTCAACTACCTCCCCATCGCCATGAGCACCATCCCCGACCCCGAGTTCTTCATGAACAACCCGCACGTCAACAAGAGCATCCTGGACGACGCAGACCAGGACTTCTTCTCCGAGGCCAAGGACGTCGAGAAGGACTTCGGCAGCGCGTGGGGCGCCGTCGGCGGCACCGTCTGGCGCGGCAACTTCTGGCCGGACCTGCTCGCGTGGGACAAGCTCACCGCGGCAGGCAGCCGAGGCGCAGGCGGGTCATCCATCGCCATGTACGTCCCCGGCTCGGAGATATCGGCGCACATGTCCGTATTCCCACCCGGCACGTACAAGAAGGCGCACCGGCACGGTCCCGGGCGTCTCATCGTTATCCCGGGCGGCGAAGGCTACTCCATCATGTGGCCCCAGGACGGGGGCGAGAAGAAGGTCTACCCCTGGCACGAAGGCAGCGCCGTCACTCCGCCGGACCAGTACTTCCACCAGCACTTCAACCTGGGTCTCAAGGCCGCGCGCTACTTCGCGCTCCACCCGCCCGTCCAGTTCCTCGGGAAGGACGAGGACGAGCAGGGCAACGCCGAGGGCGTCAACATCGAGTACGTCGACGAGGACCCGTGGATCCGCGAGTACTTCGAGAACCAGTTGGCAGAGCGCGGCCTCGAGTCGAAGATGGCGCCGGAGGTTTACACCGACCGCGACTTCAAGTTCAAGACCGCTTCGGTCTCGTCCACGTAAGCAAGGGAATGGTCGGGGAACTCCCCGGCCATTCACATTGACCGCGTTTCAAGCCGAACATACGATGGACGCAGATAGCAGAGGAGGACGGCCATGCTCACTGCGGAGATGAACGATCGCCTCACGAAGGTCGGGCCCGGCACGCCGATGGGCGAACTGATGCGCCGCTACTGGCACCCCATCGCCGGCAGCGCCCAACTGAACGCCGAGACCCCCACGAAAGAGGTGCGCCTCCTCGGCGAGGACCTCGTCCTCTACCGCGACGCCAGCGGCACCGTCGGCTGTATCGAGCCATCGTGCGCGCACCGGAAAGCGAACCTCTCCTACGGCATACCGGAGGAGAACGGGATCAGGTGCGCCTACCACGGCTGGATATTCAACGAGCACGGCCAGTGCGTCGACCAACCGTCGGAGCCCGAAGGCTCCAAGTTCAAGGACAAGGTGCGCATCAAGTCCTACCCCGTGGAGGAGCTGGGCGGTCTCGTCTTCGTCTACATGGGCCCCCTGCCCGCTCCCGTCCTCCCCAAGTGGGACGTGCTCAACTGGGAAGGCCACAAGGACAACTGGGGAACGATGCTCCCCTGCAACTGGCTGCAGTGCCAGGAGAACTCGCTCGACCCCCTGCACTTCCAGTGGCTCCACCGATACTGGGGTGGCTGGCAGATGAACCGCATCAAGTCGCCCGAGGAGCGCGACGCATGGAACACCGCCGTCGGCGCGCGCGGGGCCGACCACCGCAAGATCGGGTTCGAGGTCACGGACTACGGCGTCATCAAGCGCAGGCTCGTCGGCGATGAGCAGGAGAGCGACGACCACTGGGCCATTGGCCACCCCATCCTCTTCCCCAACATCCTCCGCGTGAGCCACGGGCTCGAGATCCGCGTCCCCGTTGACGACACCCACACCTACCACATCATCACTAACTACCGGCAGTACAACGACGGCGAAGAGCCGCAGACCGAGATCCCCTACGACGAACGCCCTCTCTTCGACGCGAACGGGCGCATCATCCGCGACTACGTCGCCGCGCAGGACCAGGTCGCGTGGGTCATCCAGGGCGCCGTCTCCGACCGCACGACCGAGCGCCTCGGCGTGACGGACGTCGGCATCATCATGTTCCGCCGCATGCTCGACGAACAGGCGGCTGTCGTCGAGGACGGCGGCGAGCCGATGAACGTCCACCGCGAGGAGGAGGGCACCATCGTGCTGCCCTGCGAGCACTACATGTACCCCGGCTACGAAGAGATGGGCGGCCCCTACCGCGGCACGACGCCCCGCAAGCCGGACGTGGAGGCAGTGCTTTCCGGCTCGGGGGCACGGTTGGGCGAATGGGAAGGCATCAAGGCCGAGTACCAGATCTCCGGCAAGCGGATCGACAGCGGCGGCGCGCTCAGGAAGGGCAAGTGGTTCTCGGACGGCCGCGAACACTAGACGCATCCCACAGCGGATAGACCTGACGGGGCAGCCATGAGGCTGCCCCGTTCCTTCGTCCGCTAGAGGAGCCTCGTCTGCCGTGGGGGCGCCAATAGCTCCGGGCCGTCGTTGAAGGCGGAGTTGACCAGGGTGGAGACCTCGTAGAGGTCCATCAGGCCGGAGTCGTATGGGACCAGCAGGCTGCCGAGAGCAGCAGTGTCTCGCATCTCGTCGTCCAGCCAGAGCGATTCCAGGTCTCTCGTCAGGATGACCGGCATCCGGTCATGGATAGGCCGGAGCAGTTCATTCGCCTGCGTCGTGATGATGGTGCACGACCCGACGGGGTCGCCATTCGGGTCGCGCCACGTTTCCCAGAGACCGGCGAAGGCGAAGGGCTCCCCTGACGCCAGCGTGACACGCACGGGCGACTGGCTGCCGTTGCCGCGCCGCCATTCGTAGAAGCCGTCGGCGGGAATGAGACAGCGCCGCTCCCGCAGTGCGGTGCGGAAGCTCGGCCTCTCAGCGATGGTCTCGGCACGCGCGTTGATCATCGGCGCGCCTGCGGAGACGCCCCCTGCCCCGGACGGGACCAGCCCCCAGCGCATGTACGAGGCCTGTCTCGGCTCGCCGCTCCCGACGGTGAGCACCATCTGGGTGGGCGCGACGTTGTAGCGGGGAGGCTGCGCCAGCCCGCCAGCCTCGAACTCGAATCGCAGGGCGAGTTGCGTTATCTCCGCTATGAGGCTGTATCTTCCGCACATGGGAGCGTTCCTCTCGGGTGGATGATACCGGGGCGTTGATATGGTAAGTACGACTGGAACTCCCTGTGAGGCAGCCTTCCCCATGCCCTACCCCACATCGGCCTCGGATCTCCGCATCGACGTCAACGACGCCACGGATCTGCCGCTTGCCGAGTCGTCGCGGTTCGCCGTGCGGGCCGAGGAACTGGGTTTCTCCGGCGTGGGGATGCCCGACCATCCGCACACCGGCAGGGACGTGTTCGTGCGCCTCGTGCTCGCGGCTCAGCAGACGGAACGGGTGACGCTCTTCCCGTCGGTGGCGAACCCCGTGACACGGCACCCCAAGATGCTGGCGAGCTTGGCCGCAACTCTCGGAGAATCGGCGCCGGGCCGCGCCTGCCTGATGATCGGCAGCGGCGATCTCGCGGTGAAGTACCTGGGCGAACCCGGCGCAACCGCCTCCCAGTTGGCCGACGCAGCGGAGACCATCCGCCGCACCCTGGACTCCGAGTTCGCCCTCGCGGCGCCCGTGCCGGTCTACATCAATGCCAGCAGTCCGAGGATGCTGGAGGCTGCAGGCGCTGCCGCCGACGGCGTCTACGCCATGGTCGGCGTCGACCCTGAAGTGGTCGCGACAGCGATGGACCACGTGGCAGCCGGCGCCCGCGAAGCGCAGCGAGACGCAGACAGTATCCCGGTTGCGCTCGGATTGCCGGTGTTCATGGCGGACTCCGAGCAGCGTGCGTACGAGAGCGCTGCCCGGTACGCCCTCTCCGGCCTGCTGAACCGCAACAGGGTCTACTCCCGCCTGATGCGCGAACGCATGCCCTCGCTCGAAGACGTCTCGCAGGCGTCCGACCTCTCGACGGAGCAGTTGCACCGGCTGGTCGATGCCATGGTTGCGCACGGCACACCCCAGCAGGCGGCCGAACGGGCGCTCGCTTTCGCGGAGCGCGCACCGACGCGACATTTCATCGCGCGGGTGCAGCTCGCGGGCGAGGACCCGCTAAGCGCTATCGAGGCGTTCGCCTCCGCACTGCGTGCCGCCGGTGGGGAAAGCGTCCTCCGACCGTCCGGTTGACACCCCCGGAGAGCACCTATACCGTCCGTGCGAACCGCCTGTGACGGAGGGGCGTGATGCAACTGAACCTGAGAGCCGAGCCCGAGGCCATCGACTTCGAGGTGTCGAAGAGCGCCCTGTGCGTCATCGACATGCAGAACTACGACATCAAACCGGGCGGCTTCTTCGATCTCACAGGCGTCGACACGGAGCACGGCAGGCGCGTCATCCCGACGATCCAGCGTGCACTGGCGTACGCCCGTGCAGCGGGCATGCCCGTCCTGTTCACCCGCATGGTCATCCCCGCCGACCCCATGCTGCGCGCGGGTCCAGACTCACCCTGGTACTGGAAGAGCGCCGCTTACCGGGCGGACCTGAGCGATCCGGCGATGGAGCGCGCCGTCGGCATCGACGGCACCTGGGGCGGCGAGATCGTCGAGGAGCTCAGCCCACAGGATGGCGAGTACGTCATCGCGAAGAACCTCTACAGCGCGTTCCAGCGGACGGACTTCGACCTCGTGCTGAAGCGCCTTGGCGTTCGGCACCTCTTCATCACCGGCATCGGGACTCCCACCTGCGTCGAGGCCACCGCGCGGGACGCGTACTTCCATGAGTACTTCCCCGTCCTCATCGAGGACTGCTGCGGAGGCATCATCCTGGAGACGCACGACCAGGCGCTGTTCGCCATCAAGCGCCGCTACGGCTGGGTCACCGACCTCGACAGCTGGACGTCCACCATCGCAGAGGGCGTTCCCGACTTCCAGGCGCCGGACTGACACCGGTCTCTACTCCCCCGGCTAGCCGGTGCCACTCCATCCGCTCTGATACCATGGCCTACATGGAAGATTTCCTCGCGGCCACCGGCCTCACCAAGAGTTTCGATAGTGTTCAGGTCGTCAACTCAGTCTCATTCACCGTTCGCTCGCAGGAGATTTTCGGACTGCTCGGCCCCAACGGCGCCGGCAAGACCACCACGATCCGCATGCTCTCCACTGTTCTCGATCCCGACGACGGCGACGTCACCATCGGGGGGCATCTCGTTGCAAAGGAGAGCGATGCGGTACGTAAGCTCATCGGCGTCTGTCCGCAGGAGCTCGCGCTGTACCCCGAGCTCTCCGCGATCGACAATCTCGTCTTCTTCGGACGCATGGCCGGACTCTCCAGCAGCGAGGCGAAAGAGAGCGCGGCGGACGTATTGGAGCGCGTCGGGCTGACTGACCGCGCGAAGGACGCCGTCCGCAAATACTCCGGCGGCATGAAGCGCCGAGTCAACATCGCCATCGCGCTGATGAGCCGGCCGCAACTGCTCTTCCTCGACGAACCCACCGTCGGCATCGACCCGCAGTCGCGCAACCACATCTTCGACACGGTCCTTGCCCTGCGCGACGAGGGCATGACCGTCCTCTACACCACCCACTACATGGAGGAGGCCGACCGCCTCTGCGACCGTATCGGCATCATGGACGAGGGGCAGATCATTGCGCTCGGCACTCCCGCCGAACTCAAGGCGCAGGTCGGCGATGCCGACACGACGACACTGGAGGAAGTCTTCCTCAGCCTCACCGGCCGGAGCCTCCGCGACTAGCATGGGCCGCCCCAGCCTGCTCGCGCTCTTCGAGGTCAAGCGTTTCCTTGCAGACCGTGGCGCCCTTGCGTTCAGCATCGCGCTTCCGATCGTGCTGTTCGCTCTGATGGTCGGCGTGTTCGGCGGCGACACGTCGTTCAACTCCACCGCTCACGTTGCCGACCTCGACGGCGGGGACGCCGCGCGCAAGCTCGTCGAGCGCGTCGAGGACGTGGACGGCCTCGATGTAAGGCAGTACACGGAGGCGGAACTCAACGATGCGCTCGACCGCTCGGCCGTCCTCACGGGGTTCGTCATCCCTGCGGGGTTCACCGGCGCGCTCGAGTCAGGCACGCCGGCCGTCGTACGCGTCAAACGGCGCGGCAACGGCGGCGACGCGGGCCAGATAACCGCGGCCATCGTCCAGGGCGTGGCGGACAGCCTCGCCTCCGAGTACGAGTTGCGCCGCGCGCTCGGCGCCCTCGTCAGCGAAAACGTGTCGCCCGAGCAGGTCGAACTTCACACCGGGCTCCTCCTCGGCGATGCACGCAGGAACCCGCCTGTCCGCGTCGTCAGTCAGACGCTCAACGAGCAAGCGGAGGAAGAAGACATCCTCGACCGTCTGCTCCCGGGCGTCATCGTCATGTTCCTGCTCTTCTCGGTCACTCTCAACGCCCAGACGCTCATCGAGGAGCGACGCAACGGCACGCTGGAGCGGCTGCTTACCACGCAGTTGAATACCAGCCAACTATTCGCAGGGAAGTTCCTCGCAGGCGTCAGCCGCGGCATGCTGCAAACGATCGTCCTGCTCGTGCTGGCGTTCGTCGTGCTGCGTATCGCGGGGCCCTCCGCGCTGGCGCAGAGCGCGGTACTGGCCCTCGTGGTCTCTGCGGCTGCCAGTGCGATAGCGCTCGTCATCGCCACGGTTGCGCGGACGGAGGACCAGGCCACCTGGGGCGCCGTGTTCATCACGATGTTCATGACCGTGTTCGGCGGGACATTCTTCCCCATCGGCGACTCCGGCGTCCTCGAACTTCTCAGCCGGTTCACGCTGAACCGCTACGCCATCGACGCCTACGAAGGCATCCTCGGTGAGACGGCAACCCTCGGGGATGCCACGTTCGAGATGGCGCTCCTCGGCGGTGTAGCAGTGGTCTGCCTCATCGTCGCGCGCATGCTCTTCCGTGTCTCGTCGGAGGCGAAGTGATGCGCCTCGTCATCCGGCAAGCCCTGCTCCTTTCGTTCAAGGACACGCGCCTGTTCTTCAAAGACAGGTTCGCCCTGGGGTTCGCGCTCCTCTTTCCGATCCTGTTCATCGTCGCCTTCTCGCTCGCACTGGGAGACCTCGGCCCGGAGGACGATCAGTTGCGGATGGCCGTCGCAACCGAGGAAGAGAGCGGCTTCTCCCGCGAGGTCATCGACGTCCTCACCATCACCGACTCCACCGGCGTGGACGAATGGGACCCGAAGGATGCCGGGCTGGCGCTCCATGAAGGCCGCATCCCCGGCTACCTGCTCTTCCCCGTGGACTTCACACAGCGCATCTTCAGCGGAGAGGGCACGGAGATACTGGTCGTCACCGCCGACGGCGACCCCGAGACCGAGGCCGTGCTGGGCGGGCTCGCACGCTCCATAGGCGGACGTATCGGCACGCTCAGCCTTGCGGCGCGGGGTGTAACCGAACTGGAAGGGTTCGGGTCGCTGGACCTCGTCAAACTCGGCCAACTCGGTGCTGCGCCGCCTTCCATCGTCTTCACGACCGAGCAGGTGGGAGACGTGGAGCCGTTCAACGCCTCCAACTTCACTCTGCCCGGTTACCTCACCATGTTCCTGTTCTTCGCCGCTGCGTTGGGGGCGGAAGCCATCGCTCGCGAGCGTCAGACCCAGACCCTGGAGCGTCTGCTTTCGAACGGCGTCCGGCGTTCCGCTATCGTCGCCGGCAAGATGCTCGCGAGCCTCTACCGCGGGCTCATCCAGCTCGCCTTCCTGTGGGCGCTGGGCATCTTCGCCTTCTCCATAGACTTCGGCGTCTCCCCTGTTGCGGTTATCGCTGTCTCCGTGCTCATGGCCGTTGCGTCGTCTGCTTTCGGTGTCATGCTCGCCTCGCTCGTCCGTACGGTGAAGAGCGCCTCGTCAGCGGCGGTGCTCGCCTCACTCACGCTCGCGCCGCTCGGCGGATGCTGGTGGCCGCTGTTCATCACGCCGGACTGGATGCAGGCGATCGGACGCCTCACTCCGCACGGCTGGGCGAACGACGCCTTCAACAAGCTGATGCTCTTCGGCGCGGAAGGCCAGGACGTGCTCATGCACATGGCCGCGCTCCTGCTCTTCGCCGCCGTGTTCCTCGCCGTGGCCGTCACGCGCTTCCGCACCGTCTCTGCGAGTTAGACAATCACTCCGTACTGATGGAACAAGCGGCTCGCAGTGGGCCTGTCGAACCACGCCGTAAAGCAGAAGCGCCGGTGGATGTCCACCGGCGCTATCCGTTCACACATTGTGAGGGTGCGGCTTACACCCAGCGGCCGAATCCCCAGCCGCCGCCGGTACCCGCGGGCGTCCGGTAGACCGGCACGTACTCGATGGTCTCGTAGTTCAGATCCGTGTCCGCCATCGCGCCGCCGACCGCTATCCAGTTCTGCGTCTCGGACGCCGCCGAGTAGAGGTGGTTGCGCGGGACCGTCATCAACGTCTCGGAGTCCTTCTCTTCGAGCGCCTTCAGCACCGTCCGGTCCAGCCACTCGTCGACGACGAAGTGACTCAGCCCGCCAGAGCCGATGATCGCCACCCGCGCATCGCTGTCCCATGCGCGGATCGCGTTCGCGACCGCGCGTCCGAACTCGAACGAGCGCTTCGGCGTCGGCTGGTTCGGCGGGTAGCAGGTGTTCTGGAAGATGGGGAGGATGGTGCGCGGTTCGTTGTCGAACAGCCGCTTCACCACGAAAGCGAACCCGTGCGGCAGGCCCTGCTCCCGGGGCTCCGTGGTGCGCACTGAGTCCAACTCGCCCTGCTCCTTCGGGTAACGCCGGGCGACCCTGCCGCCGTAGGTGTCGTGCAGGTACGTGAAGTGCGACACGTCGAAGTCGTTCTGGATCATGTGCTCGATCACGTGACGCCCCAGGCCGGACGCCACCGGCACGTCCATCTCAACGTCGCCGTAGCCGTCCGCGATCGACTGTGTGATGTCCGGGTCGCGGAACCCTGCGGCCAGCGATCGCGGCTTGATAGGCACCGACTCCCCCCAGAACACGGAGAACGTCGGCATGTTGTCCTCGAAGAACCATTCGTCCTGGTCGTCGGAGATGATGACGGTGATGTCCGGCTTCACTTCGTTGAACGTCCGGGCGAGTTCGGCTATCCCGCGCTGGCAGGCGTCTACCTGCGCCGAGAATACCTCGTCCGTCAGCGGCTTCTCCTTCACCGCCGTCGGCACGCGGGCCAGTCCTTCGTCGTACGGCATCGCCCAGCCTTCCGGCGGGAAGACCAGTTCGGGATGCCGCAGGTCACCTACGGCGTAGCGCGGCCACTGCTCGGCGTTCAGTGCGAGCATCGGGCTGTGCGACGTTCCTGCTCCAAGCACTATCTCGGCCATCGTTGACCTCCGTTGTGCAAATGTTGCGGACGCGGACGCCCGCCGGAAAACGTTGTTCGGTCTGGATCTGCGCCTAGTCTACCACGCACCGCAAACGGCGCGCGCTATCCAGTATCACTTGCCGTCAGCGGCGTATCAGTTGCTGTTGGCAGCGTGTCTCGATAACGTTTCCGCGCTTGACATCCCCCGCCCGGCCAATGTACAAGCGCCGCAGTGTCAGGCGTATTGTTGCGGCGCTGTCGTATGTATGCTCGCCGCCCTAACCCCAACCAGGCCACGAGCCGGGAACACGAGGAGGAGAGATGCTCAATGGACAGAAGATCATAGACATGCACGGCCACACCGTGGCCCCGCCCGAGTTGTACGCGGCGAAGGCGTCGCTCTTGTCGGGACGCGGCTACCACGGCAAGAGTCCCATCTCCGAGGACCGCATCGAGCAGTTCGCCCAGAACAACATCAAGATACTGGACAAGGTGAAGACCGACGTCCAGATACTCTCCCCCCGTCCCTTCCAGCTGATGCATTCCGAGAAGCCTGAGAGCATCGTCCGCTGGTGGAACGAGATGAACAACGATGTCATCGCGACCCAGGTGAAGGCCCACCCGGACCGCTTCGGGGGCATCTGCGGCCTCCCGCACGTCACGGGCGCGAAAGACGCCTCGCACGTCATCCCCGAACTCGAACGCTGCGTCAACGAGCTCGGCTTCATCGGCTGCCTCATCAACCCCGACCCCGAGGAGGGACAGGGCAACCCCGCCGACCCGTACTACGCACCGCCGCTGGACCACGAGTACTGGTTCCCGCTGTACGAGGCGATGGAGAAACTGGACGTACCCGGACTCATCCACTCCGCTTCGTCCAAGGACCCGCGCGAGCACTACAGCCAGCACTTCATCACCACCGAGTCCCAGGCCGTCCTGAACCTCGCCCGGCCGTCGAGCAAGGTCTTCGAGACGTTCCCGAACCTCAAGATCATCGTCGGCCACGGCGGCGGCTCCGTCCCCTACCAGATCGGTCGCTGGCGCGTCAACCGCTACAACGCCATGAAGAACAACCCCGACCTGGAAGACTTCGACACCAGCATGCGGAAGATGTACTACGACAGCGCTCTCTACACGAAGGAGTCGCTGGACTACTGCCTCCAGATCTGCGGACCCGACCGTGTGGTGTTCGGCACGGAGAACCCCGGCAGCGGCTCATCCGTCCATCCCGCCTACAAGTGGGAGAAGGGTAAGAAGGTGCCTGCAGGCGACCTCGAAGGCTGGGAGACCGACGACATCGCGCCTGTCATCCTCAACCAGATCGACTGGCTGACCGACGAGGACAAGTACAACATCATGGAAGGCAACATCCGCCGCCTCTTCAGCCGGGCCAACTTCTAACCCCCGTTGCCCCTCAGCTACCACGAGCGCCCGCTTGAACAGCGGGCGCTCGTGGTATATTTTTGACCTCGCGCGTCACACACACGCCGTAACCGCAGACATCCGGGGAGGGAACACCGATGGCGGACAGAGAACTCATCACGGTTATCGAAGGCCCCAAGGGCCGCGCAGAAGTCTACGAGGTATCCGAGGGCGGCAGCACGACGTCGGCCACATCCGGCGTCATGTCCTCCAGCTACGAGGTCGTCTGCGGCAGCACCACCGAGACGGTCATGACTCTCGGTGAGGCGTCTATCGTCGCCCACGAGCTTTCCGGCGCAGACCAGTAGGCTGCGCCGACCGGCAGGACTGCAACTCAGGCAGGGGTGTCATTACCCCTGCCTGTCTCTTTTTGTGCCGGGGGGTCAGCCCTCGGCGGCCTCCCGCAGCACTGCGATGTCGATCTTCCGCATCTGCAGCATCCGCTCCCAGACGCGCGTCCGCGCAGGCTCAGGTACGCCCAGCAGATCTCCCAGCGACTCCGGCATCACCTGCCACGACACTCCGAACCGGTCGCGCAGCCAGCCGCACATCTCCTCCTCCCCACCCTCGCTCAGCGCCCCCCACACCGTGTCGATCTCATCCTGCGTCCTGCACGTCACCTGCAATGAGATCGCCGGAGAGAACTGGTAGATCGGCCCTCCGTTCAGCGCAGTGAACTCCTGCCCTTCCAGCGTGAATGTCATGAGCTGGACAGAACCCTCCGGTTGTCCCGATATCGCGGCGTCCGCCTCGCCGAAGCGGCTCACTGACGTGATCTCGGAGTTCTCGAACACCGAGGTGTAGAGATTGACAGCTTCCTCGGCTTTGTCGTCGAACCACAGGCACGGCGTGATCTTCTGCATGAGATTCTCCTTGGGGCTGAGATACGACGGGATTCTATCGGCGGGAGTCAGAGGCGCTGTCCGGGAGAGAGGATGCTGGGCGGATGGCTCTCTCCAGCTATGCTAGATTAGCCACATGAACCGCGTCACCAGGCCGCTGTCCGTGCTCCTGACAACGCTGGCGGTAGCAGCCCTGTTCGCGGTTTCCGCCTTCTATCTCCCCATCGATCCATCCCCCCGAGACCCGGCTCACGCCCGCAGCACAGGCACAACGGTCCACGACGTCCCTGCCCTCGCCCGCTCGGTCACCGAAGCTCCTTTGGGACAACCGGTCCGCGGTCAGGCCGGTGACCTCTGGGCGGACGTGATCCTCGGCAAGCCTGATTTCTCGCAGATCGGGCCTGGCGAGATCGTGCCTTACAAAACGTTCAACCCCGGCGGCGTCGCTATCGACCGCTCCGTTACCCCGGGACGCGCATACGTGTGGGACGCAGGCAACAGCCGCATCCTCGGGATCGACCTCGCGAAGTGCTACGCAGGTGAGAGCCCGTGCAGTGCTGACATCGTCATTGGTCAACCGGCTGCGTCCGACCATGGCGCCTGCAACGGGGACAGCGGCGTGCAGAACTTCCCGAACAGGGCCCCGGCCAGCGCCGACACGCTCTGCGGCATACCGGATGTGTCTGCAAGTCCAACCGAGCACAAGTCTTTGGCCTCCATGGCGATCGACGGCGACGGTGCGCTTTACGTACCGGACTCCTACAACAATCGGGTGCTGCGGTACGACGACCCTTTCGGGTCCGATGCCCGCGCCGATGAAGTCTGGGGACAGCGCAACTTCTCCGGCATGATGTGCAACCGGGGCAATTTCGGCTCTGCAACCGCCGAAACGCTCTGCTTCCATGCGGACAGCAACCGGTTCGTGGATGGTCTGTACGGCGCCGGGGTGGAACTGGACGCCGACGGCAACCTGTGGGTGGCGGACAGCGGCAACAACCGCGTGCTGCGGTTCCCGGCCAGTGGTTCCGGGGAGATCGCAAAGCGTGCGGACCTGGTGCTGGGACAGCAAGACTTCCGAGGTACTGCCCCCGGAACTTCGATGCGCTCGTTCCACACACCGTCCGCGCTCAGGTTCGATAACCGGGGACGGCTGTATGTTGTGGAAACGGACAACAACAGGGTGCTCGTGTTCCACCCTCCTTTCACCTCGGGCATGGAAGCCGACGCCACCATCGGTTCGCGCTTGAACAACCCTGTGTCCATCGAGGTCGACCCCCATGACCGAGGACTCTGGGTCAACGACCAGCGCAACGGCATGGTCGAGCTTTGGGACTGGGGTGGTTCTGAACTCCTCGCGTTCATCGGAAAGCCGTCGTACGAGCCGCAGGAAGGCAGCGGGCCCGGTTTCGGCAGCGTGCCGGGATGGCCTTCGATCTGGGACGCGACGGGCATCGCCTTCGACACCCATGACAACATGCTGGTCTCCCTGGCAGCAGGCCCCCAGGACGTGCTCCGCATCCCCATCGGCAGCCAAGGCGACCTTCGGACCCGGACATTCCAAGCGGACAAACGCCTGTTCTACCCTCCTGGCGAGTACAACAGCCAGGGCCTCAAAGGTCTTCGTACTCCGAGAGGCGTTGCTGTTTATGCGGACCAACTGGTTGTTCCGGACTTCCAGCGCCTGCTGTACTGGAACGGCCTGGACGAACTCAGCAACGGCCAGGAGGCGGACGGCGCAGTCGGCAACGCGGAGTGGCGTCCGCGAGCCGACTGCTGCGGAAGGGTCAAGGCCGACGACGTGGGCCGGCTGTGGAGCTTGAGTTGGGAGGGACGGCATTTCATCGACGTCTACCAGCTTCCGCTGGATGAGTCTTCCGCTCCCATAGCGACGCTGTGGACTGACAGCGAATCCTATCCCGTCCTTGGAAGCAGCAACCGGGTACAGACCGGCGGGCGCGTCTTCGGCCTGGCCCCGTCGGATGGAGGAAGGTTCCTCTGGCTCAGCGATACGGACAACCATCGCGTGCTGCGGATACGCGACCCCCTGTCCGACCCGGTCGTCGACGTCATACTGGGGCAGGTCGATGCGACCGGCACACGGTGCAACCGGCGGGCCGATCTGGGAGCGCACCAAGCGTCCGATCGGAGCGTCTTCCAGAACGTCACCATGGACATGCTCTGCTTCCCCGGCGCCCTGTCGCTCGACTGGTCCGGGAATCTGTACGTCTCCGACCATGCCCTCGAATTCGATGGCAATCACCGGCTGCTGGTCTTCCCGGCGGAGCGGCTCCCGCTCGACAACTCCACGACGCTATACGCCGTCCGCGCAACCAAGGTGTTCGAAGAACATGGAGGCGGCCAGAATCTGGTGGTGAGCGATTACGAACCCCGCCCGGTTATCGACAACAGTTGGTGGGGGCCTCTTCTGGCGTCGACGTGGGAGCCCGCCTTCGACAGCACGAACAGGATGGTGGTTGGATACAACATGTACAGGGGCGGGAGGTTTGCAGGCGTCTACGAAAACCCGCTTGGTCCGGGAACGCGGCCGGACGCATATCTCCGCGATCTCTGGTCGATGGCGTACTCCGCCACATTCGACGACAACGACAACCTGTACATGGCGGACATCAACCGCGGGAGGGTGCTGGTCTATCGCAACCCGTTCGGGAACCCGACACCCCCGGGCGGCAGCACATCCCCGCAGCCCGCGCCCCTGCCCGAATACCCCGTGACTATCCAGTCAGTCGACCCAGAACCGCCCTTCTGTGCCGTGCGGAGTTCATCGAATACCTACGAGCGGCGAGTGTCCCTGCATGTCCTGGGGCTTTCAGCCGATGGGACCCTCCAGCTGGAGTTCCGAAAGCTGACCGCAGCCTACGTCTACGAGGTATCTCTATCCGACCCCAGGCTCCGCATGGCCGGGGACCGCTTCACCATCGATATGAGCAGCCTCGGCCAGTCGCTCTGGGGCGATGATGAGCGGGTGCAGCTGACCGTCAGGGTCGTGCGCGCCAGTGGTGAGCCGCTCTCCAACTGGTCTCCGGCGTTCGTACTGGCCGAGAACGTCGCTGCGTGCGGCGTCGCCCTGCCCGCGCCCACACCCACTCCGGTCCCGCCGCCTACCGCAACTCCGATGCCGAGGCCGACCCCAACGCCTGCGCCGCCCACTCCGACGCCCACGCCGGAGCCGACCGCTACGTCCACCCCGGCGCCGTCGCCCACTCCTGCTGACACTCCCATGCCTGCGCCAACACCCACACTGACACCCACTCCCACGGAGACACCGGCGCCAACGCCGACACCGGTCCCGCCGACTCCCACACCCCTGCCCTCACCCACTCCGGAGCCGGTTGCCACCGTCTCACCACCTGATCAGTCGAGAGACGGGGACAACCCTGCTCCCATTCTGCTCATTGCGGTGCTAGCGGCAGGTGTGGTGGCCCTCGTGGTCGTCGCGGGCCTGTTCGTCAGACGCCGCCGGTAGCACGGGATGCTACCCTTAACCTCGACCGCGCCATGACACTCCCCGACGAAACGCCCCAGACCGACCCATCTTCCAGCGCTGCGCCTGCCTCCGGGAGGAGACGCCTCCTCTTCTTCCTGCTGAGCATGACGCCCGTGCTCGCGATCATCGCCCTGCTCTTCTGGGGCCAGTTCCGCTCCGACGATAACCCCGGCGGCGTGCTGGTGCACGAAGAGTCGAGCGAGTCACAGGTCCTCGTGCGCCTGGCGCCCTGGTTCGGCGGGTACGACCTCGTCTCCAGGGAACGCGTGGACCTGGACGATCTGCGCGGGCGCGTCGTGATGGTCGACTTCTGGTCGTCGTGGTGCGTCGCCTGCCGCATCGAGGCCGCCGACCTCGCACAGGTATACCGCGAGTATGACTCAGCGGACGTCGAGTTCGTGGGCATCGCCGTCTGGGACCGCCCCGCTGATGCCGAGGAACACATCGAGCGCTACGACGTGACCTACCTCAACATTCTCGATCCGCGCGGCACGATGGCCGTCTCTTACGGTGTGCGCGGCGTCCCCGAGAAGTTCTTCCTCGACGCTGAGGGGCGCATCGTCCGCAAGCTCATCGGCCCCGTCTCCGCTGAGGAGCTGCGCGGTATCCTCGACGATCTGCTCACGGCTCTGTAGCACGATGGTCGACGCCCATGCCCTCCACGAAGCTGTTGCCGCCTGGTACGCGCGCAACGCCCGCGTCCTCCCCTGGCGGGGCGTAGATGATCCGTACGCCATCCTCGTGTCGGAGGTCATGCTCCAGCAGACACAGGTGGAGCGCGTCATCCCGAAGTACCGCGCTTTCCTCGATGCCTTTCCCACAATCCGTGCACTCGCCGATGCCCAACCCGCCGACGTCATCCGTCTCTGGGCCGGCATGGGCTACAACGGACGTGCCGTGCGACTGCACAAGCTCGCGAAGGAGGTGGCAGAGCATTACGGGGGCGAACTCCCGCGCACGGCTGCCGAGCTCCGCAAGCTTCCCGGCATCGGCCCTTACACCGCCGCAGCCGTCGCCTCTTTTGCGTTCGGCGAGCCTGTCGCGGTGCTCGACACGAACGTCTACCGGGTGCTGAGCCGGGTCTTCCACGGCATCGACGCTCCAGCGCGCGATACGCTCCATCCGCTCGCCGAAGAGTTGCTGCCACAGCCGGACAGCCCCCTCACTACTGCCGACTGGCACCAGGCGCTGATGGACATCGGCGCGACGCTCTGCACGGCGCGCCAGCCGCGCTGCATGCTCTGTCCGCTCCGTGCGCTCTGTGCCGCGGCGCCGCACCTGCAGTCCGGCGGCGACCCCGCGCTTGCCGAGGCGTCGATCCCTTACGCGCCGCGACAGTCGAGATTCCAGGGTTCGGCACGCTACTTCCGCGGGCGCATCGTCGACTACCTGCGCGAGCAGTCCGACGCCGGAGTCGAGGAGTCCGCGCTCGAAGCAGTCCTCAGCGACTCCGAAGCTGCCTCCGGCGCGCCCTGCCCCGTTTCGCTCTCCGACCTCCTCGCCGCTCTCGAACGCGACGGGCTCATCCGCCGTGAGAACGGGCGGGTACGGTTGCCGTAACCTACCCCAGCCGACGCACCAGCCCCCGCAGCGGCTCGCGCAGCGACATCCACGGATCGCCCAGCCGCTCCGTGTCATCCGCCGTCAGCGCCCAGCGTCGCACGCCGTCGCGCGTCACCCACAGTCCGCCGACCCAGAACCCGTTCGTGCCGCCTGAAGGCGGGACGAAGTCGTGCGCGATGTAGCCTTCCAGCCCGTTCGCCTCCCACGCTCCCAGCAGTTCACCTGACCGCGCGACCGATACTGCCTCCGTCCACCAGCACGCGCGATGCTCTCCTTCAAGGTCGCGCATACGTCGCAGCAGACGCCGCGCGCGCTCCTCGTCCGACACGTCCGCGCCCGTCCCGCGACGCGTGATGAGGCTCGACCAACCGTCGCCGAGCGCAGGGATGCTCAGCCCGCCGTCCGACGCCACCACGAGCGCGCCGAGCGACCTGGACCACGCCACCGCCTTCCCGATGGCTATCGCGAGGTGTGAGCCGCCTTCCTCTTCGACGTCCGGCGCATCTAGGACCGACGCTCCGTCCGACAGTTCCACGCCGAGCCCTGCCAGCAGTTCGCGCAGCTGGGCCGCCTTCGCAGGGTTCCGCGTCGCCAGCACGAGCGCCACACCCATCACAGCCTCCCGAACTGCCTCCCGAGCACGTCCGTTGAGACGCGGATCACCGTCGGCCTGCCGTGCGGACAGTGCTGCGGGTTCATCTCGGAGGCCAGCACCTCGCCAAGCGCCGTCATCTCCTGGTGGTCGAGCGTCTGCCCTGCCCGCACCGCGCTGTGACACGCGATGGACGCCGCAGCAGCCATGTGGGTGTCCACCCCATTGGCGCGCGTTGCGAAGTTGTCCAACGTCTCGGCGACGAGTTTCGCCGCGTCCACGCGGCGCGCCATGACCGGCACTGCGCGCACCAGCAGCGTGTCGTCGCCGAACGGTTCCACCAGCAGGCCGTACCCCTCCAGCACCGCCCGTCCCTCGCCCAGCGCGTCCATCTGCTGCGGCGTCAGGCCCATCGGCAGCGGCTCCAGCATCGGCTGCACCTCCGGCGCGCTGTTCGCCCACTGCCGCAGCAGCCGGTAGTAGAGCACCGACTCGTGCGCCGCGTGCTGGTCGATCAGGTACATGCCGTCGGGCCCGTCGGCCACGATGTACGTGTTCGCGATCTGCCCCAGCACCCGCAGGCGCGACAGCGGCGACGCTCCGAGAGGAAGTACCAGCGGTGCATGCGCTTCCTCTGCGACAGGTGCGGGCTCTGGCAGAGGCGACTGCTCACGCTCCTGGGATGCGAATGTCATCTCGAAAGACGGCACAGGAGGCGGCGCAGGGGGTGCGGCCTGCGAAAGCAGCCCTTCTCCCTCGGCGATGGGCGACGCCGCAAGCAGCGCCTCGCGCACCGCGTGCTGCACACTCGAGAATGCGTCGCCCTCGTGCGACAGCCGCACTTCGCGCTTGTTCGGGTGCACGTTCACGTCCACCTCGCCCGGCGGCACATCGAGGAACACGACTGCTATCGGGAAGCGGCCCTCCATCAGCAGGCCCCGGTACGCTTCCTCGATGGCGACGCCCACTGCGCGGTGCTGCACCCAGCGGCTGTTCACGAACAGGCTGATGCCGGTGCGGTTCGCGCGGCTCTGCTCCGGCGTACCCACGAGGCCCCACACGGGGTATGGCCCGGTCCACGAACCGACCTCGATCATCGCCTGCGCCAGCCCCGCGCCATGCACCGCAGCGACCGCGTCGCGCAGGTTGCCGTTGCCGGACGTGGAGAGCTGCAACCTGCCGTCTGTATTGAGCGTGAACCGGATGTGCGGGTGCGCCATCGCCAGATGGTCCACCGTCTGCCGCACACGCGCCGTCTCCGCGGCCGGAGAGCGGATGAACTTGAGCCGCGCCGGTATCGTCGAGAAAAGCGCCTCGACCTCGATCGTCGTCCCCACGCCGGCGCCCGCCTCCGACTGCCGCGCGATCGCGCCGCCCTCCATCTCCACTGTCGTCGCGGACCCCGCGTCAGACGTGCGCGTTGTCATGCGCACGCTTGCGGCTGCCGCGATGCTTGCCAGCGCCTCACCCCGGAACCCGAGCGTCCCGATGTCGGCGAGGTCGTCCACCGACCCCAGCTTGCTCGTTGCGTGACGCTCGAACGCCAGCGCAACCTCGTCCGCCGGTATGCCACAGCCGTCGTCGGTCACTCGTATCGAGGCCAGGCCGCCATGCCGTATCTCGACACCGATGACGCGCGCTCCCGCATCCAGCGAGTTCTCGATCAGCTCCTTGACGACCGACGCCGGGCGCTCGATGACTTCCCCCGCAGCGATCCTCGCCGCAACTCCCGCAGGCAGTACCCGTATCGTCATCAGAACCCCAGCGCTGCCCCAAGCTGCTTCGCGTTCGCGCCTGCCATCAGTTTGCCGTCCACCACCGCAACCGGACGTTTCCAGTAGCGCGGCTCCTCCACGAGCAGATCCAGCATCCGCTCCTCCGTCAACGACTCCGGGTCTATGCCGCTCTTGCGGAACGTCGCGGACCTCAGGTTGAACAGCGCGCTGGGAGGCTCGCCGTCGAGCAGCGCCTCGATCTCCTCACGGGAGAGACGATGCTTGAAGAAGTCGCGCTCGTCGAACGCTACCCCTGCCTGCGAGAGCGCCGCTCTCGCCGTCTTGCACGTTCCTCACCCCACCCAGTGGTACAGCGCGACGCCTGCCATCCACACACCTCCGGTTCAGTCATCTCATAGTACGCACCGGCCTCACATGCGCGCTAGCGATATCATCCCTCGATTGCTGCGCCTTGCCCCGAATCTCTGTGCCACGAGGCTTAACCGCTCATCTCCGCTCATCCTGTGCACATCCACCTCTGGTTTCACCCTCTGCCCACGCTATCCAGACCGCTCAATACCGCTCATCGCCGCGCAAGACCCGCCCATAACCGCTCTGAATCGCTTCTGCCTGCCGGACCGGGACCCGGTGTGCGAGCGAACAGCCGCATCCGCGACGGAGACAACGTACCCGCTCGTGGGGTTGCGCGTAAGGGGCGGATGTCACATTGCGTTGCCGAACGCCCTGCGCTCCCCTACCATGCCGCCCGACATGACCGACGCTGCTCTGCTCGCCGCCCGCTGGGCGCACGCTATCGCCGCCGTGGCATGGGTGGGAGGCGGCATCTTCTACCTGCTGGTCCTGAGGCCTGCCGTCACGAGCGGCTCGCTCTCATCCGACAGCGCACGCGCCGCGACCGAGCGCTTCGGCGGGCTCGTAAAGCTCGCGATGTGGACGCTCGTGGTGACCGGCGCTGTCCTCTTCTTCACCCGCATCTCGGAACCGACCGCCACCGCGCGCTACGCCGCCGTGCTCGCCCTCAAGGTCGCGCTCTCCGCCTGGATGTTCTTCATCGCCATCCGCCGCCGCAGGCGTGTAGCCGAGGCCGTCACCACGTCACCGGGGCGCATACGTGCCATCGCGGCCGCGCTCGGGCACGTCAACACGGTCGTCATCCTCGGGATCGTCGTCTTCCTGCTGTCGGACGTGCTGCGCTACATCGTGGAGCAGGAGTTGGGAGGCTGAGCCTGGGCGGAGCTCCTCAGCCGAACAGGTCCTTGAGCAGCAGCCACACTGCGGGCTGGGGCCAGATGACGAACAGGACGTTGTCGAAGAGGATGATCACGAGCGCCGCGATGAGACCGCCGGTCAGCAGGCCCCACTTCGCATACGCCCTGCCGGACACGGCGGCGGGGAAGACCAGGGCGAGCACGATGGCGGCCCACTTGAGCCCGAACGTGATCGATATCAGGACGAAGAGGCCTATCAGGCCCAGCAGCACTTTACCCGTACGGCGTTGCTCGTCAGCCTTGCTCATCATGCCCAGGTCCAGGATGTCGCCAGACCTCACTCCCCGCAGTTGAAGCAGCATCTGCAGTCCGGCCAGTCCGAACAGAGCGATACCCACCATAACGGGCATGGAGCGCGCTCTCGTTGGGAAGTCGATGGCCTCGACGACGAACACGAGCGCCACGACCATCACCGTGATCGGGAAGAGGTGCTCCCATGAGCGCCACACGAAGCGCGTCTCCTTCCCCGGACTGCTCTCGGCGGGTGGTGGGTCCGGGCTTCCGCCTGAGGGCGCAGCGCCGCCGGCCTGGGTCATCATGCGTTCCGTCGACTCGCTCTTGGAGGCGAGGACAGTGAAGCCCACGCCGATGCCGATGGAGAGGAGTATCAGCGTGATCGTTATCGGCCGGGTCAGCATCCCCACCGAACCATGGATGCTGACAGCCGACATCAGGTTGTGTTCGATGATGGGGCCGAGGATGAACCCGAGGATCATCGGCGGGCGCGGCCAGCGGAAGTATTTCATGAGCATCCCGACCACCGCGAAGCCAAGGACGATGGGGATGGCCAGCCAGTGACGCATGTCCTGGAAGGATGAGAGGAATGCGAGCGGGATTATGGCGGCTGCAAGAAGTGGGTACGGGATGCGGCTCAGCTTGGCGAGCTGACCGGAGGCGAGCAGTCCGATGACGGCCAGCGCCGCGTTCCCCAGTACAAGGCTCACCACGATGAGGGTGGTGATGTCCGCGAAGCGGGTAAGCATCGGCGGGCCGGGAGAGATGCCGTAGGCCAGCATCGCCACGAGGACGAACGCCCAGCTGAAGCCGCCGGGGATACCCATCGCCAGGGTCGGGATCGCCTGCCCGCCCTCCTTCGAACTCTGGACCGATTCGGAGAAGACCAGGCCGTCGAAGGAGCCTTTGCCGAACTGCGATTTGTCCTTGGTGAGCGCTATCCCCACGCCGTACGACAGCCAGGAGACCACCCGCGAGCCCACGCCCGGTATCGCGCCCATCATGACGCCCAGGATGGAGTGGCGGATGATGAGCGGCGTCTTGCTGAGGGCAAGGCCCGCGCCCCGGAACACCTCACGCACGTTCAACGCGGCGCTGGACGACGCCAGCGCCCTCCGCGTCATCGTGAGGTCCATCATCTCAGGCAGGGCGAAGAGCCCCACCGTCATGGCGATGAGGGGCAGCCCTGCGTCGAGCTGCAGGGAGCCGAGCGTATAGCGATCGGTTCCGGTGAATGGGTCGGTGCCCACCGTGGCCAGCAGGATGCCCAACAGCCCGGCGGCGAGCCCCTTCACCATCGCTCCCCTGCTCAGGGCTCCGACAAGGGCTACGCCGAACAGGCCCATCGCCCCGATCTCGCCGAACCCGAACTGGAGGATGAAGGGTTTGAGGACCGGCATGGCGAGAAGCAGCACGACCGCGCCAACCACGCCGCCTATCGCCGAAACGACGTATACGAAACCCAGCGCTCTCGCGGCCTGGCCCCGTTGCGAGAGCGGCCTCCCCTCGATGAACGTGACCTGGCCGCCTCCCGGATGGCCCATCGCGATGATGGGCAACACGTCCAGCATCTCCTCGACACCCGTGATGGTCGCGAGGAAGACGATGCCGACAACCGGGTCGTCGATGGTGAAGACGACGAACGGGATGGCCAGCGCCATGAGGAGCGGCGCGGACAGTCCGGGTATCACGCCCGCGGCCGCCGCAATCAGGACCGCGGCCCCGAACGTGATCCAGTAGGTCGAAGTTCCCAGGTGTCCGAGGCCAACGAACACCTGGCTGAAATCAGGCATCGGTTCCTCTCCGGCAGGCCGTATCCACGTTGGGCCGGGCGGTCACCTCACTCGATGTACTTGCTGAACAACCTCTCCTGTATCTCGCCAAGCGAGTCCAGGTGCTCGCGGTAGCCGTCGACCGTCGCTATATAGATCTGCTGGAGTCGTGCACCCTGTACCGGGGCCACTTCGGTTCCGAGAACGCGGGAGAAGTCCGCACTGAACTCCGGGTCGGCGTTCGCGTCGTCCCATGCCTTGCGTAGCGCTCCGAGGACTGCGGGATCCATGCCGGGTGGTCCAGCGAGGTGCTTCAACGCGACGTGCTGGGGGGACGTGAGCGCATTGAACAGGGACGCCTGGTCCGGTTCGAGCAGCTCCCGCGCGTGGGGAGCAGTGAACTCGACCTCCGCGTTGGCATGGATCTCCTGTCCCGGCACCAGCAGGCTCGCGAAAGGCTTCAGGAACCCCTCGGCGAACCAGCCGGGGCGCCGGGCGGGCAACGTGTACCAGGAACTCCCCGGCGAGATGATCAATGCGTTGATGTCGCCGCGCTCCAGCATGAGGAGCGACTGTTCCGTGCCCGTGCCTGCGACGACCCTGTAGTCCATGGGCAGGTTGAGCCAGTCGGCTATCAGCATCCCGCCGAGAGCGCTGCCGGTCACTTCCGGCGCGCTGCCGGGACCCGTCTGGATGAGCGGCTCACCGTCCGGCTTCCCCATCGCGTCCCTGATGTCTGTGTAGGGCAGCGTTCCGCGGTGGGCCCAGAAGGGGTTGCCGCCCTGGGGTGCGCCGATGAGGCCGAACTCGGACACCGTAAACTCGGCCTCCGGTTCGAAGGAGTCGGTGATCAGGGTGCCGGCCGTGTACTGGAGCACTGTCCCGTCCGGTTCAGACTTCCAGACGAAGTTGGACGCCGCCATCTGCGGCGTGTGGTTGGAGACGACGATGCGCGGGTTGCCCGGGATGAAGCGGCCCCAGTTCGCTGCGAGGAACCGGGCCTGTGTGTCTGTGCCTCCCCCGGGGTTGAATCCCACGATCAGCCTGATCGTCTTGCCGCGGAAGTGCGCCTCCACGTCGAATGACGGCGGCGGTGTGGGCGTCGGCGCCAGCGTGGGCGTGGGAGTAGGCGGTGCCGGAGTCGGGGTGGGAGCACCCGGCACCGGAGTGGCCGTCGGTTCAGACGGAGCCATGGCGGTGGGCGTCGGCGCTGCCGGGGCCGCGGTCTCGGGCGTGGGGGTAGGC
>VXQP01000073.1 GCA_009838965.1 Chloroflexota bacterium | reverse complement strand
CGCCGACTCCGACCCCGGTCCCAACCTCCACGCCAACTCCGACACCGACGCCGACCTCTACGCCCACACCCACGCCCACGCCGGACTACTTTGCCATCACGAAACAGGCGGTCGTGAAGGTAGAGACAGGACGGGCGCAAGGGTCAGGCTTCTTCGTGGGCGCCGACGGCCAGCGCGGACTGGTGCTGACCAGCTACCACGTCATCGATGCCAACCTGAACAACGTCAGGGTTGCTGTCGGCCCGGAAACCTACGAGGCAGATGTCCTTGGTTACGACGCCGAGAAAGACGTGGCCATGCTCCGGGTGTGCTGCTCGTCGTCGTTCGACTACATCTCGATGAGTCCTGAACAGCCTCCTGCGGGAACGCGCGTCATAGCCGTCGGGTTCCCGCTCGGGAGCAACGATGCAGTGATCACGAGCGGGATCGTGTCGCGGACCTTCTTCGATGACGAGCACGGGGCGCACGTTGTTCAGACTGACGCACCGCTCAACCCCGGGAACAGCGGCGGCCCTCTCGTATCGCTGTCAACCGGAGAAGTCGTTGGCATACCGACCAGTGTGATACGCCGGTCGGGAGGGATATCGGTGGAAGGCACCGGCTATGCGATAGCGAGCAGCAGTATCGTTGCCATCCTGGGCGACCTGGAGTCGGGCGCCCTGAGACACGCACCTCCGTAAACTCCCGCACCGCGTCCGGAGGCAGCCTCGTCCACGACAAGATGGTAGAAGTAGAAATGCGTTAAGACTCGAACATGCGCACGTAGAAGCAGTAGATGATCAGCCCGTAGGCAGGCAGGCAGACGAGGAAATAGACGAGATAGGAGGCCTTACCTGGCTTGAAGCCCTCGTCCACAGTCCCTCCTGCTGCCTTTATGGCCTTCTTTCGCGCCCGGTCGCTGCGCCACCGCAGCAACTTGCAAAGGATGCACCCGGCAGCCGCGCCGATGACTGCGGCTTGCAAGACGGAGTCCGTGCCGAACGGCTCCCAGCCCGCGAGCCCCGCCAGCCAGGTTGCCCCTGCACCGAGCGCTGCGCCTGCCGCCGCGGAGAGGATGTCCCAGATATGTTCCCCCTCCAGGGACAGAAGGCCACACAAAGCGCCGAGCGAGGCGAAAGCGATCGCCAGAGGCAGTTTCAAGTCCGGGCCGCCGGCCCATTCGAGGAGCCAGCCAATGCCGTAGCCGACGAACCATCCGACGATGCCGAGGATGACAAAGGGCGGGTTGCTGGACATGCTGCGCGCCTTTGCTCCGGACCCGTTTGCCGCATCATAACCGTCTCCCTTTCGCCCCGCACGCGCGCAACACGTAAAGCGTGCGGTACAATCGCCGCAGAGTGACCGAACTGCGCAAGACCGAAGGAGGTTCCCCTACATGCTGACTGCACAGGAGAACAAAGACCTGACCAGCGTCATGCCCGGCACGCCGATGGGCGAGCTGTTCCGCCGCTACTGGCATCCCATCGCCGCAGCCGCCGAGCTGGACGACCGCCCCACGAAGGCGGTGCGCGTCCTCGGCGAGGACCTCGTTCTCTATAAGGACAAGTCCGGCACGCTCGGCCTCATCGACCGCTTCTGCCCCCACCGCAGGGTGGACCTCTCCTACGGTATCCCCGAGGAGCACGGCCTGCGCTGCATGTACCACGGCTGGATGATGGACGAGACCGGGCAGTGCATCGAGCAGCCGTTCGAGGAGACGGTGCACCCGGACGGGCGCTTCAAGGAGAAGGTGAAGGTCGCGGGGTACCCGGTCGAGTCGTACGGCGGGCTCGTGTTCGCCTATCTCGGCCCGCAGCCCGCGCCGCTGCTCCCGCACTGGGAGACGTTCGAGTGGGAGGGCGGCTGGAGCGACATCGGCATCGTCGAACTGCCGTGCAACTGGCTGCAGTGCATGGAGAACTCGATGGACCCCGTCCACCTCGAGTGGCTGCACGGCTACTGGGGCGTCCGCCAGCAGCAGGACAAGGCGGTCAGGCTCGGCTTGGCCGAGGCGGACTCGTTCCCCACGGTGCCGCGCAGGCACCAGAAGATCGGTTTCGACGTCTTCGACTACGGCCTCATCAAGCGCCGCGTGGTCGAGGGCACAACCGAGGAGGATCACGACTGGAAGGTCGGCCACCCGGTGCTCTTCCCGAACGTGCTCTTCGTCGGCAGCGTCGTCAACTGCACGCTGCAGTACCGCGTGCCGGTCGACGACACGCACACGATGCACATCACCTGGTTCTTCTACCGCGCCGCCGACGGCGCCGAGCCGCCGAAGCAGGAGAAGGTGCCGTACTGGTACGTGAACCTCTATGAGCCGGACGGCACGCTGATACCAGACCTGGTGAACCACCAGGACTTCGTCGCGTGGATCACGCAGGGGCCGAACGCCGAGCGCGAGAAGGAGAAGCTGGGCGAGTCCGACCGCGGCATCATCCTCTACCGCAAGGTGCTGAAGGAGCAGGCCGGCATCGTCCAGGACGGGGGCGAACCGATGGGCGTCGTGCGCGACCCCGAGGTCAACAAGCGCATCGACCTGCCGCTTGAACGGTGGCAGGCCCTCTCCGACGTGACGTGGATGACGCGCTACATGCCGCTCCAGCAGGGCGAGCCGCCCGAACTGGTCTCCACTATCGAGCAGGTGCTGAGCACGTGGGCAGGGGAGAAACCCTGGACGGAGGCGCAGGCCACGCTCAACCAGTAGGGCTGCGCATCATGAGACGCATAAGAAGGGGCGCCCTAGGCGCCCTTTCTCGATTCCATTCGGTGAGGCTACGAGAACGAGATGGCAGGCAACCTAACCTCGACCGGACAATTCCGCCACGACTTCTGGAAGCATTACAGCCTGCGGTACCCGGCAGCCCCCATACCGGCTGACTATGCACGCGCCTATTTGCTGCTCCCGATTTCTACTAGGACGGGCAGAGTCAGGTTAGGTCTATCACTGAGACACGACTTGGTTTGGGCTTATGTGATTGGGGCTGAAGGCGAGTTTGCTGCTGCCGCACGATTTAAGCTTGGCCCGCACGAAACCGCCCTCCAAGCTGCACTCGGCCGGGTGACTAGCCGGAAGCGAGACCCTTTGCACTTCTGGTGCGCGACCAAACTACCTTTGGACACAAATGACCGTTCCAATTGGAATCGGATGGCGGACTGGCTTGAAAGACAGCGGCAAGTATACGAGCGTGTGCTCCTTATCTGACGCTACCCCCTACAAGTTATAAAACTCCTTGGCGTTCGTCTCCAGTATCTTCCGCGCGACCGCGTCACTGATGCGGCCCTCGCTCGCCCACTTCTTGACCTCGTCGAGCGCGGCGAGGTTGGCGGAAGGGTCGGAGTGGCAGTAGTCCGTGCCGATGATGAGGTTGTCCTCCGTCCCGAAGTCCAGCAGGTGCTCTATCTGGTCCATCGGGTCTATCGTCACGTACAGCCGGTCCTCCTTGAAGAGGTCGCGTTGCAGATCGAACGTCGCCGAGCGGTCGTGCAGCGCCAGCGACCGCTGCACCATCCCCAGGTTGGAGAGCGCGTAGGAGATCCACGCCCCGCCTGCCTCGATGAACCCGAACCTGAGGTTCGGGAACTTGCTCGGAAGCCTGCTTGAGACGACCGCCATGAACGCCGCCATCACCGGGAAGCCCCTGTCCCATTCGCGGCCGGGCAGGGGGTGGCCGGTGTGGATGCAGAGCGGCATGTTCAACGAGTCTGCCTCCTCGTACACCGGGAAGAAGTGCTTGTCGCTCACCGGCTTGTCGAGGTCGAACCCGCGCTTGAAGATGGCGCACGCGCCGTTCTCCTTCGCCCAGCGCAGCTCCGCGACCGCCTTGTCGGGGTCGAGCAGCGGCAGCACCGCGGCCCAGCGCAGGCGTCCGTTGCTCATCGCACAGCGGTCGGCGAGCCAGCGGTTGTACGCGCCCGTGAGCTCCGCCTCCGCGTCCGCATCCTGTGCGCCGTAGCGGATGAAGAACGTCGGAAAGATGACCTGGGCGTCCACGCCCATCTTGTCCATGTCCTTCAGACGGCCCGCGACGCCTGCTGCGTCGTCGAGTTCCCGGTGCTCGCGCAGCGGGTGGTGTATCTCGTCGCGGATGATGCGCGGCTGCAGCCGGTTCTCGACCAGCCACCAGCGGTTGCCCAGCGCTCCCGCGATGCGCACGCCCGGCGCCTCCGGACGATCAGCGACCGCGGAGCCCACCTGCGCGTCGGGCGAGATGGATACGGGCACAAACTTGGAACCCTTCTCCTCGAGGATCTGCCACGTGGCCTCGTTCTCGTCCACGTGCGTATCAGCGTCGATTACACCAAACGTCGCCATGGTTCTGACCTTCCTTTACGCAAAATCCGCCGTTCGTCTGTACGGTCTGGATGGGCCATCCGGTCTCTTGCCCGTAAATATACTACGCGCCCGCGGGCTGCTGCTCCGTCGGGGCCTTCGTCGGCTGCGCCGCGAACACCATGAGCAGCAGCATCAGCACCGCGACGCTCGCGAACAGCAGGAACGCCCCGGTGTAGCTGCCCGTCTCGTCGCGGATGTGCGCCGCGAGCAACGGCCCGAACGGGCTGATCATGCGGAACGGGGCGGTGAACCCCTTGATCGCTCCCAGCGACGTCCTCCCGAAGTAGTTCGCCAAGAGCAGAATCTCGATGATGTTCCGCATCCCCGCCGCCACGCCGAAGAGGATCGCCCAGAGCACCGCGAGGGGGAAACCGCCCGCTGGGACCAACAGCAGCATCATCGTCGCCAGCACCAGCACGGCCTGCGCCATCGCCCCGAGCCGCACGTGCACGCGCTCCATGATGAACCCCGTCGGCAGGATGGACGACGCCGACGACATCCCGAAGATGGCCACGACTGCTACCGCCTGCCCCTCGCTCAACCCGCGGTCGTGGAAGATGGGCGCCATGTGCAGGTTCGTCGCCCCCTGCACGAACGGCGTGCAGACCAGGAACACCGTGATGAGCCAGAACGCCCGCGTGCCCCTCGCCTCCCGCAGCGTCCACGACACCTCTTCGACGATTCCCGTCGTTCCTGCGGAGGCAGGAACCTCGCCCCCACCCGATGCCTTCCGCAGGTCGGTCGCGCCGTCCGGCAGCAGCCCGTGGTCCTCCGGCTGGCTGCGCATCAGCAGCAGCGCAGGCCCGATGATGGCCAGGCACGCGAACCCGGAGAGCGCCACGTACGCCGTGCGCCAGTCCGATGCGTCCATGATGAGGAAGCTCACGATGGGGAGCACCACCTGTCCGGCGCGGTGGCCCATCGCCTTCACCGCAAGCGTCCGCCCGCGCTGCCGAATGAACCACTTCGCTATCGCCACCGACGCCCCGATCTCCACGCCCGCCGTCACTGACCCTCGCGCCAGCCCGAAATACGTCCAGAAGTGCCACGGCTCCTGTATCGTCGACAGTCCGAACAGCGCACCCGCGAGCGCCAAGCCACCCAGCGCCACCACCACGCGCGGCCCGTACTTGTCGACAAGCCACCCCGTGACGCTCGATGCGATCGCCCCCGACGCGCTCCCCATGAGGAACCCGAGCGCGATCACCCTGTACGACCAGCCCAGCTCATCCTGGATCGGCTTGACGAAGACCGTGAGCACCGGCCCCAACGCCGGCACCTCCGCGAACGTCGCGACGAACGCTGCCCCGACGATGGCCCACCCGTAGAAGACGCGGTGCGCCGGCCAGAAGCGCGGTATCCCTGGCGGGTGCGGACTGGTATTCGCGGAATTACGCAGCGCCGAACGCCTTCCGCAGCTCGTCGGCCGCCTCGTTGATGGCGTCCCACGTTCGGGTGAACGGGACGCCCGCGTTGAACAGCGCGTGGACCTGGCCGTCGTAGCGGCTCAGCTTCGTTGGCACGCCCGCCTCCCGCAGTCGCTCCGCGTACGCCTCACCCTCGTCGCGCAGCGGGTCGTACTCGCACGTCAGCACGAATGCGGACGGCAGGCCGGACAGGTCGTCCGCCGCCATCGGGACGACGTAGGGGTTGGACGCGTCCGCCTGGTCACGCACGTAGCACTGGAAGAAGTAGACCATCGTGTCGTAGTTGAGTCCGTAGCCGTCGCCGTTCTCGAGGTAGGACGGGCGCTGGAGGTCGGCATCGACCACCGGGCAGATGAGCGACTGGTGCGCGAGCCGCGGCCCGTCCTCGTCGCGCGCCCTCAGCGCCACCGCCGCCGCGAGGTTCCCGCCCGCGCTCGATCCGGCAACCGCCAGCCGCGACGGGTCGCCGCCGAACGACGCTGCGTTCGCCGCCGCCCACTCCGTTGCCGCGTAGCAGTCGTCGAGCGGGATGGGAAACCTGTGCTCGGGCGCGAGCCGGTAGTCCACCGAGACGAAGATGGCCCCGGACGCATCCGCCAGCGCCCGGCACGTCGGGTCGTTCGTTGCGATGCTGCCGACCACCCAGCCGCCCCCGTGGAACCACACGCACACGGGCAGGGGGGCCGCGTCGTCCGTCACCGGCACGTACACGCGCACGGGAACGTCGCCATGCGGCCCCGGTGCGGCGACGTCGCTCACCGACGCGACCTCCGGCCCAGGGATGCGCGGCTGCGACTCCGACATCGCGCGCGCCTCCTCGGGGCTGACCTCGTGCTGGGCAGGCAGGCCGAGGGCGGCCTGCTTCTCCAACGACGCCTTCGCTTCAGGGTCGAGCGGCATGGCCCTACGCCGTCCCGAATGCCTTCTGCATCTCTCCTGCAGTCTCGTTGATCGCGTCCCACGTCCGGGAGAACGGGATGCCCGCGTTGTAGAACGCGTGGATCATGCCGTCGTAGCGCGACAGCCTGGTCGGCACGCCCGCCTCCTGCAGCCGCTTCGCGTACGCCTCGCCCTCGTCGCGCAGGGGGTCGTATTCGCACGTCAGCACGAACGCGGGCGGCAGGCCGGAGAGGTCCTCGGCGAGTATCGGGGCGACGTAGGGATTGGACGCGTCGGCCTCGCTGGAGAGGTAGCAGTCGAAGAACCAGACCATGGAGGCGTAGGAGAGGCCGTAGCCCTCGCCGTTCTCCTTGTACGAGGGACGCGTGAAGTCCCGGTCCGTCACCGGGTAGATGAGCGATTGGTGCACGAGCCGTGGCCCGTTCTCGTCGCGCGCCCGTAGCGCTATCGTCGTCGAGAGGTTCCCGCCCGCGCTTGCTCCGGCAACCGCGAGCCGCGACGGGTCGCCGCCAAGCGACGCCGCGTTCTCCGCCGTCCACACCGTCGCCGCGTAGGAATCGTCGAATGGGATGGGGAACCGGTGCTCCGGCGCGAGCCGGTAGTCGACCGACACGATGATGGCGCCCGACGCTTTCGCCAGCGCCCGGGCCGTCGCGTCGTTCGACTCGACGCTGCCGATGACCCAGCCGCCGCCGTGGAACCACATGGAGACGGGCAGGGGCCCAGCGTCGTCGGTCACTGGAACGTACACCCGCACGGGAACGTCGCCGTGCGGCCCCGGCGCGAGGTGGTCGCTCACCGACGCCATCTCCGGCCCCGGCAGGTTCGGCCGTGCCGCCTGCAGCGCGCGCGCCTCCTCCGGGCTCGACTCGTGCGGCTCGAGCACACCCATCTCGATGCGCTTCTCCAACGACGCTTTCGCTTCAGGGTCGAGCGGCATGACGCGCCTCCTTCAGACCGGCTGCGCCGGAGTATACGCGAGGCCAGAGCCTGTCATGTTGAGCGGATCCGGAGGCGGAGTCGAAACATCTCTCGGGGAGTGTTGGCGCACAACGGGACGTCTCCCGAGAGATTCCTCGGCTTCGCTCGGAATGACAATGGCGGGCCCTGCGCCTACGCCGTGCCGAACGCTTTCCGAAGGTCTGCGGCCACCTCGTCCATCGCCTGCCACGTTCGCTCGAACGGGATGCCTGCGTTGAAGAACCCGTGCACCACGCCGTCGTAGCGCGACACCTCCGCCGGCACGCCCGCGTCGCGCAGCCGCTCCGCGTAGGCCTCGCCCTCGTCGCGCAGCGGGTCGTACTGGACCGTCAGCACGAACGCCGACGGCAGGCCGGAGAGATCGTCCGCCGCCATCGGTCTCGCGTACGGGTGGTCTCCGTCCGCCTCGTCGGCCAGGTAGCAGTCCCAGCAGTAGCGCACCATCTCGAGGGAAAGGTTGTAGTAGGCGGCGCCGTTCTCCGCGTACGACGGGCGCTCGAAGTCACGATCGAGCACGGGGTAGATGAGCGACTGGTGCACGAGATCCGGCCCGTCTTCGTCGTCCCGGGCTCGCAGCGCCACTGTTGCCGCGTGGTTGCCGCCCGCGCTCATTCCAGCCACCGCCACTCGCGCTGGGTCGCCGCCGAACGACGCTGCGTTCGCCGCGGCCCACGCCGTCGCCACGTAGGAGTCGTCGAAGGGGACGGGGAACTTGTGGTCCGGGGAGAGGCGGTAGTCGACCGACACCATGATGACGCCCGCCCTGTTCGCCAGCTCGCGGCAGTTCGCGTCATTGGAGTCGATACTGCCGTAGATCCAGCCGCCGCCGTGGAACCACATACACACGGGCAAGGGGCCTGGGTCGTCGGTTATCGGCACGTAGACCCGCACGGGCACGTCGCCGTGCGGCCCCGGCACGAGGTGATCGCTCACCGCCGCGATCTCGGGCCCGGGTTTGCGTTGCAGCGCCTCCTGCCTCGCGCGCAATTCCGCCGGAGGAATCTCGTACTGGGCGGGCCCGCCCGCAGCGGCTCTCCTGTCCAGCGCCGCCTTCACGTCAGGGTCGAGTGGCATGAGCGCCCCTCCTGCAGACCGGATGCGCCGGATTATACGTGGGGAATCGAGGAGAACGGGGCCGCCCGAGAGGATTCTGCGCGCTAAAGCGCGGACTCCGCTGCGCCCGGCTCGAAATGACAGGCGCGCCTGGGCTTCCCATCTGCGGTACAATCCCGCCAACGGCACGGAAGCGCATGGAGCATAGGGAGGTAGAGCATGCTCAGCATCCAGGAGAACAAGAAGCTGTCGAGGGTCGGCCCCGGTACGCCTATGGGCGAACTGATGCGCCGCTACTGGCACCCCATCGCCGCCGTTGGGGAACTCGACGAGCGTCCCACCAAGGCGTTGCGCGTCCTCGGTGAGGACCTCGTCCTCTACAAGGACAAGTCCGGCACGATCGGCCTCATCGAGCGGTTCTGCCCCCATCGCCGCGTCGACCTCTCCTACGGCATACCGGAGGAGAACGGCCTCCGCTGCATGTACCACGGCTGGATGATGGACGAGACAGGGCAGTGCATCGAGCAGCCGTTCGAGGAGACGGTGCACCCGGACGGGCGCTTCAAGGAGAAGGTCAAGGTCGCGGCTTACCCTGTCCAGGTGCTCAGGGGCATGGTGTTCGCGTACATGGGTCCGCAGCCCGTGCCGCTTCTCCCGATGTGGGAGCCGTTCACGTGGGACGACATCTGGTGCGAGGTCGCGCTTGCGCCTCTGCCGTGCAACTGGCTCCAGTGCCAGGAGAACTCGCTCGATCCGGTACACCTGGAGTGGCTGCACGGCTACTGGGGCGTCCGCCAGCAGCACGACAAGGCGGTGCGCCTCGGCCTGGCGAAGGCCGAGGAGTTCGGCGTGATCCCCAGGCCGCACCAGAGGATAGGGTTCGACCTGTTCGAGTACGGCGTCATCAAGCGCCGCATCGTCGAGGGCACCACCGAGGACGACCACGACTGGGCCATAGGGCATCCGGTCATGTTCCCGCAGATCCTGTTCGTGGGCAGCACCGTGCGCGGCTCGCTGCAGTATCGGACGCCCGTGGACGATGAGAACACCCTGCACATCACCTGGTTCTTCCTGCGCACGGCGCCCGGACAGCCGGTGGTCCCCCAGGAGACGACCCCGTACTACCATGTGCCGCTCTACGGCGAGGACGGACGCCTCATCGAGGACCTGGTGAACCACCAGGACTTCGTCGCGTGGATCACGCAGGGCGTCATCCCCCCGCGTCACCGCGAACACCTCGGCGAGTCCGACCGCGGCGTCATCTTCTACCGCAAGCTCCTGATGGAGCAGATGGACATCGTGGCCGACGGCGGCGAGCCGATGGCCGTGGTGCGCGATCCGGAAGTGAACAAGTGCATCCACCTGCCGCTGGAGAAGTGGCCGGCGCTCAGCAACCCGGCGCGGATGGCGAAGTACGCGCCCTCGCAGGCGGGCCAGAGTCCGGAGCACATCGAGCGGCTCGAGGAGTTCCTCCGCCCGTGGGCGGACGCACCGCCCTGGCAGGAAGCCGCAGTCTCCTGATCACGCACCACCGGCATGACGGAGGCCGCCGGTGATCCGCTCACCGGCGGCGCTGCTCCGCAGCCCCACGGCACGCGGCCTCGGCAACCTGTACGCCGGAACGCTCATCTCGGGCTCCGGCTGGGCGATGGTGCTGCCGGTCACGCCGGTGCTCGTCGACCACTTCGGCGTGAGCCCCGGGGCCGCTGCGCAGGTCGTCACCGCCTATGCCCTGGGAAGGTTCTTCGGCATCCCGGGCGCGGGGGTGCTGGTCGATCGCTTCGGCACCCGGAAGATGCTCATCGGCGGGCCTGGGCTCGTCCTGCTCGGTGCGCTCGTCGGCGCGGTCACACCGTGGTTCTGGCCCATCCTCCTGGCCACGTTCGTCGTGGGCATAGGGGACAGCCTGTGGGCGCTCGGACGTGAGATCGCCGGTATCGACCTCGTGCGTCTCGACCAGCGGGGCAGAGTGCTCAGCGGCTTCCACGGTATGCACTCCGGCGCGCTGGCGATCGGCCCGCTGCTCGGCGGCTTCCTGGCGGAGGCCATCGACTTCCGGGCGACGTTCGTGGGCTTTGCCGCGCTGACCGGTATCGCGGTCGCCCTCGGCCTGTTCGCGCACGATACCTATGCTCCGCGCGCCGCATCGAAGCCTGCGAGCGCTGCTCGCGCGGGGCTCAGGCAGCGCGTGCGGGACTTCGCTGAGCTGTTCAAACAGATCGAGCCCGGCCTGCGCCTGAGCTACTGGGTGTTCGTCCTTGCGACGTTCGCGGGTTTCACCTTCCGCATCACGCTGCAGAGCGTGCTGCCGCTGTACGCGGACGCGGAGCTGGGGCTGACGCCCACCCAGATCGGCGCGCTCTTCTCGATATCGGGCGGTGTGGTGTTCGCGATGATCGTCCCGGCGGGGTTCGTGCTCGACAAGCTCGGCCGGAAGTGGGCGACGGTCCCGAGCACATTCCTGCCAGGCGTGACATTCCTGCTCATGCCGTTCGTGGATACGTACACGCAGCTCGTGGTACTCGTGGGCGTGATGGCGGTCTGCAACGGGCTGTCGCTCGGCTCACTGGCCGCGAGCACGTACGACGTTCTGCCTGACCACGTGCGGGGCCGCCTGCAGGCGTTCCGGCGGACGGTCGCGGAAGTGGGAGGCGTCGGGGCGCCACTGATGGGCGGAGTGCTCATCAACACGGTCGGTCCGACCGCGCCGTTCATCGTCTACGCACCTGTGCTGCTGATCGCCGGCCTGCTGCTGGCGTTCGCCACACGGGAGACGCTCGTCAAGCGCAGGTAGGCGGGTGAGGGCCGCTAGACCGGCAGGCTTGACACGTGCGTCGAGTCCACGGTGATGCGCCCGCCGCCGGGCTCGGTGACCGTGAAGGAGTTGTGGATGCGCCCCCGCTCGATGGGGGAGGGTGAGAGTCCGCGTTCGGCAAAGTCGGCGTGCGTGGCGTCCAGGTCCTCCACCATCAGGTCGAACGGCGCGTCGCCTGCTCGGGCGTTCTCGTCCGCGACCAGTACGAGGTGCGTCCCACCACGCAATTCGAAGATGGCGACGGACTCGTTGCGGAACATCGGCCTCATGCCCAACTCTTCCATGAACGTCTGAGACTCCGCGAGGTTCGCGGTCGCCATGCTGACGTGTCCCACCCAGACCGGCGGTCTGCTCTCGTTCTGCTCTGTGCTCATCGCTCCGTCTCCTCTGACTGTGGTCCCTGCGGAGGGGGGTCGTCTCCTCCCAGGAACGCCTTCAACTGCTCTGCCGACGCGCGGCTCATGCCCTTGATGCCAGCCAACTCCTCGACACTCGCGGCGCGGACGCCGGCGGCGCTCCCGAAGCGGCGTATCAGCTCGCGGCGGCGCTTCGGCCCGATGCCGGGCGCGTCGTCGAGCCGCGAGCGCGTCGCAGCCCGTGAGCGTCGCTGGCGATGGTACGTGATAGCGAAGCGGTGCGCCTCGTCCCGCACGCGTTGCACGAGGTACAGCCCCTGCGAGCGCCGGGGCAGGAGCACCGGCTCCGGCACATGCGGCAGGAACACCTCCTCCTCGCGTTTCGCGAGCGAGCAGAGCGGGATGTCCGTCAGCCCCAGTTCCAGGAATACCTGCTGCGCAGCGTTCAGGTGTCCCTTGCCCCCATCGATGATGACGAGACCGGGCACGAACCCGAATGAGTTCTGTGTGCTGCGCCCGTCGTCCGGCACCCCTTCGGTCTCAGCGGTCGCCGCGGCATCGGAGGGCAGGGGAGCGCTCCCACCGGCTTCCGCTTCGGCACGCCGTTGCTCGCCGAGCCTACGGAAGCGCCTGCGCAGCATCTCCTGCATCGAGGCGTAGTCGTCTATCCCGCCAACGCCCTTGATCTGGAACCGGCGATAGTGTCCGCTCTTCGGGCGTCCGTTCTCGAATACGACCATGCTGCCGACCGAGTTGGTGCCCTGGATGTTCGAGATGTCGTAGCACTCGATGCGTCGCGGCAGTTCCGGCAGGCTCAGCGCCTCCTGCAGTTCCGCCAGCGCCTGGAGCACCTTGTCCGACTCGTGCAGCCATTGGATGCGCCTCTGTGTGAGCGCCTCCACGGCGTTGGCGGCCGCCATCTGCACGAGTTGGCGCTTCTCGCCCCGCTGGGGGCGGAAGATGGACACGCGCCTGCCGCGCTTGCCGCTGAGCCAGTCAGCGATGGCCTCGGCATTCTCGATGTCGTGCTGCATCAGCAGCGTCCCCGGAACGTCCGTGGACGCCTCGTAGAACTGCTGGACGAAGTGCTCCAGCAGAGCTGGCTCGTCCTCCGCCTCGCCGCCCTCCATCACGAAGTGGTCGCGCCCGATCAGCTTGCCGCGGCGCACGCGGAACAGTTCGACCCACGCTTCGCCCTTGTCGTAGGCGAGCGCGATGACGTCCGAGTCCTCATTGCGGTTCGAGACGACCTTCTGGTTCTGCGAGACAGACTCGATGGCGCGGAGCTGATCGCGGAGGACAGCAGCGCGCTCGAACTCGAGCGCCTCGGACGCGCGTTCCATGTTGACGCGCAGCTCCATCTCCACGCTCTCGGAGTCGCCTTCCAGGAAGCGCAGCACCTGGCGTATCACCTCGCCGTAGCCGCCGGCGTCCACCACCCCGATACACGGAGCGACACAGCGATGGATGTAGTACTCGAGGCATGGGCGCTCGTCGTTGCCGGTGATGGTCTTGGTGCAGGAGCGGTAGGGGAAGAGTTTCTTGAGCAGGTCCATCGTCTTGCGGACGGAGCTGGCGCTGGCGAACGGGCCGAAGTAGCGTGCGCCGTCGGCGAGCACCCGGCGTGTGAAGTAGACCTGCGGGAACTCCTCGGCGAGGTCTATCTTGATGTAAGGATAGGTCTTGTCGTCCTTGAGTCGGGCGTTGTAGAAGGGTTTGTGCTGCTTGATGAGCAGGTTCTCCAGCAGCAGCGCCTCCTGGACGGACTCGGTAACGATGAATTCGAAGTCCGCGATGTGGCGCACCATCGCCTGGATGCGGAGCTCTTTGCCGTACGGGGTCTGGAAGTAGGAGCGTACGCGGTTGCGGAGACTCGCGGCCTTGCCGACGTACAGGATCCCTCCGCCGGCGGACTTCATCAGGTAGACGCCGGGCTGTGCGGGCAGGGCGCCGAGACGGTTCGCGAACTCCGGCGCGCGCGGTTCTGTTCGGACGCGGGCGGTCATGCTCCAAGTGTACCGCGTGCGCGCTTCACCTTCAGCGGGGTATGGAGGTGGTCTCCTCCGAGAGAAAGAGGTGTTCTGATGACAACGGGGATGTAACCTGTCTGTAACCGATAGATTAACGTAAGACTAACAGGCTGATATCCTGAAAGTGGCTATTGCATAATCTGTCTGGCGCTGTTAGATTTCCTTTGTGGTCGACGCGGATGAGAACACGGGTAAGTACCCGATCAGCGTGGTCGCAAGACTCACCGGCGTGCCGGAGCACCGACTCCGGGCGTTCGAGTCGGCGGGGCTCATAGAGCCCGAGCGTACGGAGGGAGGTACGCGGCTGTACTCGGACGTGGATGTGGGTCTCGTGATACGCATAGCGGAGCTATCCGACAAAGGCGTCAACTACGCAGGGATCCGCGAGGTGCTTGACCTCGAAGCCCTGGTGCAAGCCGAGGCCGTGGAAGAGAACCCGGACAGCGAGGAGAACGAAGAGGGAACAGAATAACGCTTTGGCGCCTCGGCTCCGGCAGGCTTCCTGAACCGCCGGTCCGCTCCAGTCCTGGGCGGACGCCCCAACCTGGGCACGCGTTCACATCAGAACAGACGTACCCGTAATTGGCTCAGCGCATAGCACAGCCCAAGCGAGAGAGAGGGGAGAACGAATGGATTGGGTAGTGTTATCGTTTCTTGCAGCGGTGGCTTTCACCGCATACTCGCTGGTCCAGAAGCGCGTGCTGGACCGCTATGTCGACGGGGCAGTGACCTTTTCGGCCCTCGCGTGCATCCCGCACGCGTTGATCGCCGGCGTTATCCTGCTCGCAGACCCTCCGAACTGGTTCTCATGGCCCGTCCTCGCGATGGCCTTCGCAGGCACGTCGCACGCGGCCATCCAACTGCTCAGCGCCCACGCGTTCCGCAGGGAAGCGGACATCTCTCGCATCGTCCCCATCATGGATGCATTCCCCCTGTTCGTGCTCGTCATGGCGATCGTGTTCCTGGGCGAGGCGCTGACACCCCTGAAGGCAGGCGCGGCGCTCCTCGTGACCGGCGGGGTGATGGCCGCGTCGTGGCATCAGTCGCTCCCGGGCGCGCGCATCAGACTGAACCGTTCGCTGGTGGTCATCCTGGGAGCTGCCTTCTTCATGGCAACGTATTCGGTGCTGGCGAAGTCGGCGACGGGACAGATGTCCATCCTGCAGATGTACGCGGTGTCCTGGATGTTCTCGGCCCCCTGGTTGATGGGTACCTCGTTATTGAGGAATCCCTCGGGCCTGTACACGGCGTTGACCTCGCGGCCGGCACTCATCTCCACGGGCCTGGCGCAGGCCATCATCCTGTTCGCGTTCGTGGTGGCGCTCAAGGCGTTCGAGTTTGGCCCGGTATCACTGAGTTCGGCAATCATGTCGACGAGGCCCGTGCTGCTGCTGTTCTGGGTGGCGGCGAGTGGCATGAGTGTGCGCGCCGTGCTGGGCAGGCGGGAAGGGCGCTCCCGCTGGGTGTCGGCCTCGCTGGTGACAGCAGGCGTCGGGGCGATGGCGGTCTAGGCGCACTCGGCAAACGGATCCACACAGGGAGGGGCCGGGCTACTGTCCGGCCCCTCGTTCTGCGTTCTCCGGGATGAGCCTCTGCTCCGCCCCGGGTGGTGAGCGGGTACAATGCACCCGATACCACAGGAGGGGCGCACATGGCCAAGGTTCTCTTCAGTGTCGGCGGGAGCTCCGGACTCGAGTGGAGCGATTTCCTGCACATATGCCAGACCTGCGATGAGCTCGGGTTCCACGGGTTCTATCCGTCGGACCACCTGATGCAGATTAATCCGGGCCGGGGAACGACTCCGGCGCGGCTCGACGGTCTGACCGTGATGGCGGCGATGGCTGGCCACACTAGGAACCTCCGGCTGGGTATGCTGGTGATAAACAACAACTTCCGTCACCCTGTCATAACGGCAAAGATGGTCAATACCATCGACCATGTGTCCGGTGGACGGGCGGAGCTGGGCATCGGCAGCGGCAACGTCAAGCACGAGTTCGACGTCCACGGCATCCCGTTCCCTCCGTTCAAGGAGCGTGCCGACCGGCTGGACGAGGCGCTCTCCGTTATCAAGGCGATCTGGACGGAGGAGCCTGCCTCGTTCCAGGGCACGTACTACTCGCTGGACGAGGCGCCGCAGATGCCGAAGCCGGTGCAGCAGCCGCACCCGCCCATCATCGTCGGGGGACGCGGGCAGCGTACGATGCAGATCGCCGCGAAACACGCGACCGACTACAACCAGATCGCGCCGCTGGAGGAGGCGAAGGTCAACCTGAGCCGGATGCAGGCGGTCTGCGACGAGGCCGGCCGGGACTTCTCCGGAATGCGCCACTCCGTGCAGATACAGATCAAGCTGAGCGACGATGCATCCGAGATTGAGGCGACCGTTGCCCGGGGCGCTACGCTTGCAACGCAGGAGACCTCCTACTACGCGACGCCGGAAGACCAGTTTCGCGACAGCATGCTCCTCGGCTCGCCCGCGGAGATCACAGAGCAGCTGGGCAGGTGGGTGGACGCCGGCATCGACCACTTCATCCTGATGACCCCTCGCCCGTTCGACGCACGCGTCATGGAGCGTTTCGCGCAGGAAGTCGCGCCGCATTTCGCGTAAAGCGACAGGCGAACCCCGGAGAGGAGAGACGAGCACCATGCCCCGCTACTGGCTGTTCAAGTCCGAACCGACGACCTACTCCTACGACGACCTCGTACGCGACGGCGTTGCCGAATGGGACGGCGTCCGCAACTTCCAGGTACGGAACTGGCTGCGCGACGACATCAAACCCGGCGACCGCCTGCTGTTCTGGCATTCGAGCGCGAAACCGATAGGCGTCGTAGGCATCGCCACCGTCGTACGGGAAGGGTACCCCGACGATACGGCGTGGGACCCGGACTCCGACCATCCGGACCCGAAGAGCACCCCCGACAAGCCGCTCTGGTACATGGTGGACATCAAGGCGGACCAGAAGTTCGCGGACATCGTCACGATGGAGGAGTTGCGGGCCGAGCCCGCCCTTGCGGAAATGGTGGTGCTCAAGCGCGGCAACAGGTTCTCCATCACCCCGGTCACCGAGGAAGAGTTCAACACGGTGCTCCGGATGGGGGAAGCCAAGTAGGCCGATGACAGCGCTGCTGAACAGCCGCAGAGGCCGCCCGCGCGCGGTTGCACTTGCCGCGGCCATCGTCCTTGTCTATGCACTGCTACTGCCTGCCTACGGACCGCTGGTCTCACCGACCTTTGCGGAGTTCCTGCCGAACCACTCGCACGTCCACCTGGACGGCGACCCTGCACATCTGCATGGTTATGAGACATTGGACGGCACAAGCAGCGGCTTCGTGGCGCTGCCCTCGGCGGACGACGGCTCCTCCGCTCCCGGCACCGTCGTACCGGTGGCGTTCGTCGCAGTGCTGGCACTGGCTTCCGCACCCATCGTCATGCTCCTGTCCGCGCGATCTCTTGCGCAGTTCGGCGGCATCTCTACCCGAACGGCGACACCCCCGCCGCGAGCGGCCGCTCTCTCCTGACGGTATTCCCAACGCAAGAGGGTGATCCATGACAGAGAGCAGGCTGCGTCGCGCTGCTGCGTTGACGCTTGCGGCGGCTGTCGCGGTGTGCTGCATGTTGACCCTGGGCGTTCCCCAGGCGCAGACGCATAGCAGGCACGAAGGCAGCCAGACGCTGTTCAAGGGCACGAGCGGACCGTACGAGTTGCTCGTGGAGGCCGTGCCGCTCGTCGGCTTCCTGGAAGTAACCGTCGTGTTCGCACCGGATGCCCCGGACGCGCAACTTCCGTACAGCCCGCGCGTCGTCGTCATGGCATCGCGCGAGGGCGTGAGGCTCGGGCCGGAAGTAGCGCGGCAGGGAGGGGCGCCGGTGAACGAGTACGTGGCTGTCCTGAAGCCGGATGCCCCCGGACGCTGGGACATCGTCATCAACATCGATGGGGAGCCGGGGAGCGCGACGCTTACGCTTCCTATCGACGTTGTTGAGGGCAGGGGCTTCCCGTGGACGGCGCTCATCGCGGGGCTTGGCATCGTGCTGCCCATCCTATGGCTGGCGTTCGCGCCCCGCAGGAAGCGGCGGCGGGAGCGGTGAGCCCGCCGCTCTCTCTACAGGCAGAAAAGGTGAGGGAACGAGATATGCGATCAATCAGGAAGGCGATCGCCGTGCTGCTCGTCGTGGGGATGCTCTCGGCCGGGTGCGGGATCGTTGGCGGGGATGCCGGAGTCGAGTCGCACACGCATCCCCCGGGGACGGGTCCGCACACCCACGACGGAACGATGGCCGACGGCAGCATGACACACACACCAGTCGAAGCGCCGGAGGGTATGTCCGTTTCGCTACAGGTGATCGTGGACAGCGTGAGCGGGTATAACCTGCGTATCGCGACATTGGGGTTCCGCTTCGCGCCGGAGAGCGCCGGCGCGGCGCACGTCCCCGGTGAGGGTCACGCGCACCTGTACGTGAACGGCGTCAAGACGCGCGTCTACAGCGAGTGGTTCCACCTGGACGGCCTCGCGCCGGGAACGAATGAGGTCCGTGTGACGCTGAATGCCAACGACCACTCGCCGTACGCCACCGGAGGCGCCATGCTGGAAGACAGCCTGAGCCTGCAGGTTGCGGGATAAGGGCCGATCTGTGGGCTAGTACCGGGAGGCGCGGCCGGGGTCTACCTGCTTACCGGTGACGAGGTAGACGACCTGCTCGGCGATGTTCGTCGCCCGGTCCGCGATGCGCTCCAGGTCGTGTGCCGTCCAGAGCAGGTGGGTGGCGCGTTCGATGACCTTCGGGTCCTGCACCATCAGGAGGATCAGTTCGCGGTAGACCTGGTCGTAGAGCGCGTCCACCTCGTCGTCGTCCGCCAGCACCTGGTACGCCTTGTCGACGTCGTGCTTCACCAACGCGTCGAGGGAAGCGCGGAGCATGGCGTTGGCCTTTTCTGCCATGCGCGGGATGTCGACCAGCGGCTTGATCGGCGGCTGGTCGCCCATCATGACACTGATCTTGCCGATGCCCTCCGCGTAGTCGCCGATGCGCTCGAGCTCCATCGAGACGTGCAGGGCGGCGATGAGCATGCGCAGGTCTGACGCGACGGGTTGCTGGATGGCGATGAGGTCGACCGCGCGCTCCTCGAGCTCGGCGCGCTTCCTGTCGATGATGTCGTCGTCCTTGATGACCTGCTGGGAGAGGGCGAGGTCGCGGGTCTTGAGCGCCTCGACAGCCAGGAAGGTTGCCTTTTCCACCATGCTGCCGAGCGCGAGGAGCTCGTCCTGGAGGTTCTGGAGGTCACGGTCGAACTCCGCACGCTGGTGTCTGCCCATGGGCCTTTCCATCATCACGTCCTCCTTACACCCCAGCGCGTGATCAGCCGAACCTGCCGGTGATGTATCCCTCGGTGCGTTGATCCCGGGGGTTGGTGAATATCTGGTGGGTGCCGCCGACCTCTACGAGGTAGCCTGCTCTGTCCTCTCCCATCGTCATGAATGCGGTCCAGTCCGATACGCGCGCAGCCTGCTGCATGTTGTGCGTGACGACGATGATGGTGTACTCCCGGCTGAGTTCTCGCATGAGGTCTTCTATCGCCAGTGTAGAGATGGGGTCAAGTGCGGAGGCGGGCTCGTCCATAAGGATGACGTCCGGCTGGACGGCGACGGCGCGCGCGATACAGAGGCGCTGCTGCTGCCCGCCGGAGAGGGTGAGGCCGCTTGCCTTGAGCCGGTCCTTCACCTCGTCCCAGAGTGCGGCCCTGCGGAGCGAGCGTTCGACCGCTTCATCCATGTTCCCCTTGAAGCCGTTGATGCGGAGTCCGAACGCGACGTTGTCGTAGATGGATTTTGGGAAAGGGTTGGGTTTCTGGAAGACCATCCCGACGCGGAGGCGTATCTCCGTGGGGTCGATGCTTGGGTGGTAGATGTCCTCGCCGTTGAAGAGCACCTGACCTTCGATTCGCGCGCCGGGAATCAGATCGTTCATGCGGTTGAAGCAGCGCAGCAGCGTGCTCTTGCCGGAGCCGGACGGGCCGATGAGCGCAGTGACACTGTTCCGCGCCACGTCGAGATTGATGTCGCGCAGCGCCCGGAACGGGCCGTAGTACATGTCCAGGTTGGTAACGCTCAGGGTCGTGTCGGTGGCAGTGGCTTCCGTCGTTGTCATTCCTCAGACCTCTTCTGCGTGCGGTTGCGGATATAGATCGCCACGGCGTTCATGGAGAGCAGGACGACCAGCAGGACGATGATGCCTGCCGCAGCGATGCCGCGGAACTCGGGTCTTGGCTGACTCACCCAGTTGTATATCTGGATGGGCATCACCGAGAACTCGTCCAACGGGTCGGTCGGGATGAAGGTGAGAAAGACGAGCGCACTGATGGCGATCATCGGCGCCGCTTCTCCGATGGCACGCGACATCGCGAGGATGGTGCCGGTCATGATGCCGGGGAGGGCATGCGGCAGGACGACGTCCTTGACGGTCTGGAACTTGGTGGCGCCGAGGCCGTACGACGCCTCGCGGTAGGTCGACGGAACGGCGCGGATCGCTTCCCGGGAGGCGATGATGACGATGGGCATGACGAGAAGCGACATCGTCAGCGCTCCGGCGATCACAGTTCGACCCATCGCGAGCAGCTGCACGAACACTGCAAGGCCGAGCAGGCCGTACACGATCGAGGGCACTCCGGCGAGATTGGAGATGTTGACCTCGATGATGCGGGTGAACCAGTTCTTCGGGGCGTATTCCTCCAGGTAGACGGCGGCGCCCACACCCACGGGGACCGTGAACAGGCCGGTCAGGCCCATGATCCATATCGTTCCGAAGATGGCGGACTTCATGCCGGCCTGCTCCGGGAAGCGGGAAGGGTAGTCCGTCAGGAAATGCAGGCTGAGCCACGGGGCTCCCTGCCAGAGTACGCGCAGAAGCAGGGCAGCGAGCCCGGCCAGCCCGAGCAGGATGGCCGCGATGAAGATGACGTACGCAACCGCTCCGATGCGCTTGCGCACGGCGAGGCGCGGGTTCAGCAGCGCGGTCAGCTCCGCCCTGGCCATGCTAGTACTCCTCCCGGAAGCGGCGGACCAGGAAATGCCCGAGCACGTTCATGCCGAGCGTGAAGAAGAAGAGCAGCAGTCCCACCGCGAAGATGGTGTTGTACTCCAGCGAGCCGTGCGGGGTCTCGCCGAGCGCCAGCTGCACGATGAACGCGGTCATCGCCTGGATGCTCTCGACGGGGTTGAACGTGAGACGGGGCGTCGCGCCTGCGGCGAGGGTTACCAGCATCGTTTCGCCGATGGCGCGTGAGAATGCCAGTATGAACGAGGCGATGATGCCGGAGAACGCGGCGGGCACGACGATGCGGATCGAGACCTCCAACCGCGTTCCGCCGAGCGCGTAGGCTGCATTGCGGAGTGAACGGGGCACCGCAACCATCGCGTCCTCGCTGAGCGACGACACCATCGGGACGATCATCAGGCCCATGACGAGACCGGCGCTCAGCGCGTTGAAGACCAGCAGGTTCTCCTGCAGGTAGGGGACCGGGAGGCTCTGGAGCAGCGGAGTGACGAACGTGAGCGCGAAGTACCCGTAGACCACGGTAGGGATGCCTGCAAGCACCTCCAGGACCGGTTTGATGGTGCGGCGTACTTTGTCGGGCGCGTATTCGGAGAGGTAGATGGCTATGGCCAATCCCGCCGGGACTGCAACCGCCGCCGCGATCGTGGCAACGAGGAGCGTACCGCTCACCAGCGGCAACACGCCGTAGTGCCGGTTGCCCTCCGCGTCCCTGAGGATGGGAGACCAGGTGGCGCCGAAGAGGAAGTCCCAGATCGGGATCTCACGGAAGAAACCGAGGGATTGGCTCAGCAGGCTTGCGACGATACCGAAAGTGGTGATGACGGACATCGCCGCGCAGGCGAAGAAGAGCCAGTGGACGATGCGGCCCTGCAGCGCACCTCGCCTGCGGTTGCGGCTCAACTGCATGGCCGGCCGGCGTTGCCCCATCGGTGCTGCAAAGCCATCTCGTGTCGTCGTGTCCATCGCCTATCCTCGTCGCGCCCAGCCCCGGAGGAGAGAAAGGGAGGTGGGGCAGCGGCACATCGCTAGAGCCCGGCTGCAGCCTTGTTGGCTTCGTAAACGCTGCGCTCGACGGGGACGTAGCCCTCCTCTTCAGTCAGTTGGTAGCCGTGGTCCATGTAGAACGTTACGAACGCCTTCACTTCGGGCTTCTCCAGGCTCTCCGCGTTGACGTATATGAAGAGCGGCCGGGAGAGCGGCTTGTAGGAGCCGTCCTCGATGGTGGAGGGCTCAGGGGTGACGCAGCCGTCGCCGCCATCTACGGCGACGACCTTGAGGCTCTCCTTGTTCTCCTGATAGTAGGCGTATCCGAAGTATCCGAGCGAGCCCCGGTCGCCCGCGATGCCCTGAACGAGCACGTTGTCGTCGGCCGAAGCGGTGTAGTCGGCGCGTGAGACCTGCGCCTCGCCATTGACCTCTTCGGTGAAGTAGTCGAAGGTGCCGGAGTCGGTGTCTGGGCCATAGAGGCGGAGGCGCTGGTCGGGGAAGCCTGCGCGGACGTCCTGCCAGTTGTTGATAGTGGAGCCGGGCTTCCAGACAGCGTTGAGCTCCTCGACGGTGAGGCAGTCGACGAAGTCGTTCGCATTGTTGACCATGACTGAGAGTCCGTCGGTGCCGATGCGCATCTCGATGAACTCGATGCCGTTGGCCGCGGCAGCCTCGCGCTCGGAGTCCTTGATGGGGCGGGAGGCGTTGGAGATATCGGTCTCGCCGACAGTGAAGCGCTTGAACCCCCCGCCGGTGCCTGAGACGCCGACGTTGACCTGCACGTTCGGCTGTTCCTTGCGGAACTCCTCGGCGACGGCCTGGGAGACGGGGAAGGCGGTCGATGAACCGTCGATCTGGATGGTGCCGCTGAGCGTGTCCGAGTCGGCGGTTGCCATGTTCTGCGAGGAATCGCCGCACGCGCTTACGAGCATCGCAAGCGCAGCCAGCACCGGCATCACCCCACCGAGTCTGGCGTATCTCGTCGGTATCACGCTGCCTCCCTTGGGGATGGGTTCCGCTTGTCAGCGTAAAGAGGCGAGGTTAACGACGAGCAGAGGTGTTCTTTATCGGCACGTTAACGACGGGAGTTCCGGCTCAGAGCAGGAAGAGCGAAGATCTCAGGATGCGCGCGGGAGCGTGAACCAGAATGTCGAGCCTGTACCCTGCGTACTCTCGACACCGACCTCTCCACTGTGCATCTCGACGATGTGCTTCGCTATCGCGAGGCCAAGCCCCGTGCCCTGGTTGCCGCGGGAGCGGTCCGCCTTGTAGAAGCGCTCGAACAGATGGGGCAGGTGCTCCGGCGCGATGCCCGGCCCGCTGTCCCGTACCTCGACCAGGACGAAGTCCTGCGCGGCATTGCGCGCGCATAGCTCTATCGCTCCTCCGCGCGGGGTGAACTTCAACGCGTTGTCTAGCAGGTTGGAAATCACCTGCTGCAATTTCTCCGCGTCTCCCAGCGCGACAATGCCCCCGGGAATGTTGACGGTCACTTCGACACCTGTTTCCGCGATGCGGTGTTCGAGGTCGGTGCAAACGGCTGCGATAGTGGCAGCGGCGTCCACCGGCTCCCGGTGTAACTCCGACTGCCCGCTCTCGATCCGCGAGAGTTCCAGCAGGTCGTTAACCATGGTGTTCATGCGGTCGACTTCACGGTTGATGCGAGCGAGGAAATCGGGCGCCGCCGCCGAGTCGCTGACCGCGCCGCCCTCGAGCGTCTCGACCATCGCTTTGACCGACGCCAGGGGATTGCGCAACTCGTGCGAGACGTTGGCGACGAACTCGCGCCGCGTCGTTTCCAACTGGCGCAGGGGAGTGAGGTCATGCAGTGTCAGGAGGACAGAGGTTTCCTGCTCGTCCAGTTGGGTTTCAGCGGGCGTTGTGGTGATGGGAGTCGCGGTGGCGCTCAGGTTCCGCCGCGGGTTGGCGAGAGCGAGTTCCGTGTACGTGCGCTGGTCTGATTCCCTGCAGAGCGTTACAAGGGCCCGCAGTTCGTGGTCGCGCAGTACCGAGCTCAGCGGTGTGTCCCTGGGTACCTCGACGCCAAGCAGTTCATGGGCGGCGGGGTTGGACAACGCGATGCGATTATCGGGATCTACGAGGATGACGCCGTCTGCCATGGTATCAAGAACGGCGGACAGTTGTTCGCGGTGGTCGGCAAGTTGCGAGAAGAGGGCGGCCAGCGCTTCCGTCATGGCAGCGAACGGCGCTTGCAATCCGCTCAGTGTCGTGGAGGTGAGCCGCTCAGGACGCACGTCGAAGTTTCCTGAGGCGATGCGCCGCATCGCGGCTACGGCTGCGCGGGTCTCCCTGGCAGCGGCGGCGTTGGTCCTGTGTTCCCGCACGACGAGGGGCAGCAGGACCATAGCAACAAGGAAGCAGAGGAAAGCGATCAGGGCTTCAGAGGCAGAGGCGGCCAACACTCCGGCGAGGAACGAGAGCAATGTCAGCGTTCCGAGGACCATCGTGGCGCCTCTCAGCCCAGCCATGCAGGCTCACCTCAACCTTCGAAGCGGTAGCCGACCCCCCGGATCGTGATGATGCGTGCAGGGGTCGAAGAGTCTACCTCTATCTTTTCACGGAGCCACCGCACGTGCACGTCCACCGTACGGACGTCGCCGATGTAGTCGTGCCCCCACAGCTGTTCGAGGATCTGGTCCCGAGTGAAAGCGCGGCCGGGGTTCCGCATGAAGAGCGCGAGCAGGTCGAACTCCCTGGGCTTGAGCCGCAACTCCTCACCGTTGAGCGAGGCCTGGTGCGCGTCCACGTCCACGGCAAGCGAGCCTGAGCGCAGGGGTTCAGCCATCCGGGCGGATGCAGTTTTGCGCGGACGCCGGAGCATCGCACGGACACGGGCCATCAGCTCGCGCATGCTGAACGGCTTGGTGACGTAATCGTCCGCCCCGATCTCCAATCCGACGACGCGGTCGATCTCTTCGCCCTTCGCGGTCAGCATCAGGATGGGCACGTCGGTCTCGCGGCGAAGGATGCGGCACACTTCCAGGCCATCGAGATTGGGGAGCATCACGTCGAGGATGACGAGGTCGGGAAGGGCGGCGCGCGCGGTTTCGAGCCCGCTTCCTCCGTCTGGCGCCGTCAGCACGGTGTAGCCCTCGTGCTCCAGGTTGTAACGGAGTGCCTCTACGAGGTTCTCCTCGTCTTCCACCACCAACACAGAGCGGTTCGTCATGCGAGTCTGCTCCGTTCCAAAGGCTCGCAGGCCTTGTGGGTTTACGGAAATTGTATGGCCATTGTGCAAGCGAACGCTTAACGGGGCGTTATAGGGCCGCGTACGCACACTGTAAGTTTAACAAAGCTGCCGACTACGGGGGTCTTTCCAGTCAGGCAAGGCTCCATCGCGTGGTACCTTGCCTGAAGCAGGGCATGTGGCAGTAGCGCGGGCTAAGCGCCCCGGATGCGCTCCAGCAGTTCGCCGATGGTCAGCCAGTAATAGACGATGAACGTCCCGGCGATGAGCAGCATCACGGCGCTTATCGTGCCGACGTGCGGGAGCGCCCTGCGGAGGCCGGTAGCGATAGCGCCTTTGAAGAGGGCCATGCCGATGGTCAGCGCCAGTATCACGGAGCCCATACCAAGGCCGTACAAGACGAATTGCAGCACGGAGTCCAGGAAGGTCTCCGCGGTGAAGGTGCCGCCGATGACAGCGAGGAAGATGGGCAGCGTGCAGCTGAGCGAGGCAGTCCCATAGGCGAGGCCGAAGGTGAAGTAGCTCCGCACGCTCTTGCTGTTCGCGTTGCCGAACCGCGCGGAGATGCTGGCCGCGAAGTTGTTGTAGAGCTTGCCGCCGGAGAGCAGGTACGCTCCAGCCACAACGAGCAACACGCCGATGATGAGGCCGATCCATGGGAAGGCGTCCGCTATCCCGCGCGCTCCGAGCCCGATGGGCGTGCCGACGGCTGCGAAGAGGACGACGAAGCCCACTGATACGGTGGCGCCGACGAGCAGGGCCCGGCGCAGCCTCGAGACAACACCGCCGACAGCGGCCTCTCCACCTTCGCTCTCACTCAGATAGAGCCCGAGGTAGGCGGGGAGCATGGCAAAGCCGCATGGGTTAACGGAAGAGACCATCCCCGCGCTGAATGCGAACCCGAAGGGGAACAGATCACCGAGGTCGCCCAGGAAGTTGCCGGACTGAGCCGATACGGACTCCACGCCCTGTGTCACCGTGCCGAACTCGCTTCCGGTGATGAATGCACCGACGATCGCGACCGCGAGCGACCCCACGAGTGCAAGGATGGGACCTGCCGTCCCCCAACTGATGTTCTGTACCGCGGCACGCATCGCTCTCTCCCAGTTCCAGTGGTTCTAGCCGGCTCTCTCTATATGATACGTCTGGTGGAGCACGGAGGCTTTGTTATCCCTGCGCGGGCGTGCTAGCGCCAGCGCGCACTCCGCCTGCGCATGCCGAACGCAACAGCGACCAACAGGCCGCTTGCGGCGAGTGTCAGCGTGAGCGCGAGCACCTGCGCCTCGTTCGTCCGGCCTGTCAGAACGGCTTCGTAGATGGCTATGGGCATCGTGCGTGTGCGCCCGGGGATGCTTCCGGCCACCATGAGCGTCGCGCCGAACTCACCCATCGCCCGAGCGAGTGCGAGACTGACGCCGGTCATCACTGAGCGCCAGGCGAGGGGAAGCGTTATGCGCGTGAATATGGTCCGCTCCGTCTGCCCCAGGGTCCGGGCTGCGTCTTCCAGCGTATGGTCCACCGACTCGAACCCGGCCTGTGCAGTGCGGATGAGGAAGGGAGCAGAAACGAAGAAGGCTGCGAGCGCAGCTCCGCTCCACTGGAAGACGAACGTGAACCCGAACACTGCGTCGAGTGCCTCACCCAGGGGTGAGTTGCGCCCCACGGCGAGCAGCAGGTAGTAGCCGAGGACGGTAGGAGGCAGCACCATGGGTATGAGCACTGCCGTGGAAAGAAGGTCGTGCACCCATCCGCGCAGACGTGAGAGTCCCCATGCAACAGGGATGCCGACCACGAATGCAAGCGCCGTACTGGCTACTCCGGTCTGCAGGCTCAGTCTAAAGGCGTCCCAGTCCATCGATCACTCCCCGCCATCAACCTTATCAAGCTGCGGTGCGTAGCCGAACCGCTCCCACGTTTCGATGGCCTGTGCGCCGAGCATCGACGCGATGAAGCGCTTTGCTGTTTCTGCCGCACTCGATCCGCTGCTCACGCCTGCGGTGACCTGAAGACCTGCGCTCGCTTCCGGCGGCAGCGGGGTCAGCGCACGGATGCCTCGAGCGTCCGAGGCGATGAGCAGCGAACGGGGAACGAAACCGACCTCCGCGTTGCCGCTCGTCACGAACTGGAACGCGTGCGCGACGTTCTCTCCGTAGACGATCCGTTCGGCTGACTCCTCCCAGAGGTCCGTATCCCGGAGATAGCGCTTCGCCGCTTCCCCGTACGGCGCGATATCGGGATTCGCAAGGGCTATCTGTCGCACTGCGCCGCTGCGGAGGAGCGAGGCAACATCGTCCGCGTGGTAGTCGAGGTTCGTAATCGCGACCAGTTCGCCTGTCGAGAGCACAGTGGTGCTCGCAGGGTCGAGCAGCCCATCGTCTGTCAGGGCAGAGGTGTACCGGCTGTCCGCTGAGACGATGAGGTCAAGCGGCGCGCCCTGGCGCAGCTGTTCAGCGAGTGTGCCGGATGCGCCGGTGACGAGCGTAACGGAGGTCCCGTGCTCGGACTCGAACCGCGCCGCAAACTCTTCGGCTACCGGCTGGATGCTCGCGGCGACACCCACCAGCAGGGCAGGTTGGCTTTCACCCTGGCTGGGTGCGCAGGCAGCGGAAAGCAGCACGAGGAGCAGGGTAGTCGCTGAACCGATCAGCCCGAGCGTCGTGGGAATGCGCCGTGGGCTGAGCGCGTAAACAGTGAGGGCTGCGCTAGAGCGATTCAAGGACTGCGCCGGCGTGGCCCTTCACCTTCACGTTCTCGAAGACGCGCTCAACGACGCCTTCTTCGTCTATGACGAACGTCGTACGCGCCACGCCCATGTAGGAACGCCCGTAGTTCTTCTTCTCGACCCAGACCCCGTACTTGTTGACGATCTCCTTGCCCGGGTCGGCGACGAGTGTGAATGGCAGGGAGTACTTGCTCTTGAAGTTCCGGTGGGACCTCACGCTGTCGGTGCTAACGCCGATGACAACGGAATCCTTCTCAGAGAGGGCAGGGGAGTGATCGCGGAAGTCGCAAGCTTCCTGCGTGCATCCGGGGGTGTTGTCCTTGGGGTAGAAGTAGAGGACCACCTTCCTGCCGCGCAGCGAACCGAGCGTGAAATCCACACCGGTGTCGTCCTCTGCAGTGAAATCAGGGGCAATGTCTCCAACCTTGACCATGCACTCCTCCAAGACGCTCATTACGAGTGATTCCAGGGGCAAATCGTAAATCTCAAGGTAGCGAGGGACAACCCCGCACGCCTGTGGAGCGCCGTACAGCGCTTCTGCGGGGCGTAGATGAGGCTGTCGTCATCTAGAGCGTCGAGTGCCCCCACCGGGCGCTCACTCGTGGCTGCGCCCAGCCTCCTGTTCGCCAGGAGAGGCAAGCCCCTGATGACACGCACACCACGCCTGAGGACAGGAACATTCAGAGCCTTCGGCAGCAGTTCGCAGGAGCGCGGACAGCAGTTTGCAGATAAACAGGCAGAGAAAATCAGAGAAATCCGCAGCATTCCTCCGTTGCTTTATCTGTTTCACTCCTGCAGAATCCTCCGTGCGCACAGAACAACTCTGTGTCGCGGCAGAATGAACAGCAGCGGAGGGAGAGGAAATGGCGAGACTGGGCCAGTACAGCTACCCGGACATCAGGTTCGGTGATGCGGTAGAGATAGCGAACCGCATCCTGAACAAGTTCAAGGGGACAGTGAGCGTGAAGGGCCTTGCGTGGGAACTGGGGATGGCCGAGGGGAGCGGCACCCTGTTCGCGAAGGTCGCGGCGCTGCGTGACTTCGGCCTCGTGGAAGGCCGCGGCGAGCTTCGCATCTCTCAGCTGGCCCAGCGGGTCCTGCACCCGGCCAGCTCAGAGGAATGCCTGGAAGCGACAGCCGAGGCGTTCCAGCGCGTCGAACTGCTGAGCCAGCTCTACACGCGGTTCGAGGGCGAGGTGCCGGACGACATGAGTCTCCTGGTCGGGTTGGAGGAGATCTCCCGCGCTCCTCGGGATGAGATCGTCAAGCGCGCTCCGCTCATCCAGAAGCACCTGACCGATGCGATACGAGTGCTGGGCAGGCCGGCCAAGGCAGAGAGAATCGCAGAACATTCTGGCAAACGCCAGAGGATTGCTGCCGAATCCCCGAGTGTTGCTCCTGAAGCGCCCGCCGAGGAACCGGCTGCCGATGGGCTGCACATAACGGCTGCAGGACGCAGGCTCTCGGTCCCGCTGACGGCCGAGTACATCGAGGTGGCCATCAGCCTCCTCCGCGCGATGCAAGTGGAGATGCGCCGGGAACCTTCGGGTGAGCCCGCGATGCCGCTCTTCGAAGGCATGGACTTCGACCTGGGAGAGCAGCTGGACGTGTGAGGAGGGGGGGACTGGCGCCCCAGACAGGATTCGAACCCGTGACCCGCTGCTTAGAAGGCAGCCGCTCTATCCTACTGAGCTACTGGGGCCTCTCTTCGACTATAGTGCCGGGGCGCATGGTGGTCAATCAACCCTCCGTGCGTCCCGGTTACTTTTGAATCAAGGGAACGGAGGCGGTGCATCCCATGACGTACCAGACGATCAAGTTCGAGACCGAAGGGCCGCTCGGCGTGCTGACACTCAACCGCCAGGAACGTCTGAACGCCATCAGCCGCGAGGTTACCCAGGAGTTGCAGGACCTGGTGACACGCCTCGAGACTGACGACGAGGTCCGTGTGCTCATCGTGACCGGCTCAGGCCGTGCGTTCTGTGCCGGGGCCGACATCAAAGAGCGCGCCGAGAACCTGGACGACCTCTCCCTGGCGCGCACCTCCGCCGTCATCTCTCCAACGTTCCGGCGGTTGGAGCGCCTCAACCAGGTGAGCATCGCCGCGGTCAACGGTGTCGCGGCAGGTGGGGGCCTCGAGCTGGCGATGGCGTGCGATCTGCGGATCGCGAGCTCCGAAGCGCGAGTGGCGCTCCCGGAGCTGACGCTCGGCATCCTGCCGGGCGCCGGCGGCACGCAACGACTGCCTCGTCTCATCGGCCCCGCGCGCGCCAAGGAGATGATGCTTTTCGGCAGTTTCATCGATGCGCAGACCGCGCTCGAGTGGGGACTCGTGAACGCTGTGTCGTCGCCTGGTGGGCTGATGGCCGACGCGCGAGCCTGGGCGGCGCGTCTGTTAGAGCTGCCGCCGCTCTCACTCGCGAGCATCAAGAATGCCGTCAACGTCGCGATGGACGTGGACCTCGACACGGGCATCCAGTACGAGCAGCGTTGCTCGGCGATGCTCGCGCTCACCGAGGACCGGCGGGAAGGGCACACTGCGTTCGTCGAGAAGCGCCCCCCTGTGTTCGTCGGCCGCTAGAGGACAGAGGCCGCTTCAGCTGCTCCGAACCGCGTCGCGATCCAGTGCATCGTAACGGGCCCGAGGCGGTGACGCGTGACGCTGCGGATCGACATCGAACCGACGTCGGCGGACGTCGTACAGCGCTCCTGGACGAGCCGGCCGAGAGGACGTGACGCCACGATCGCGAACATGGTGTTGGAGAAGGCGCGGCTCAGTCCCCGGCTGCCGCCTCCGGCCATGCGATAGCCTCCCAGCGACGCCATCGTCGCGAGCGCTGCGCCCACTACGATGTTGGTCCCGCAGAACGGGGATACAGCCAGATTGGCTTCTCCTGCCTGCATCCGCCGAAGCGCCTCTTTCGCCGACTCCTCGACCTGTTGCGTGGGGATGTCGCCGAGCACGAGGAACCCGGTCGGTATCGAATAGCCCGCCACCGGCCTGCCGCTGACTGACGGCAAGAGCAGGAGCGCGATGGTCGCGTGCTCCAACCCGTGATTGCGCTTCGTTTTGGCCCAGGGATTCAACGTTCTCTTCCGTGCGGCCTGTCGCCGTCAGTTCGATTGTAATACGGCTTCGGGCAGTGTCGCCTTGAGCGGTAGGGTAGGGCAGTGGCAGAGGACGTATCTGTCAAGAGGCTGGTGGCAGCACGCCTACGTCAGGCGGACGATCTCAATACCGGCGAGGGTCAAGCTCGTTACGATGACGCCTGCTATCACGACCCCGGCCGCGATGGCAGGCAGCCCGCGTCGCACCGGCTCGTGCAGGGTCCAGACGATGAGCGCGCCGGTCCATGCGCCGGTGAGCGGCAGTGGGATGGCAACAGCCAGGACGATGCCGAAGAAGCCATAGCGCCGCACCCGCGGGCCCCAGGACTGCTGGGTACGGGAGGTGCGCCAGCGCAGGAGGCGGCCGACGATGTTCTGCTGCGCTTCCACTCGTGCGCCGACGGTGCGCAGCGCGTAAAGGATGAACGGCACCGGGATGATGTTCCCGGCGATCGACAGGCCAAGCGCTTGCGGCCAGGGCATGTCCATGGAGGTGATGGCCAGGGGTATCGAGGCACGCAGTTCGCCGATGGGCGTCATCGCGGTCAGGAGGACGATCAGCTCGTCGGGCAAGGGGAAGAACCTCAGGATCTGGGCGTCAGCGCGGGCTGGCGAGGTCGTATTCTACCCGAAGCGGGAGCGGGCAGGAGTGTGTTCTGGACGTTTCTTATACTTTGCATAAGTCTTTGGATAACATAAAGTCCGGAAAAATCGTATGCTAAACATTGGCATGAGTGTCATCCGAAGGTGTAGAATCTGTCTCAACATTCCGTAAGGGGAGGGTAAGCACATGGCGCGCAAGACCCGGCTCATGCGGCAGGTGGAGGAGCGGTTCCATCAACCGCTCGAACGTCTGTTGCCCGAGAAGATCAATGAGAACGGCCTCTCGGCCACAGCGGCTGAGTTGGAGGTGTCCAAGGCCACGCTTGGCTACTGGCTCCTCAAGCTCGGCATCAACGTCCGGCGTGTTGCACTTGCTCCGGGGGAGACCTTAGAGGTCAAGCGGGCAAGCTGAGCAGCGTCTCCGGCGCAAAGAGAGGCGGACCGGCGATCTGGGGAGATAACGCCGACCCGCCTCTCTTCGTGTTCAGGCGCTGTGGTGAACCGGGGCTTGCCCCCGGCGTCCTTCCTTGACACAGCGAAACGGCGGGTGATACAACGTGATAGAAATCACAACTGCCCCTTCATCCTCCGACATCAGAGGCCGCGTGCGACTCCGCCGTCCAATACTTCCCATACTGTTCACCTTCACAGCCCTGGGCCTACTCGCCGTTGTTGCGGCATGCGGGGGGACCGGCGTGGTTGCCACACCCGAGTGCTATCTTGCCCAGGAAGGGCAGATCGTCGGCGCAGCAGGAGCCGATTGCGAGCCGCCCGACGACGTGGAGGTCCTGCCGACCCCGACCCCCACGCCCGCTCAGTCAGGCGGCGGCGCGAACGATGCCCGGGTGCTCTTCATCACGTATGCCTGCGCCACCTGCCACGAGTTGGACAGCATCCCTCAGTCCAAGGGCAGCAGCGACGGTCCGGCGCTCGCGGGTATCGGTGCGAAGGGCGCGGACTACATCCGCACATCCATCCTCGACCCGTCCGCCGAACTCGTCGAAGGCTACGAGGACGGCCTGATGCCGCAGGACTTCTCAACCCAGCTCTCTACCGAAGAGCTGGAGATCCTCGTTACGTTCCTGTCGGGCCAGTAGGCAACTCCCCCAGTATCGTCCGTTTTCCTCGATCTGTTCGTTGACCCCTTCTCGGCGCGTCCCCTATACTGCGCTGCCAGTGCGGCAGAGGTTTTCCTTCCGCAAAACCACAACGTATTGAGGTTTCGAGATGCAGTTACACTGCCTACAGGAGAATCTCAGCCAGGGACTCAGCATCGTGCAGCCTGCGGTCGCCACGCGTACGACGCTCCCCATCACGCAGCACGTTCTCCTCGCCACGGACGAAGGTCGGCTGAAGCTCTCCGCCACGAACCTGGAAGTTGCCATCAGCACGTGGATAGGCGCAGACATACAGGAAGAGGGCGCGGTGACGATCCCCGCGAGGCTGCTGACTGACTTCGTCAACTCGCTCGGGCGACAGACCATCAAGGTACAGACCGCTTCTCAGGGAGGCGGCATCTCCGTTGAGGGCGACCGCACAAAGGCCAACATCAATGGCACGGCTGCCGAGGAGTTTCCTCCCATCCCCGCTGTAGACCAAGGCGTCTCGACAAAGATGTCGGGCAGGGCGCTGCGCGATGCGATCCATCAGGTGGTGCTCGCGGCGGCGGTCGAGGACTCGCGTCCGGTGCTCACCGGCGTGAACATCGAGCTCGACGGCACGAACGTGACGTTCGCTGCCGCTGACGGCTTCCGCCTCGCAGTGCGCAAGGCCCAGTTGCTGGAGCCCGCCAGCGAGAAGGTTTCGGTCATCGTTCCGGCCCGCACGCTCTCTGACATCGAGCGCCTCCTGGACGGCGACGACCCCGTCGATATTGTGGTCACGATACAACGAAGCCAGGTCCTCTTCCGGTTCAAGAACATCGAGGTGGTTTCCCAGCTGATCCAGGGGACGTTCCCCAACTACGCGCAACTCATCCCACAGGAGCACGGCACGCGCGCCATCATCGGGCTGAACGAACTGCAACGTGCAACCCGAACGGCGGCCATCTTTGCCAAGGACGGCTCCGGCATCATCAGGCTGCAGATGAGCGCCGAGGGCGGCGCTCCGGGAGTCCTGACGATATCGTCGCGGGCGGAAGAGGTTGGCGACAACACGGGCAACCTCGAAGCGGATGTCGAGGGGGCAGAGGGTAAGATCGCATTCAGCAGCCGCTACCTGAGCGACGTGCTCGGCGTCATCGGCAAGGACAAAGTGGCTCTGGAGATGACTACCTCTTCGAGCCCCGGTGTGATTCGCCCCGTAGACGACGGCGGCGAGTACGTCCACGTCGTCATGCCCATGTTCGTTCAGTGGTGAGCGGGGGCCACCTACCGTTAAGGAGGTCTGCAATGAGGACGAAGTCGGTCTACGTAGGATTGGTAGTGGTGCTGGTCATGTCCATGGGCATGCTGCTAACAGCCTGTGGAGAGGACGAACCGGTGAAGATAGGCTCGCTCATGGAGTTCACCGGTGAATTGTCCGAGTTCGGAACGCTGATGGACCAGGGCGTCATGCTTGCCGCTACGCAGGTTAACGAAGCCGGGGGTGTGCTCGGCGGACGCCAGATCGAGGTTGTCTCCGAGGACGCAGGCACCACCGACGTCACTGCGGTGGACGCGGCCCGCAAGCTCGTGGACGTGGACGGCGTCTCCGCTATCGTCGGCCCCCTGCGCAGCAGCCACACCCAGGCCGTCGCGCGGGCCGTAACGATCGACGGAGAGGTGCCCCTCATGTCGCCGTCGGCCACTTCGCCCACTATCACCGTGCTGGACGACAACAACTTCGTCTTCCGCACTGCCCCCTCGGACGCCTTCCAGGGTGTTGTGCTTGCGAATCTCGCATACGGACTGGGCTACCGCTCCGCAGGCGCGCTCTACATCAACGACGCTTACGGACAGGGGCTCGCCGACCAGTTCGAGGAGTCCTTCACCGCGCTGGGAGGGCAGGCGGTAACCGTCCCGCACGAGCCCGAGCAGCCTTCCTACGCCTCCGAACTCGCCCAGGCGACCGCGAACGACCCGGACGTGCTCGTGGCAATCAGCTTCCCGGTCAGTGCGGGCGTCTATGTCCGTGAAGCCATCGAGAGCGGCGCAGCCGACACCTTCCTCTTCGTCGATGGCAGCAAGTCCAACGATCTCATCGACGCCGTCGGTGCGGAGCACCTCGAGGGGATGTACGGCACGGCTCCCGAGGCACTGGAGAACGCTGATCGCGCCCAGTTCGACGGCGACTACATGGCCGCGTACAACAACGACTTGTCGCTGCCGTTCATCCGCGAGTCCTACGACGCAGCGGTCATCTTCGCGCTGGCGGCTGAGGCTGCGGATTCTTCTGACCCTGTCGCTCTCCGGGACGCCATACGTTCCGTCTCCGGTCCCCCAGGCGAAGAGGTTGGTCCCGGCGTGGAAGGGATCAAGCGGGCGCTTGAACTTCTCCGCGACGGCAGGGAGATTAACTACCAGGGCGCCTCAGGGCCTGTTGACGTTGATGAGAACGGTGACGTAACCGGAGCGATGGGAATCTGGAAGATTATGAATGGCGAGCTTGTGACGGAGCGCATCGTTACTGAGTAGCTCTGCCAGAATCAGCGGGTCAGTATAGAAGCGCCCGTTCGTCTCCAAGATACTCTGGTGAACGAACGGGCGCTTCCCTATTCATTGGCGGCAACTCTTCGCGGTCGCCAGCGCGCCAGCCACCGATCCCGGATGCGCAGGACTTCCGGCGTGATGCCATCGGGTGCGTACATGAGCACCAGCACCACCAGTGCACCAACCGAGAAGTAGCGCACATGAGGCGAGCCCAGAGGGTCCGGCAAGAACTGCGACCCGCTCCAGATGCCCCAAACGATGAGCGCTCCCACGACAGGCGAGTAGAGTCGTCCGCTTCCGCCTACGACAAGCATCGCCCATATGATGAACGTGCCGAGCAGCGGCGTGAATGCTGACGGTGATATAGCGCGCAGATCGAAAGCGTACAGTGCGCCGCCTATGCCCATGATCACTGCGCCAAGGACGAACGCCTGCAGCTTGAAGCGGAACACGTGCTTCCCGCTTGCTTCCGCGGTCACTTCGTCCTCCCGTATAGCGCGCAGCACTCGCCCCCACGGCGAGTGCACCAAAGCCCTCACTACTGCGAACATCAGGGCGAACACCACCAGGACGACGACAAGGTAGACACGGTCATAGTCCTGGGGCGATACGATGCCGTCGAACACACGTGGAATGGTGTAGAGCCCCTTGCTTCCGTTGCTCAGCCATCGCTCGTTCAGGAAGACGAGGCGCACGCTTTCGGCAATCCCCAGCGTGGCTATCGCGAGGTAGTCCCCCCGGAGCCGAATGGTGATCGTTCCGATGACGAGTGCAACCATCGCGGCAACGAGCGCGGCTCCTGCGAGGGCAACCACGAACCACAGGTCGAGTGCGCCGATAACGGGCAGTGCGTCGAGCCGGTTGGCGAGGTCGCCGGCGAAAAGGTAATCGTCAACCTGGTCGGATTGTGGAGGGCGGATGACGAGAAGCGATGCCGTGTATGCGCCCAGCGCGAAGAAGCCTGCCACGCCGATGTTGAAGAGACCCGTGTAGCCCCAGTGCACGTTGAGGCCGAGCGTGAACACCGAGTAGACGCCGACCAGTATCGCAAACCCTGTGAGGAACTCCAGCATCAGTCCTTACTCCCCAGGATGCCGCGTGGTCTGAACAGCAGCACGATCACCATGACGGTGAACGCTATCGCAGGCTTGTAGGTCGGCAGCGCCCATGCCGTAGAAACCTCCATCGAGATGCCGATGAGCATCGCACCGAGAAACGCTCCATACGGATTGCCGATGCCGCCGACCACCACTGCGGCGAAGAGCGGTACGAGCAGCTGGAACCCCATGGTGGGCTTCAGCTGCGACGTTGCGTTGAATATGACGAGCAGCACGCCCGCCGCGCCGGCCAGCGCTCCGGCGATGCCCCACGTCCACAGCAGCACGCGGTCCGTATCGATGCCGCTGGCGCGCGCCAGGTCAGCGTTGTCGGAGGTTGCGCGCATCGCCTTGCCTTGCTTCGTGCGCGTAAGCAGCAGGTGCAGGGCGATCGCCAGCACGAGGGCGGCACCGCTCACGAACAGGTGGTTCGGTGCGATGCTGATGTCGGCGGGCAGGGAGAAGTGCTGCCGGCCCTCGTTCGGGAAGTAGCGAACGGGCGTGTCCCAGATCATCTGGACGAAGCCGCGTATCGCGATGGCGAGGCCGAGCGAGGCTATCTCGATCGTCACGATGTTCGCCCGACGGAGGCGCAGCCTGCGGAAGACGAGCACGTCCATCCCCACGGCCAGTGCCGCCACTGCCGCCATGCTCACCGGAATCGCGATGAGCAGCGGAAATCCGAACGTGAAGGGCCCCAGCCCCGTGTGCTCCGGCAGGACGCTGACAAGTAGGAAGAACGCCACGTAGGCGCCCATCGTCATCATGTCGCCGTGTGCGATATTGGCGAACCGCATCACGCCAAAGACCAGTGTGATGCCGACCGCGCCCAGTGCGAGGACGCTGCCCAGGAAGATGCCGTTCACCGCGAGCCCGATCTCGCTCAGTGCGAGGACCACGAAGACGATGGCGAGCACAGCCTGCGCGACGCGGCTCGCCCGGACCACCGCGGGACTTCTCATCGTGCGTGCGGTAATGAACATTGCGTTGCCTATTCGTTCCCCAGGTACAGGCGACCCACCTGCGGGTCGCCTGCCAGTTCCGGCCCGGTGTTCTCCATGCGCACTTCGCCCATCGCCAGCACGTATCCCCGGTGCGAGATGGCGAGCGCCTTCTTCGCGTTGTGCTCCACCATCAGGATTGCGACTCCGGTGGCGTTGATGTTCTGGATCATCTGGAACACGGTCCCCATCAACAGGGGCGAGAGTCCGGCAGTGGGCTCGTCCAGCAGCAGCAGCTTCGGCTCCAGCATCAGGGCGCGCGCCACAGCCATCATCTGCCGCTGCCCACCGGAGAGAGCAGCGGCCTTCGCGTTGCGCTTCTCCGCGAGGTCAGGGAACAGCTCGAACATCTCCCGGATACGGCCGTCGAGCTTGTCGTTCCGCAGGAAGCCGCCCATCTCGAGGTTCTCGGTGATGGTCAGGGTAGGGAAGACGTTCTCCGTCTGCGGGACGTAGCAGAGCCCCAGCGGGATGCGGCGATCGGCGCGCAGCGCTTCAATGCGCCGGCCATCGAACGATATCTCTCCCGCCGATGCCTGCACGATGCCGACGATCGACTTCATCATCGTGGACTTGCCGGAGCCGTTCGGACCTATGATCGTCACGATCTCGCCCGCATCCACGCGCATGTCCACTCCGTGCAGTATCTCGGTGTCGCCGTATCCGGCGCGTACGCCCGTGGCATCGAGGAGCGGCATCGCTCAGTCCCCCAGGTACGCCCGGACGACGCGGTCGTCCTGCTGTACGGCTGCCGGAGCGCCCTGTGTGAGGACGGAGCCCTCGCTCATCACGATGACGTGGTCGCACAGGCGCATCACGAGCCCCATGTCGTGTTCGATGATGAGGAATGTGATCCCCAGCTCCTCGCGCGCCCGCCGGATGCCGTCCACCAGTCGCCTCAAGAGCGTAGGGTTCACGCCCGCGCCCGGCTCATCGAGCAGCACCATGCGTGGCTTCGCCATCAGCGTGCGCGCCAGTTCCAGCAGTTTCTTCTGCCCACCGGAGAGTCCCTCAGCCGGGAGGTCCGCGACCTCCGATAACCCGGTGAACTCGAGCACCTCGCGCGCCTGGGCCTCTATCGCTCGCTCCTGGCGTTTCACGAGCCAGCGTGCCGCGACGGCGCGCCACATGCTCTCTCCGATCTGGTCAGACGGCACGAGCATGAGGTTCTCCAGGACGCTCATGCGCTTCAACTCGCGAGGTATCTGGAACGTGCGGACGATGCCCTTGCGGAAGATGAGGTAGGACGGTAACCCGTCGATGCGCTCGTCCCTGAACGTGACCCGCCCAGCGGTCGGCTTGTGGAAACCGGCGACGAGGTTGAACAGCGTCGTCTTGCCCGCGCCGTTCGGTCCGATGAGGCCGGTGATGGAGCCCTCATCCACATTGAGCGAGCAGTTGTCGACGGCGCGCACGCCGCCGAAGTCCATCACCAGTCCGCGCACGCGCAGGATCGCAGAGGCCATGCCTCCTCACTCAGGGGCGGGATGGCGCGGATTATACGGGAACGGACCGGCCAGGCATCGCCGACCTGTCAAGCGGAAGGCAGCGTACCGTCGGTACGGCCAGGGGAGCGGCGGATGCCACCCGCGGCTTATTCGCCTGTGGCAGCTGCCGAGCGGTTCCTCTTGGGGCTGTTGTTGAAGCCGATGTTGTCCTCGAACGGGTGGAACTCTCGCGCTTCGTGACAGTACTTGCACTCACCGGCCATCGTGGCGCTGGGTGAACCGACTATCCAGTGGTGCGCCCCGGTGGGGGATAGGTCGCAGTGACTCGCCTCCAGGGTCATCTTCGGCTGTGCCTTCGTTGTCATCCCAAGTCCTCCGATCTCTGCATAGCCAAGGGGGTCTGAGCCCGTGGCCCGTCTGTGGTGGAGATGGGGGAGAGTCGAACTCCCCGTCCAGAAGACGCTCAGCGCGGATGTACTACAGGCTTAGCCGGCGTTTGGTTGGGTGACTGGGGCGGGCCCACCGGCGGGCCGTCCCGCCACCTGCCGCGAAGTCTTGAGTGGCTCGCAGCGGCATCAGAGCCACTGCACCCCGGCTGTATGACGCTTCCGGTAGCCGCCGGAGTGGGCTATCGGGGCGTGGCTACGTTATTAGGCAGCCAGTGCGACTGGTTCGTCGGCAGTTGATGTTTTGCCGTCTGATTAGCGAGTGGGCGGCGAACTCGGCCTGCAATCCTGCCAAGCTGATCCCCTGTCGAAACCACGCATCCCCACAGCAGACCAGTTGCACTACTATCGTACAGCGAGGGGAGGGGACGGTCAAACGGCGCGTGTCAGTCAGGCCTCCCGCCGAAGGGCGCGCGCTATCTCCCGGTCGGACTCGCGCCGCATGATGGCCTGGCGCTTGTCGTAGCGGCGGCGCCCCTTCGCCAGGGCGAGTTCCACCTTCGCGTGGTGTCCCTTGATGTAGATGCGCAGGGGAACGATGGTGAGGCCGCGTTGCCCCGCCGCGCGGCTGAACCGCTCTATCTCGCCCGAGTGCATCAGCAGCTTCCGTGAGCGCGTCGGCTCGTGCCCCCATGGCCCTGCGCTCGTCCATGCGGCGACGTGCATGTTGTGGAGCCACATCTCGCCGCTGCGCGCCTGTGCATAGGCGTCGCGGATGTTGACCCGTGCATCGCGTACGGACTTGATCTCGGTGCCGGTCAGCGCGATGCCGGCCTCGATGCGGTCGAGGATGTCGTAATCGAAACGCGCTCGCCGGTTGTCCGCCACGGTCCGGATGTGCGGTCGACCGGGCTTCTGCTGCTCCGGTTGCTTCTTCTTTTTGCGTTTGGGCGGCATCGCTCAACGGCCTGTCATTCGTTCGAGTTCGGCAACCGCGGTTTCCAGTTGATCGTCGGGGTAAGAGACAGGGTTCGGCTCGGGTTGGATGCTGCAGAGCGTCTCCAGTGCGTCGGTGAGTTCGCCGGACCCGTCCAGCGGAATGGCCTCGTCCGCGTAGGCCGCGCAGAGGGTCCGCGTCAGCTCGCCGATGCGCCCTTGCGCCCGTACGTTCACCTCGCGTCCGACGCGCACGTCCGGCTCGATGCCTTCTCCTTCGATCATGCGTCCGTCCGGAGTGAGCCAGCGCGCGATAGTGAGGTTCAAACCCGCGCCGGACTCCAGGTCGCGCAGCAGGTTGACCGCGCCTTTACCGAACGTGCGAGTGCCGACGATACGGGCGCGCTCGTGGTCTTGCAATGCTCCTGACACCACTTCCGATGCCGACGCGCTGAAGCCGTTCACGAGCACCACGAGCGGGAGGTCGTAGGCCGTTCCTTCTCCCGTGACGCGCTCCACGGTCTCGTCTCCGTTCGCATCCACCCAGCGGATGACTTCGCCTTCCTCGACGAACTCCGAGACGACATTCACGGCAGCAGTCACGAGTCCACCTCCGTTGTTCCGCAGGTCCAGCACGAGCCCCTCGGCACCGAGACCCCGCAGGTCGGCTATGGCGGTCCGCAGGTCGGCGCCGGACTCCGCGTCGAACGACGAAAGGCGTATGTAACCGAAGCCGCTGGGGAGGACGTGGGAATGCACGGAGCTGACGCTTATCGTGTCCCGCACGATGGGGATCTCCACGGGGCGCGAGATGCCGGCGCGTGAGACGCCGAGGACAACCTCCGTGCCTTTCGGCCCGCGTATCAGTGCGACCGTCTCGTCCAACGTGAACCCTTCGATGGGCCTGCCATCCACGCTGACGAGGACGTCGCCCGGCATGAGCCCGGCCTCGAAGGCGGGTGAGCCGGGGAGCGGTCCCAGTACGATGATCTGGCCGTCCACCTCGGTGACGCTTGCACCGATGCCCTCGAAGTCGGGATGGTCTCCTTCGAGCGAGAGGTTGAACGCGGCATAGCGCTCGGGATCGAGGTAGGAGGTGTAAGGGTCGTCGAGGTACTCCAGGAGCCCCTCGATGCCCGCACGCTCCATCTCCGTGACAGAGAGCTTGTCGCGGTTGATGAAATCCTCCTGGAGCACTTCCACGACTTCGACGAACTCGCTGTGCTCCTCCTGCGCGCATCCGGTCCCGGCGACGATGGCCGCAGCTGCGACGGCGGTATATGCCGCTGCGCGCATCCCGGTCAACTGCCTCGCCATTCCGAACGCTCCAACAACCCTCTTATCTTCCAAGGATACGTGACGCCGCTGCTGGAAGGGGGGAGGAGCCCCGGTGGTCGGAAGGAGGAGGATGGCGTTGTAACTGCATTTACTTTACATAACAGCAATAGTGCGCAATAGCGCTCAGGAACGGTCACCCAGCCAGCGCCGTGAAGCGCGGCCTAGCGTGCCGGGAAGTATCCCATGCCCTCGTTGGCGTCCTCGAGGCCGCCCCGGTACAGGAACTCGCCCTGTGGCGTCGTCTTGCGCGCCGTGAGCGCATCGAAGTCGATGTGCACGACCTCGCCGCCCTCGCATTCCACGCTGACGTGCAGGTCGTCCTTCTCAGCGACCTTCACCGGACGCCGCTCGAAGACGTTGCCTTCGCCAACCATCAGCTTGAGCAGCGGCTCCAGCGCCAGGACGGCTGCCGCTGTGCCCATCTGCGACCCGTCGGCAACGAGGAAGCAGTCCTCCTCGCAACTGTAGAAAGGATGCTCAGGGAGTTGGAAGAGTTCGTCGTCAGCCATGGTTCCTGTGGGTCGCTCCTCGTTTGGCTTTCGCGCCTGCAAGCGCCGGTTCGGCGCCGGATGGTACATCATCGTTCACCTGCGTGGACACTGCCTGCAGAAGCTCGTGCAGCCCCGCGCCGCTCACCGCCGACGTCAGCACCGCTTTGATGCCTTCCGTGCTCGGCACGGAACCTGCGCCGTCCGAGTCCAGGAGGTCCACCTTGTTCAGCGCGAGCACGCGCGGGGTGTCAGTGAGGTCCAGGTCGCGCAGGATGTCCTCCACCACTTCCACCTGCTCGGCCGCGTTCGGGTGCGAGATGTCGACAACGTGCAGCAGCACCGACGCTTCCTGCACCTCTTCGAGCGTTGCACGGAAGGCCGCCACAAGCGTCGTGGGCAGCTTCTGAATGAAGCCCACCGTGTCCGTCAGCAACGCCTCTCCTCCGTCCGGCAGGCGCACCTTGCGTGTCACGGGATCGAGTGTCGAGAACAGCTGGCCGCGCGCGAGCACGCCCGCGCCGGAGAGCGCGTTCAGCAGGCTGCTCTTCCCCGCGTTCGTGTAGCCGACGAGCGCCACCACGGGCAATCTGTTCCTGTGCCTGCGGGCGCGGTACTGAGCGCGATGCCGGCGTACCTTCTCCAGTTCCTGTTTCAGACGCTGGATGCGCTGGCCGACGAGCCGCCGGTCCGTCTCTATCTGCGTTTCGCCGGGCCCCCGGGTGCCGATTCCGCCTCCGAGGCGCTCCAGGTGGCTCCACTGGCCCGCCAGGCGCGGCAGAAGGTACTCCGCCTGCGCCAGTTCAACTTGCAGGCGTCCTTCTCGCGTTCTCGCGTGCCGTGCGAACACGTCCAGGATGAGGGCGGTACGGTCGATGACCTTCACGCGCTCGCCGAGCGCACGCTCGAGGTTCTGCTGCTGTGTGGGCGTCAGTTCGTCGTCGCAGATCAAGGTGCCGAAGCCGATGGCACGCCGGGCGTCCGCGATCTCCTGGAGTTTGCCCTTGCCGACGTACGTGTGGGACGGCGCTTCCAGCTGCTGGGAGACCGATCCGGCCACCTCTGCGCCTGCGGTGTCGGCCAGTTGAGCGAGCTCTTCGAGCGAGTCGGCAACCGTCCAGGGCGAGCGCCGCCCCTTGATGCCCACGCCCACGAGCAGCGCCTGCTCGGGCGTCTGGGCCGTTTCCACTGTTCTCGATCGCCGTGCTATGAGTGAGCCGCTCCGGTTTGGTGCCTTCGATTCTACCTGCCGATGTCCAGTACGAAGAAGGCGCTCGTGTCCTATCTCGCCGGTGCATCTGGCAGACGCCAACCCTCGAGGCGCTTCAGACCCTCGTCCACCCGCTCATCGGGCGTCGTGAGCGAGAGGCGGATGTAGCCCTCGCCCGCCTCGCCGTAGCCCCGTCCCGGCGTCACGACCACGGCGTGCTTGTCGAGCAGTTCGGTGGCCAACTGCGCCGAGGTCCAGCCGTCCGGGCAGCGCGCCCAGATGTAGAAGCCGGACTTGGGGCGGTTCACCTGCAGCCCGATGGCCGTGAGGGCGTCCACGACGCGGTCGCGCCGCCTGCGGTATATCTCGTTGTTGGCGGCCAGCCACTCGGGCGTGGTGTTGTCCAGCGCCTCGATGCCCATGTACTGCACCGCCTGCGGGATGCCGGAGTCGAGGTTGGACTTCACCCGCACGAGCGCGTCGATGAGCTGCTGGTTGCCGACGGCCATGCCGATGCGCCAGCCGGTCATGTTGTAGGTCTTGGAGAGCGAGTGGAACTCGATGCCCACGTCCATCGCACCGGGTGTTTGCAGGAAGCTCGGCGCGACGTAGCCGTCGAACGTCACCTCGGAGTAGCAGGCGTCGTGACAGACCGCGACGTCGTACTCCTTCGCGAACGCGACTACCTCCTCGAACAGTTCGGGCGTCGCGAGCGCGCCGGTCGGGTTGTTGGGGTAGTTGAACCAGAGCACCTTCGCCTTGCGCGCGACGTCCTCCGGTATCTGTGAAAGGTCCGGGTGGAAGGCGTTCTCTTCCAGCAGCGGCATCATGTACGAGGTGCCGCCCGCGAACATGGTCCCGACCGAGTAGACCGGGTACGCGGGGTCGGGCACGAGCGCGATATCGCCGGGGTCGATGAGGCAGAGCGCCATGTGGCCGATGCCCTCCTTCGCCCCGATGAGCGGCACGATCTCCTTGTCGCCGAGTTCGATGTCGAAGCGGCGCGTGTACCAGCGTGCGATGGCCTGTCGCATCTCCGGCAGACCCTCGGACTCCGGGTAGCGATGGTGGGGCGGGTCGGCGGAGGGCGTCTTGAGCGCGGGCAGGATGTGCTCGGGCGTGGGGTGGGCGGGGTCGCCGATGCCGAAGCTGATGACGTCCATCCCCTGGGCGCGCTTCTCCGCGATCTTCCGGCTGATCTCCAGGAAGAGATACGGCGGGAGCTGGTCGAGCCGGTTGGCGAGTTGCATACGGAAGGAACCTCCGGGTAAGTCAGGAATCGTTCGGGATTATACAGGCGTGCGGCGGGAGCGTGGGCTCAGTCCGGGAACTCGCCGGAGAAGACCTCGACGGCGTCGCCGTCCATGAACACGGGGCCGTGACCGGGCCAGGTGATGGTGAGCTCGCCGCCGGGCACCTCGACGCGGACCTCGTCCTCCACCATGCCGTGCAGGCGCGCCGCAACGACGATGGAACTCACGCCGGTCCCGCAGGCGAGCGTCAAGCCGGAGCCGCGCTCCCACGTCCGCGAGATGAGGTGGTCGCGCGCCACGACGTTCGCAAGGTGGAAATTGATCCGGCGCGGGTACGCCTCGTGGCGCTCCATGCGAGGCCCGAGCCTGTCGAGTTCGACGCTGTTCACCGGCTCGTCGATGAACGCCGTGACGTGGGGGTTGCCCATCGACACCGCCGTGAGCGCGAACGTAACGCCGTTCACAGCTACTTCCGCATCGAAGGCCAGCTCGTCCGGGCGCAGGCCGAGGGACTCGACGAGGCCAACGTCCAGCGCGGCGTAGTCGCTGGGGCCCATCTTTGAGACGTCGACGGGCACGTCCGCGGCGCGGAGGATGGGTTCGCCCATGTTGACGCGTGCGCCGACGACGCGGCCGCCGTTCCAGTGCGGGGCGATGTTCAATACACCGGCGCCCGTCTCCACGTCCAAGGTGGCGCCATTGGCGGGCACCATGCCGCGCTCCAGGACGAACTTGGCGAAGCAGCGGATGCCGTTCCCGCACATCTCGCCTTCCGAGCCGTCCACGTTGTACATCCGCATGCGCACCGGGGCCTGCTCGGAGGGAGCCACGACGATGAGGCCGTCGGCGCCGACGCCGAAGTGCCGGTCGGATATGCGCCGCGCGACCTCCGGCCAGTCGCGCTGCTCGTTCAGGCCGTCGACGTAGATGTAGTCGTTGCCTGCGCCCTGGAGTTTCGTGAAGTGCATAGCCGTGCCTCAGAGGTCATTCTAGCATGCCACGTCCCCTGCCCCGCTCCGGAGTACCCTCACCTCAGCCCCACAAGGGCCCTCACCCGCCGCGCAAGCGCGTCCACCTCTCCCCCAGGAGAGGTGGGATACGAGGTTGCGCGCTAAAGCGCAGGCCTGCGCGGGAATGACGACTCCCCTGCCCTTCCTCTTGCAGGCGTGAACGGGGGTACCATAGAGGGGAGTCGTCCGCGAGGAGTGCACCGTGCGAATAACGAACCTGGACGCGCTGATCGTCGTTGACGTGCAGAACGATTTCTGTCCCGGCGGCTCGCTGGGCGTGACCGGCGGCGACGCCGTGGCACGGAAGATGGGCGCCACCGCCAGGACGTTCGCGGAGCGCGGCGGCAAGGTGTTCGCAACGCAGGACTGGCACCCGGCGGGGCACCTGTCGTTCGCGACGCAGGGCGGGCAGTGGCCGGACCACTGCGTGCAGGACTCGCATGGCGCGGCGTTCCACGCAGAGTTGGGGCTGCCGGAGGGGACGCGGGTGATCCGCAAGGGCGCCAGCCTCGACAAGGACGCCTACTCCGGCTTCATCGACTCCGACCTCGACGCGCAGCTGAAGGCCGGGGGCGTCACCCGGGTGTACGTGGGCGGGCTCGCGACCGACTACTGCGTCGTGAACACAGTAGTGGACGCGGTCGCCAACGGCTACGAGACGTACGTGCTGGCGGACGCAGTCGCGGCGGTGAACGTTGAGCCGGGCGATGGCGACAGGGCACTCCATCTGATGGAGCTGAACGGCGCGGTGCTCACCACGACGGAGGAGGCGCTGGCGGAGGAGTAGCGGCGATCAGGCGTGCTGCTGCCGCGCGAGTGTCTCCTGCGTTGCGCGCCACTGAGTCTCCTCGAGCGCCCAGGTGTGGTGTACGGGGTAGAGCTCGGGCGAACGCAGCGTCTTGTACCGCTCCGGCAGGCGCGCGAAACCGGCGGCGAAGCGCTCCCGCAGTTCCGGCAGCGTTGGCGCGGGGCCGGTGCGCCGTCCGCCGAGCATGACGTCCGTCAGCAGCGGCGAGCCGTCTCCTTCAGCCAGTTGCTCATCCTCGAGCGCGAGGGTGTCACCGGTGTAGAGGCCCTCGCTGTCCGATCGACGGTAGACCTGCTTGCGACCGGCGAGCGACGCCTTGCCCTCGCTGAGCTTGAGGACAGGCGTGCCGTCGTACTCGGCGAGCTTGTACGCCCAGTCCATCCACGGCGCGTCCGCAGAGACGCCGAGCTTCGTGCCGATCCCGAAGCCGTCGATACGCGCTCCGGCTGCGAGCAGCGCTTCTATATCGAACTCGTCCAAGCCGCCGCTGGCGAAGACCTGCACATCCGTGAGGCCGGCTTCGTCGAGGATCCTGCGGCTCGCGATGGAAAGCGCGAGCAGGTCGCCACTGTCGAGCCGGATGGCGCGCAGGGCGTGGCCGGACTCGCGGAGTCGTTTGCCCGTCTCCGCGGCGCGGCGGACGCCTTCGACCGTGTCGTAGGTGTCGACGAGCAGCGTGCTCGTGTCCGGGAAGGAGCCGGCGTAGGCGTCGAACGCCTCGGCCTCGGTGGGGAAGCTGGAGATGAACGAGTGCGCCATCGTGCCGACCGGCGGGATGCCGTAGCGGGCAGCGGCGAGGACGTTGCTGGTGCCGCCGAACCCCACGAGGTAGGTGGTACGGGCGAGCCGGTCGGCGGCCTCCTCGCCCTGGGTGCGGCGCGCGGCGAACTCGACGACCGCCCTGCCCTGCGCGGCGTGCATGACGCGCGCGGCCTTCGTGGCAAGCATCGTCTGAAGGCCGATTGCGTTCATCACCGCGGTCTCGACGAGTTGGGCCTCGATGACGGGCGCGGTGACCTCGACGACCGGCTCCTCCGCGAAGACGAGGTCGCCCTCGCCCATCGCCCGCACGTCGCCGGTGAAGCGCAGCGACGGCAGCCATTCGATGAACGCGGGGTCGAACAGGCCGAGCGAGCGCAGGTAGTCGACGTCGGCACCGGTGAAGCGGAGCGCCTCGAGGTGATCGAGTGCGTCCTCCAGCCCGGCGAAGACGGCGTAGCCGCGGTCCGGCGGCAGGTTGCGGAACGCGAGGCTGAAGGTGGCCGGGGCGTTGTGGCCGTGCTGCCAGTACGCCTGCGCCATGGTCAGTTCGTAGAGGTCAGCGAAGAGCGCTCGGCTCGGTTCGGACTCGGCCATACAACGATGCTAAGGAGGGGCGTGCGCTCGGTCAACCGGCGGGTGTCGTTGCCTACAGGTCGAGCATGGGCGGGGCGAAGAGCTCCTCCATGTCCGGCTTGCGGGGGATGAAGCCCTGCTCGTGGGAGAAGCCGATCATGGTGTCGATCATCTTCTGGTTGTCCTTCAGGCCGTAGGTGAAGGGGTCCGAGCCGAAGATCCTGCGGGTCTGCGCCATGTACTGCGGGCCGAAGATGAGGTCGCTGGGGACGCGGCTGGACAGCTCGGCGTACCACTCCTCTTTCGCTCGCACGAACGCGGCGTAGAGGTTGAAGGCGACCCACGGGTACTTCTCGTGGATGTCGCCGCGTATGGCGTAGCAGTGGTTGGCGGGGATGTAGCCGTGCGTCTCGAAGAAGCGCTTGCCCTCCGCCATGAAGTCCGGGAAAAGCGGCCTGACCTTGGCGAACTCCTCGGGCTTCGGGCGGATGGTGGTCGAGCGGTCGATGACGTTCTTCTCGTTGGAGAAGGCGCGGCCTATGGGGGCGGCGTCGAGCTCGCCGCGCGCGAGCATCGTGGCGAGGCTCTTGTCCTCCGGGATGCGGTTGAACTTGATGCCTTCCATCGGCTTGAAGCCGGTCGCGCCGCCGTGGCTCAACTCCTCGGAGCGCTCCATCCACCAGTCCACGCTGAACTGGTCGACGCCGAAGTCGTGCTGGAGGACGCCGCGCGTCCAGAGGGACGCGGTCTGCTGGTACTCGCCGACGCCGATGCGCTTGCCGTAGAGGTCGTTCGGCTTCTCGACGCCGGAGTCGACGTTGACGGAGAGCTGCGCGTGCATGAATCGCCGCGACGGGAAGACGGGGATGGCGACCATGTCGCTGCCGCGGGCCTTGGCGATGAGCAGCGAGGAGAACGACATCTCGCAGACCTCGAACTCTTCGAACTTGAGCTGGCGCCAGAAGGTCTCCGAGGGGTCGGAGTTCGTCCAGACGAGGTCAACGCCCTCCACCTCCACCTCGCCGTCCAGCAGCTTGGCGATGCGCTCGTTCCTCGCCGATATGAAGCTGAGTTGCACTTTTCCTGCCATGGGCTCTCCCTCCTCCGGGATCGATGGTGTTCCGACTCGCGAACATACCCGCCGCCATGGGGGGTGTCAAACAGAGCGGAGTGTTACCGGAACCGTGCGCCGCCCGATGCGATCCGTTGGACCCGGCCCAGCCTCTTGTGCGCGGTTGTTACGCCTCAATCACGAGTGCTGTCGGCAGTTACGAGAATGGTGGGGCTGGCACGTTCTCAGTAACTGCAACATTCAGCAACATTCTGGAACACTCACTCGTGGTCCCGGAGGGCCGGGTTCGGGTGCGGCAGGGCTGGTTGCCAGCGTAGGCGGCGTCGGCGCGACGACGCAATGGGCGGGTGTCCGATGTGCCCTTAACCCACGTCCTGGGCGGCTGAGGAGCCGGCGATCCTGCCGAAGACGGAGCCCTGCATGAGGCCCGCTCCGCCGGCGTAGTTGTGGTAGAAGAGGCCGCCGACGATCTCACCCGCGGCGTAGAGGCCGGGGATGGGGTTGTCGGTCGTGTCCATGACCTGCGCGCGGCGGTCGATGCGCAGCCCGCCGAACGTGAACGTGATGCCGCACGTCACGGCGTAGCCCTCGTACGGCGGAGTGTCCAGCGGGAGCGCCCAGTTGGTCTTGGGCGGCTCGATATTTTCCGTATGGACGCCATCCAGCACCGTGGGGTTGTAGTCGCCGGGCCGGCAGGCGGCATTGTACTCGGCGACGGTCTGCGCAAGCCCATCAGGGTCGATGCCGAGCTGGTCGGCGAGCCCCTCGATGGTGTCCGCCTCGCCCTTCGTGACTTGGGGTATGCGGTACTCGTCGCGCAGCAGGTGGAGCGTCTTCTGGTCGAAGAGTTGGAAGGCGGCGCGCTCCGGCTGGAAGAGGATCTGCTTGCCGTACTTGGCGTAGGTGTAGTTGCGGAAGTCCGCGCCCTCGTCGACGAACCGCTTGCCGTCCACGTTCACGATGAGGCCGAACGGGTACGAGTGCTTCTGGTAGAGGTCCGTGATGGAGCGGTTGCCGAACGGAGGCGCGTTGAGGTCCCACGCGACGGCGTGGCAGCCGCTGTAGTGGCCGAACGCCTGCGCCCCGACGTCGAACGCCATCTTGTGGCCGTCGCCGGTGTTGTAGCGGACGCCGCGCACCTTGGCGAGCTCCCACCCGGGGCCGAGGTAGCGGGCGCGCATCTCGGGGTTCGCCTCGAAGCCGCCGCACGCGAGCACGACCGCGTCGCCGGTGAGCGTCTGCCGTCCGTTCGGTGTGCGCACGGTGACGCCGTTCACGCGCCCGGCGTCGTCCTGCTCCAGGCGCATCGCGGTGTGGTCGTAGCGCACGTCGACGCCGCGCTCGATGGCGATCTCGAAGAGCTGGTCGGAGAGGCCCTTCCCGCCCCCGACGGCCTGCAGGCAGAGGCCGCCCCAGAAGCGGAACTTGCCCTCCACCTTGAACGCCTGGTGCGTCCACGACGGCACGAAGCGCACGCCCTGCTCGTACATCCACTTCATGGTTGGGAACGACTGCCGCACGAGCGTGTCGGCCATCTCCTGGTCGGAGAGTCCCTCCGTGACGCGCATGAGGTCCTCGAAGTACTTGGCCTCGGTGTAGGAGCCGACCTCGATCACGTCCAACTCGGCTGGCGAGAGGTCCGGCACGAGCTGGACGACCTCGTCGATGCCCTTGTAGGAGAAGCGGATGGCGCCTCCGGTGAAGTAGGTGTTGCCGCCGCGCATGGGCTCAGGGGCCTTCTCGAGGACGACGACGCTGCGTCCCGCTTCGCGGGCGGCGAGCGCGGCGCAGAGGGCTGCGTTGCCCGCGCCGATGACGATGATGTCTGCGGTGTTTGCGTTTGCTGTGCTCATGGCGGGTTAGGTTAGCACGTTGGCGTGTGGCTCGCGCCCGCCACGTCCTGTGACACTTGCCTCTTTCGCCATTCCGCCGCCTCCGCGTACGCTGTTCCGAACGGCGAACGAACGTTGGAAACGGGCGCGTCCGGGACGGATGAGGCAGCGGCTGATGGGCTCAAGAAGGCTCAGAAGGGCTCGAAAACACAGCGGAATGAGCCCGTTTGAGCCCCTTGAAGGGCTCATCAGGACGCAGGAGTCAGAGGTAGATGAGCCTTTTTGAGCCCATCGTTACGAGTAAACCGAAAAACTTCGCAGGAGAGGGCTGAGATGAGGGTTGGAGAGGCGCGGGAACGACGGGAAAGGGTCAGGTGATGGAGCGGCCGCCGTCGACGACGAGCGTCTGGCCGTTGACCATCGCGGACTCGTCTGAGGCGAGGTAGAGCGCGCAGAGGGCGGTGTCCTCCGGCGCGACGTGCCTGCCGAGCGGGACGGCCTCCTTCGGCGGGCCGGAGCCGCTCTGACCCGCGATGCGCCGCTGTCCCTCGGCGTAGATGAGGAAACCGGGCGCGATGGCGTTGCACCGGATGCCGTAGGAACCGTACTCGACCGCCACCTGCTTCGTGAGCCCGGCGATGGCCGCCTTCGCCGCCGCGTGGGCAGGATGGCGCTTCGAACCGGAGGAGTAGCCGGAGACGGACGATACGTTGACGATGGAGCCCCTGCCCGCCTCCATCATGGACGGCAGGACGTGCTTGCACGTGAGGAAGACCATCGTCAGCTCGTGGTCGAGCACGAAGCGCCAGTCCTCGAGGCTCGTCTCGTGGAGCGGGCTGAACCGCACGAGACCGGCGGCGTTGTAGAGCGCGTCGATGCGTCCGTGGGCGTCCAGCGCGGCCTGCGCGAGACGCTCGTTCGCGTCCTCCTGCGTGAGATCGCCAACGACGGTTATGGGTGGCGCGGCTGCGCTGGTGAGCCAGGCCGCGGTCTCTGCGAGGCCGTCGGCGTCGAGGTCTGCAAGCACGAGCGCCGCGCCCTCGCTGTCGAACAACTGGGCGGCGAGACGCCCTTGCCCGCTCGCAGCGCCGGTGATGACGGCGACCTTGTTCTCCAGTCGGTTGGGCATAGCCGAGGGTCAGGCGCCGAGGTTGGCGGTGAGCTCGCTCATGGAGGAGAGCGATTCAAGCGAGGCGACGCTCTCGATGACCTGCGCCGCGCGCTCCGCGCCGATGACGGGCGCGCTCCACTCGGTGAACTTCGCCTGCATCTCGTCCCACGTCATGGGGTTCTCCGGCTCGCCCTTTGGGTACGGGACGTTGCGCTCGATGACGCGTCCGTCCGCCGTGCGCAAGGAGACGATCGACTCCATGCCGGAGCCGAACCGCTCGTCGAGCGTCACGCTCGTGCGCTGCATCAGGCGTCGCACCTCGGCGTCGTCCAGGCGGTCATAGGCGTCCCATGCGTAGGCGCCCTTCCCTGCCGTGGCCGCAGCCGCGAAGTAGACGCTGAACTGGCCCTCGACGACGTTGGACGGCACGCGCTTCATCTCTGCCGGGTCGGCCACGAGCCCGTAGCCGGTCTCGCCCATCGCGATGTCGATGGCGTCGATGTCGGGCGAGGCGAGCAACTCGGCGCGGACGATGTCGGCGACGGCGTCGATGGTGGCGTGGCTGTAGCGGCAGCACGGGTACGGCTTGACTGCGGTGTTCATGACCTCGAAGTCGCTGCCGAGGCCGTCGAGCGCACGTCCGGCGTCCGCTCCGTCGCCGGCGTAGAGGGCGAAGTAGCCGCGGCTGCCCTCGATGGGGGACGTCGCGCCGAGGTAGTCGTGGCGGGCCATCACGAGGCTCATCACGGCGTTATGCGCGGCGAGGCCGGTGTGGAAGCGCTTGTTCCAGGAGCCGTTCTCCAGGAACTGGGTCGAACCGGCGGACTGGCTCACGTTCAGGCCCATCGCGTTCGCGGTCTGCCGCGCGGAATAGCCGAGCAACCGCGCGCCCGCGGCGGAGCAGCCGAAGATGCCGGTGGTCGCTGTGGGGTGGAAGCCGCGCGCGTGCACGGAGCCGCCGTGCGCCTTGCCGACCTTGCCCGTGACGTCGTAGCCGACGACGGCGGCGGTGAGGAAGTCACGCCCGCTTACCTCGTGCTCGTCGGCGAGCGCGAGGAGCGTGGCGAAGAGCGGCGTGCCGATATGGATCACGGCGTCCCGGTGGGTGTCGTCGAAGTCCATGCTGTGGGCGAAGGTGGCGTTGAGGAGCGCGGCGTAATGCGCCGGAAGCCGCTCCGGGCGTCCGAGCACGGCGCTCGCCCCTGCCGCGCCCGACGCGAGGTCCAGCACGCCGCCGATGACGGGGCCTGAGGACTCGCCGGTGCGGAGTCCGCCGTAGGCGACGCCGAGGAAGTCGAGCAGCATGTGCTTGGTGCGCTCCAGCACCTCGGGCGGGATGTCCTCGTACTTGAGGTTCTGCGCGTAGTCGACCAGCGCGTTCGTGATGCCGGTTGCCATGGGATGCCTCCTATGCCGTCTGCGCGGCGGGCTCGGGGAACACGTCGTTGCCGGGGGCGTGCTCCCGCTTCCAGACCATGATGTCGCGTTCGAACTCGATGACGGTGACGCCCTCCTGCTGGAGGCCGCGCGTCCTGATGTGGACGATGCCGCGCCGGGGATCGGACTTCGACTCCCGGGTGGAGACGACTTCGGTCTCGGACCAGAGGGTGTCGCCAGCGAAGACGGGGTGCGGGAGGCGCACCTTGTCCCAGCCGAGGTTGATGCCGTTGCGGCTCACGTCCGGCACGGTGAGGCCGGTGACGACGGCGAGCGTGACGAGGCTGTTCATCAGCGGGCGCTGGAACTGCGTGTTCTTCGCGTACTCGGTGTTGAAGTGGATCTGGTTGTCGTTGTTGGTGAGCAGCGTCATCCAGGTGTTGTCGGCTTCGAGCAGCGTCCTGCCGACGGACGAGCGGTAGACGTCGCCGACCTGGAGGTCATCGAAGTAGCGTCCTTCCCAGCCAGTCTTGATGCTCATGGGGTAGGAGTCCTCCCTCCGGGGATGGGCGTACTGTAAGGCTGGCGCAGGCGGTTGTGCAATGGAGGATCAGGCGGGGACCTGGAACGGGAGGCGTTCGGCGGTGCGGGCCTCGTTGAGGGCGACGAGCAACTGGTACTCGATGTCCAGCCGCTCGCGAAAGGCGCGGGCCGCCGTCAGCTGCCGCTCCGTCGTGCACGCCCAGTAGGCCAGCGCTTCCTCCTCCCATGGCAGGTGCGTTGCGAGGTCGGCCAACAGCACGTCGAAGAATTCCAGTGCATCCGGGGCGACGCCGTACCTGTCAACGAGCGCCTGTCGCACCGCGCCGTAGTACTCGCGCCAGTAGAGGTCTGCCGCGTACCAGGTGGCGATGCCGTCCAGCCACGTCCAGTCCCAGTAGCGGGAGTAGGTCATGAGCGTTCGCATGGAGAAGTAGGTGCGGGTGAACTGCTGCCACTCCAGCACCTCCTCCCGCGAGACGCCGATGCCCTCGCCGAACCGGAGCCACAGCTCTTCGTAGGCGGGCGTGGTCGCGCCGGTGAGGTCGTTGACGACCTCCGTGCCCTCCAACTCCACCATGCGGCGGAGCATCTGCGTGCGGGAAGGCTCGTCGTTCGTCTTGATGTAGACCGCGCCCGTGGAGAAGACGAGGCCCTCGTTCCAGTACGGATAGAGGTCCTGCACCCACATGCGGAGCTGCTCGATAGAGAGCTCGCCGCGGATGAGCGCATGCAGGAACGGCGGCGCGGCGGAGTACTTCCGCGTCTTCTCGCGCTGCAGGAAGTGGACGAACACCGTTCCCTGCATCGGCGGGGTGAGCAGTTCGTCCGGTCTGAACGGCGGTTGGTTGCCCATGCGCCTCAGACCCTGTCGCGAGCGTTGCGCTGCATGGTGAGGATGAAGGCTCGGCGCATCTCGTCCTGAACCTGGGCGGTCGTGGCGGTCTCGCGTACGACCTCCTCGCCGAACATGGCGTGCTCCATGTCGGCGCCGAACGGCGCGTGCTCGATGAGGAGCTGCACTGCCCGGTCCACGTTCTCGACGCCGAGCGAGGCGTAGTGCTCGCGGGCGTCGGCGATGAGCTGCTCGTAGTGCTCGACCGCGCCGGGGAGTCGCTTGGAGCCCTCGCCGACGAGCGCGCTGCTGAGCGCGACGGGCCAGGGGTTGGAGCGCTGGAGGTCGAACCACCAGCCCTCTTTCACGAGCGTCTCGGCGGGCGTGTCTTCCTTCTCCAGCGCGTCGATCTCGGCGTCGGAGAGGCCCATCTCCTGCGAGTGCCAGCGGGCAAGGATGGGGTGGCTCGGCATCGGGCCGCCGACGGTGGTCTGGCCGCCCTCGTCCACGAGCTTGCGCAGCTGCTTGCGGCGTATCGCCTTGTCGGTCACGTGGAGGTAACGCTCGCCCTCGAACCTGTGGTTTGGGTCGCCGCCGGTGTGGAAGCGGCGCTTGGAGGCGGCGATCTCCTCTTTCGTTCTGCCGGTGGTGCCGTCGCCGCGATAGGGCGACTTGCCTTCGAGGAACTCGGCCCGGGTCTGCTCCAGCAGTTCGATGAACTCGCCCGGTGACAATGCTTCCCGCTGCTGTTCAGCCATCGTGCGCCTCCTGGGTTGTGGCGTCGGGGGTAATGTAGACCGGCGAGCGATGCGTTGTCCAACCGTGCCTAGCCCACGTTGAAACGTTCGGCGAGTTCGAGGGTGCGGCGGGCGCGGGCGATGACGGGCTCCTCGAGGAACGCGCCGTGATAGTTGAGGACGCCAGTGCCCTGTGCGACGGCCTCATCCAGCGCGGCGATGACCTCCCGCGCGTAAGCGACCTCCTCCGGCGTGGGGCTGAAGGCGGCGTTGACCGGCTCGATCTGGGAGGGGTGGATGACGGCCTTCGAGGTGAAGCCGAGGCGCCGCGCTTGCGCGGCCTCCTCGGCGAGGCCTTCGAGGTCGTTCAGCGCCGTCCAGATGACGTCGACGGGCTGCACGCCCGCGGCGGCGCACGCGGTGGCGACGGCGGCGCGCTGGTAGAGCAGCTCCTTGGCCTCGCCTGTGCGGACGAGGGGCAGGCCCATCTCGCGGGAGAAGTCCTCGCCGCCGAACTGCACGGCGATGACGCGGGGGTCGGCGGCGCAGATGGCGTGGGCGTTCACGACGCCCAGCGGGCTCTCGATGAGCAGAGCGAGGCGGGTCGTTCCGGGCTCGACACCCATGCGCTCCTCCTCGTACGCTAGTGCGGCGCTGACGCCCTGCACCTGGGCGGCGCTCTCCACCTTGGGGAGCCAGATGCCCTCCACGTTCAGTTCCAACGCGGCGCGGAGGTCGTCCGCGAAGAGATGCTCATGGCGGGGGTTGTTGACGCGGACGTACCTGCGCGGAGTGCCATCCGGCGGCACCGCCGGAAGCGCCTCGGCCAGCACGCCGCGCGCGCCCACCTTCTCCGCAGGGGGCACCGCGTCCTCGTAGTCGTAGATGACGGCGTCAGCCGGGAGTTCCAGCGACCGGGCGATCATGCGTTCCTTGTGCGCGGGGACGTAGAGCCAGGAGCGGACGAGGGCGTCGGTGGTCATGAAGGACGGCCCTGTTTTCAGTACGACCGGGGCATGCCGAGGACGTTCTGCCCCAGGTATGCGAGGACGAGATTGTTGTTGACGGGGGCGGTCATGAAGAGGCGGGTCTCGCGGAACTTCCGCTCGATGTCGTACTCCTTCGCGAAGCCGTAGCCACCGTGCGCGTTGAGGCAGGCGTTGCCCGCCTCCCACGCGGCCTCGGAGGCGAGGAGCTTGGCCATGTTGGCCTCCGCCCCGCATCGCTCGCCGCGGTCGAACTTCGCGGCGGCGTCGAAGCGCATGAGGTCGGCCGCCTCGGTGTGGGCGTAGGCCTGGGCGATGGGGAGCTGCACGCCCTGGTTCGCGCCGATGGGGCGTCCGAAAACGACGCGCTCGCTCGCGTAGGCGGCGGCGCGCTCAATGAAGAAGCGCGCGTCGCCGATGGCCTCGGCGGCGATGAGGATGCGCTCGGCGTTCCAGGAATCGATGATGTAGCGGAAGCCCTTCCCTTCCTCTCCGATGAGGTTCTCCGCGGGTATCTCCATGTTGTCGAAGAAGAGCTGGTTGGTGTGGCGGTTGAACGTCATCTCGATGGGGTTGACCTGCAGGCTGTCGCCCGCCTCGCGCATGTCCACGACGAACACGGAGAGGCCCTCGGTCTTGTTGGTCAGCTCCTCGTAGGGCGTCGTGCGCGCGAGCAGCAGCATGAGGTCCGACTGCTGAACGCGGGAGATGAACGTCTTCTGGCCGTTGACGACGTACCTGTCGCCCTTGCGGACGGCGGTGGTCGAGATGCGGGTGGTTTCGGAACCTGCGTCAGGTTCTGTGACGGCGAACGCCTGCAGGCGGAGTTCGCCGCTCGCGATGCCGGGGAGGTAGCGTGCCTGCTGCTCCGGGCTTCCATGGCGCAGGATGACGCCCATGATGTACATCTGCGCGTGGCAGGCTGCGGAGTCGCCGCCGGAGCGGTTGATCTCCTCAAGGATGACACTCGCCTCGGTAACGGTCATGCCGCCGCCGCCGTACTCCTCCGGGATGAGCGCGGAGAGCCAGCCGAGCTCGGTGAGCTCGCGCACGAACGCCTCAGGGTACGCGCCATCCTTGTCGAGCTCGCGCCAGTACGCGCCGTCATACTTCTTGCAGACGTCGCGCACCGCAAGGCGGATGTCGTTCAGAGTGTCGGGTTGTCGTTCGAGCAGCATGGTGGGATTGGACAAGGCGCGCGCCGGTGTGTCAAGCGCGGTCAGGCCACGCTCCCGTCTCCGTAGAGCGCGGCGATGCGCTCGTCGTCGTACCCGAGGACGCCCCGCAGCACCTCCGCAGTGTGCTGGCCGAGCGTCGGGGGCGGCGTGAAGCGCTCCTCTCCCGCGGCGGACAGCTTGAACGGGTTGCCGGTGGCCTCGTAGGAGCCGCCCTCTGGGTGTTCGACCTCCACGATCATGCGGCGCGAGCGCACCTGTGGGTCCTGCACCGCCTCGTCCAGCGTATTCACGGGCGCGACGGGGATGCCCGCGGAGGTGAGCGCGGCCACCCACTCGTCGCGGGAACGCGTCGCAACGATGGTCTCGAGAGCGGCGTTGATGCGGTCGCGGTTGGCGATGCGCCCTGCCCTCGTGACGAGCGTCTCGTCCTGCAGCGACACGGCGACTTCGCGGGCCGGACCTTCGAGGCCGGTCTCCGGTGCATTGAGGGTTTCCACGAACGCCTTCCAGTGCGGGTCGATAGAGACGGCGATGAATATCCAGCCGTCGGTGGCCCGGTAGGCGTTGTAGGGCACGTGCAGCTTCATCTCGTTGCCGGTCCGGGGGGTCGGTATGCCCGACATGAGGTGCATGACGGCGTGGTAGTTGATGAGCGACATCTGCACGTCGAGCATGGATATGTCCACGTGCTGGCCCTCGCCCGTCCGCTCCCGCGATGCGAGCGCAGCGAGGATGCCGAGCGCTCCGGCCATGCCGGCGCAGAGGTCGCTGTAGAGCGGGCCCGCGCGCACGGGCGAGCCGTCGGGGTCGCCGGTCATGCCCATCACGCCCGCGAACGCCTGCACGGTGGCGTCGAGCGCTGCCCTGTCGCGTCCCGGCCCAGTCAGGCCGTAGCCGGTGATGGAGCAGGCTATGACGCGGGGGTTGAGCGCTTTGAGGGAGGGGTAGTCGATGCGGAGCCGTCCGGTGACGCCGGGACGGTAGTTGTCCAGGACCACGTCAGCCCAGCGGACGAGGCCCTCGAACACCTCTCTGCCGCCCTCGCTGCGCAGGTCGACGACCATGCCGCGCTTGTTGCGCTGGAGGTTCATGATGTGAGCCGTGAGCGATCCCATCATCAGTGACGGGTCCTCGCCGAACCGCCGGGAGTTCTCTCCACCCGGGGGTTCGATCTTGATGACGTCCGCGCCCAGGTCGGCGAGGATGGCGGCAGCGTAGGGGCCGGAGACGATGGTGGTGAGGTCTACGACTCGGAGTCCTTCGAGCGCGTTCATCCGGCCTTCCGGGGCCTCCCCCTGCGACGCTTCTCCAGCCAGAAGCAGACAGCCCTGGGGTTGCGCCTGAGGGAGATGCCGATGGGCTCACCCGCGACCGCCGCAGCGAGCGTCAGGTTCTGCCGCACCTCACGGACGGTCTCTCCTTCGTTGCAGGTCAGCATGCCGACTTCGCCGGGGCGGACGCGGTAGATGTACTCAAGGTACTCCCGGAGCAGATCGACCTTCATCCGAGCCTTTGCTGCGGCTTCGTCTATCCTGGCCTGGGTCAGCGCTGCCATACGCTCTCCGTGCGCGGGTTGCGCCCGCGGCTGCGCGTCTACTCTACCCTACCCCGCAAGCGCGTCCGCACCCGCCTGCGCGACCTCCTCGTCCTTGTCGGGCGGTCCGCCGCCTGCGCCGACCGCCCCGACGAGTTCACCGTTCTTGAAAAGCGGCACCGCGCCCTGCACCCACGTGACACGCCCTCCGTAGAGGTCGCGTACCGTGTCGAGCAGCCCCGGCGGGAAACGTCCCGCGGCGACGCCGCTGGGCGTCCCTTTCGTGACGGCAGTAGCGACGGCCTTGCCGCGCACCACGTCCGGCGTGAACGGGTTCGTGCCGTCCATGCGCGCCGAGGCTACGAGGCTCGTCTGGAGGTCGACGACGGCAACGGCCATCGTGAACCCGAGTTCGCGCGCCTTCTCCACCGCGGCTGCGATGACCTTGTTCGCGTCTTCCAGCGTGATGCCACTCATGCCTTGCTCTCCTGTCAGCGCATTATCGCACCGCGTAGCGCTTCTCCATCTCGGTGATGGCGCCGAGGCCGAGCGCCTCCGCGATGGACGTGCGCAACTCCCCGCCAGTGCCGAAGCGGTCGATCGCGGAGATGCGCCCATCCTGCCGGAGCTCCACCATCATCTCCTTGATGATGGGATACAGGGAGAAGATGGGGCCCCGGTGTATCTGGAACCTGAACCCGAGGGCCTCGACCTCGCCCGGCGGGAGCTCGCCGTTGTACATGCGGGGGAGGTCGCCGAGGCGCCGCGCGAACTCCTTCAAGTCATCGCTCGTGCGGATGCCGTCCACGAACACGAGGTCAGCGCCAGCGTCCACGAATGCCCGGCAGCGGCGCTCCACGTCGTCCCAGCCGTTGACGGCGAGGGCATCCGTCCGCGCGATGACGACGAAGTCGTCGTCGGAGCGGGCCTCGACCGCGGCGCGTATCTTCGAGGCGGCCTCGTCCACGTCGATGACCTGCTTGCCCTCGAAGAAGCCGCACTTCTTGGGAGCGACCTGATCCTCGACGTGGACGCCCGCAACGCCTGCGCGCTCGTACTCGCGGACCGTGCGATGGACGTTGATGGCGTTGCCGTAGCCGGTGTCCGCGTCGGCGACGACGGGCACGTCCACGACCGAGGCGATGCTCGCTGCGTTCTGCACCATCTCTGTCTGGGTGAGCAGGCCGACGTCCGGCAGTCCCCTGGACATGGAGGTCGCGAACCCGGACATGTAGACGGCGTCGAACCCCGCCTCCTGGGCGATGCGAGCGGTGAAACCGTCGTAGGTGAAGGGAGCGAGCAGCATCCGCTCGCCGGACAGGAGTTCCCGCAGGCGTGTCGTGGTTCTCATCGCTCCTCCTCCAGCAGCTCGCGGAGTCCGGCCTCCAGCGCGGGCAGCCACTCGTCCAGCGGCGTCGAGAGGGGCAGCGTGATGGCTATCACCTCGCGCCGCATCATGCCGCCGGGTGCCCTGCTCCACGAGCCGGGGTCCTCCTTGCCGAGTTCGATGTTCAGGTCCTCGCGGTCTATGCCGAGCGCGTCGGTCACGTCATAGACCATCCCGATCTCTTCCATCGTGATGACGTCGTTCATGTCCGCCGTGCTTACTCCAAAACCAGCCTGCTCTGCCGGGGGTCCGTCTTGCTGTTGCGCATCGCATGATGCTGCGTCGCGCTCTGCCCGCCTGTCAACGTCCGGCTGTCATCGTCCCAGAGCTGCACCGTGCCGTACTCGCCATCGAACCCCGGTCGTATGAACACATGGCCCAGGCGAGCCCGCATCACTCCTTCCGCGACACGATCGCCCGCGACCTGCTCTATCTCCGACGGACCGGCTGTAGTGAGGACGTGCAGTTCGGGGCCTACACGAGCGGCGAGATCGAGGCAGGTGCGCTGGACAGCCTTGCTCGCGACTCCGTAGCCCAGCGCTTCCGCGACGACCTCCGCCAGCGGAACGAGCCGCCGGAACGGCGGGCGTTCGGTCTCCGTGCCGCGCAGCGTACCGTCCGGGTCAGCGGTCAAGGGTTCAGGGGGGCGCTGTGCGAGCGACTCGACGCGGTGCAACACTCCGAGGGTGAGCCTGCGTCCGCATACAGGGCACCGCCCGTCGTGCTCGCCTGGAGGCAGGTTGACTCCGCACTTGCGATGGCCATCGTGGTGGTACTTCCCTTCCTGCGGGTAGAACTCCGCCGTCCACTCCACCCTGCCCGTCCTCAATCCCTCGATGAGCGCGCCGTAGCCCGGCTCTCCGGCGAATACGGTGAGCTCACGCCCCAGCCGCTGCGCGGAGTGCGCGTCGGAGAAGGAGACGAGCGTCCGCTCGTCCAGCTCGGGCACGCGCCAGTTCATGGCGGGGTCGCTGGAGAGGCCGGTCTCGATGGCGTGAACGTGTCCGGCCATGTCGCCGAAGCAGTCGTCCAGCGAGTCGAAACCGCTCTTCGAACCGAAGAGTGCATACCACGGCGTCCACGCGTGCGCGGGTACCACTTCGCACCGGGGGTCCACAGCGAGAACGGATTCGACCACGTCGCGTCCGGAGAGGCGCAGCGTAGGTCGTCCGTCCGAGGCGAGCGCGCCGTACGGAGCGAAGGCTCTGCAGATGCCGTCCACTGCGTCGAAATCGGGCGCGAGCACGAGCAGATGCAGGCGGTGGGAGCGTCCCTCCTGAGGGTAGACGCAGCTCACCTCGGTGCCGAGGACGAATCGCGCCAGGCGTTCGCGACCACGGACGCCGTATCGCTCCGGCAGATCGGTCAGCTCGAAGAGGCCGTCGCCGACCGGGCGGAGGCTGCGCTTCAGTTCGGCGAGCCATGCCGGGTGTGTGAAGTCGCTGCACGCGAGCACGTCCACGCCCTTGACGTCCGCCCAGGCGGCGAGCGCCTGCAGGGAGAGCGCAGAGCTGGTGCCCATGGCGTAGGGCGAGTGGAGGTGGAGGTCGGCGGCGAAACTCACGGCGGGGGCAGTCTAGCGCAGACCTGTTCTACGTGTGGTGAACGCGTAGAAGCGTCGCGTGCCTCTGTTGACCTGTCGCGTAAGATGGCGACAGAGGATGGCAAGTGGGACCCGCCCGCGGGCGGGAAGGAGGAGGGACGATGGCGGTTATCGATGCGGACGCACACGTCGTTGAGAACGAGCACACCTGGGACTACATGCGTGAGGAGGAGCGCGAGTTCCGTCCCCTGAGCGTCGCCACCACCGATCCGAGCGCTCCGGTCCGGCGCTACTGGCTGATCGGCGACCGCTCGACGGGCCGGGCGTTCATCCGCAATACCAACGAGGGCACCGGCACGAGCGACGAGTCGCGCGAGATGGCAAGCGTCTCGGCCCGCCTGGCGCATATGGACGAGCTGGGCGTGGACATCCAGGTGCTGTACCCCACCCTCTTCCTGCGTCCGCTGAGCCCCCGGCCGGAGGTGGACTACGCGCTGGCGCGCAGCTACAACCGCTGGATGGGCGACATCTGGGAGATGGGACAGGGACGGCTACGCTGGCCGGTTATAGCCCCGGTCTACAGGCTCGATCAGGCCATCGAGGAGGCCCATTACGGCAAGGAGCACGGGGCGTGCGGCGTGTACTTGCGCGCGGGCGATGCCGGGCTCAGCCTCACAGACCCGTACTTCTTCCCCCTGTACGAGGAGGCGAGCAAGCTGGGCATGCCGATCTGCATCCATGCATCGGTCGGCAATTTCGGGATGTGGGACCAGCAGGAGAACGGACTGCGGTTCAAACTGCCGCCCATCAGTGTGTTCCATAACCTGCTGATGCGACGCGTGCCCGACAAGTTCCCCGATCTGAGTTGGTGTTTCGTGGAGGTCAGCGCCCAGTGGGTGCCGTACGTGATGAACGACCTGTCTATCCGGTTCGGGAACAACGGGCGGGAGTTCTCCGGCGCCACGCTTATGCGCGAGAACCGTATGTACGTCGCGTGCCAGACCACCGACGACCTGCAGTACGTCATCGACACGGCGGGCGACGACAACATCATCATCGGTACCGACTACGGCCACGACGACACGTCATCGGAGATCCTGGCGATGCAGCGACTCAGGGAAGAGGGCAGACTCGCACCGAGCACGGTCGAAAAGATCCTCGACGCCAACCCCCGCAGGCTCTACGGCCTGTAGGGTCGCAGCAATCATCTTCTCCAACACCACCCTCGGATAACATCGCTGTTTCGCGTGTACTTAACGAGCACATTTCGTTGACACTCGCAGGGGCGAGGGGTACGATTTACAAGGCTGCGGCCTGCTGGTTGCGGCCTTTCGATAATCCTCTGGAATCGCCGATTCATTTGCGCACCAGGGCTTCCTGCCCGCCCGCGCAGGCAGGAATGGACGGAATCATGCAGAAGATAGGCGCAAGCGTCGTCTGTGAAGCCCTCATCAACGAGGGCGTCAACGTCATCTTCGGCCATCCGGGAGGAGCCATCCTCCCTTTCTACGACGCGCTCTGGCACTATCCCCAGATACGGCACGTGCTCGTCCGGCATGAGCAGGCAGCAGCCCACGCGGCAGAGGCCTACGCGCGTCTCACCGGCGACGTGGGGGTCTGTGTGGCCACGTCCGGTCCGGGCGCGACGAACCTGATGACCGGGCTGACCGCGGCGAAGATGGACTCGACTCCTATCGTCGCCATCACGGGCCAGGTCGCACGCCCGTTCATGGGAACGGAGGCGTTCCAGGAGTGCGACACCTGCGGGATGGCCGCGCCCGTCGTGAAAAAGACCTACCTCGTGATGAGCCCTGAGGAGATCGCTCCCACCATCCGCGAGGCGTTCCGCGTCGCGCAGGAAGGGCGTCCGGGCCCGGTGCTCGTCGATCTCCCGAAGGACGTGCAGGCGGAGAGTTTCCTGTTCGAGGAACTGGAAGACGCCTGGCGTCCCTCCCCGCCCGCAGTCGCGGATGAAGAGTCGGTGCGTGAGGCCGCGCGCCTCATCAATGAGGCGGAGCGGCCGCTGCTCATAGCCGGGCGCGGCGTGCACATCTCCGGCGCGTGGGACGAGTTGCAGGAAGTCGCCGAACACATCAACGCGCCGGTACTGAACACGCTGCACGGCACGTCCGCGTTCCCCCGCCACCACAACCTCGGCTACGGGATGTTGGGCATGCACGGCATGTACTGGAGCAACCTGGCGACGACCGAGGCTGACCTCATCGTAGGCATCGGGATGCGCTTCGACGACCGTGTCATCGGCCGGCCGGGCACGTTCGGTGAGAACGCGAAGATCATCCACCTGGACATCGAGGCATCGCAGATCAACAAGAACGTCAAGGCCGAGGTGGCCCTGGCCGGCGACGTGAAGGCGACACTGGAGGCGCTGCTTCCCCTGCTGGAGCGCAACACGCGGTTCACCTGGCTGGACCGCATGAAGTACCTGGAGCACAAGCATCCAAGCATCGACGTGCCGGAGAGCGACGTGGTCACGCCGCAGTACGTGCTGCGGGAGCTCAACAAGCTGGTTGAGCACGACACAGACCCGGTCGTGATCACGGGCGTGGGGCAGCACCAGATGTGGGCCGCCCAGTTCCTGTTCATGCCGACGCCGAACTCGTTCGTCTCTTCCGGCGGGCTCGGCGTGATGGGGTTCGAGGTGCCGGCGCTGATCGGTGCTCAGGTCGCGCGTCCCAACTCGCGGGTGTGGGGCATCTGCGGCGACGGCGGCTTCCAGATGACACTGCAGGAGCTCGCGACGATCGCACAGGAGCACCTGCCTGTGAAGATCTGCATCATGAACAACGGCTACCTCGGCATGGTGCGGCAGTGGCAGGAGTTGTTCTACGACCATCACTACAAGTCCGTGTCCATGAGTGGGCCGGACTACGTGAAGCTGGCGGAGGCGTACGGCATCCCCGGCGTATGTGTGGAAGAGAAGCACGACGTAGGCATGGCGCTGGCGACCGCTGCGCGGCATCCAGGCCCCTACCTCATCGACTTCCGCATATCGCCCGAGGAGAACGTCTACCCGATGGTGCCCCCCGGCGCGTCGCTGGCCCAGACCGTGGAGGACCCGCGCGTGGTCCACTACCGCGAGCCGGTGCACGTCATCGAGGGCCTCGTCTCCTACCCGTAACCCGCCTCTTATACTCCATCCGTCACGCGTTCCCGATGCCCGCCCTCGGGCTGTTTCGGCCTGTTTGAGACACACTCTCAATGTACCGCGCAGATTCCATGGAGATGAGGCTTGACTGAAACCGCCATACAACGGCAGTCATACGTAGTGATTCCGTTCATTGAGATTGGATATCTGCCGCTTCCGTGCCCACGGCAACGGTTCAGCGATACGAGTGAACGGAGGAACCCTGCCATTGACAGGACAGATTAGCGCCCCTAGAGTCTGCCACGCTGTACGCGCGGACATTCCCCACCGCCCAGGGAACGACAGGACGCGTCGGGGTATGCGCTCCGGGAGAGAGCGCGGCTGATCGGACCCATTCCGCGCGATTTCGCTTTCGCTGGTGAGGCTTCCTATGAGCGGAAGAACTAGGGTGCACCTGATATCGGACGGCACGTTCAAGATCGACGGGGGCGTGCTCTTTGGACAGGTGCCCAAGAGTACCTGGCAGGACTGGATGTCTGCCGACCGAAGGAACCGGGTCAAGTTGAACCTCAACTGCCTGCTGGTTCGGGTCGGCGACCGCAACTACCTCATCGACACGGGCGCCGGGGCAAAGCATTCCACCGAGGACCGGGATGCACTCGGCCTCTCGACGAGCCAGTTGCTCTCAGAACTGAAGGCGCACGATCTGGCACCCGCTGACATACACGGTGTGGTGCTGACCAGCCTGCACTTCGAACACACCGGGGGGTGCACGCGAGCGAACCGTCGTGGCGAGTTCGTGCCCACGTTCCCCAAGGCGACGTACTTCGTGCAGCGGGAGGCGCTGGAGGAAGCGCTCTCCCCTACCGACCGGCATGTGAACGGTTATGTGCCGAACGACTACAACCCCCTGGTGGATAGCAAGAAGATGGAGCTGGTAGACGGCGAAGTGACCATCGTTCCGGGGTTACAGGTGCGACGGGCCAGCGGGCCGTACCAGGGGCACCAGATCGTCGTCATCACGCACGGGGGCGAGCGCGTCGCGTTCCTGGGCGACCTCGTTCCGACGCACCACCACCTGCAGCCGGACTGCATCGCCGCCAGTGACCGGCACCCGGAAGAGACGCTAACGACGAAGTATCGCGTTCTTGACGAAGCCGTCGATGACGGCTGGCTGCTCGTGTTCAGCCACGGTACGGAGCGCCGCGCCGGTTACCTTGAACAGCGCGGAAACCGGCGGTCGCTACGCACCATCTCTCTGGACTGATGGGCTGCGGAGAGCCGCTTACGCGCGGCGCAGACGAAGGGCAACCCGGCTAGCAGAGCTGTCACGTGCCATACCTCCCTATCCACGAGTACGGACTGATAGGAGACATGAACTCCTGCGCGCTCGTAAGCAGTGGAGGCTCCGTGGACTGGGCGTGTTTCCCCCGTTTCGACTCTCCGAGCGTGTTCGCGGCAGTGCTGGACGATGCCAAGGGCGGACGCTGTTCGTTGAGCGGCCAGGGCATCTACACGGTCACGCAGCGCTACCTGCCCGACACCACCGTCCTCGAGACGTTGTACGAGACGGAGGACGGGGCAGCGACGGTGTGTGACTTCATGACGCGCGCCCCGGCGCGCAGCCCGGACGCGCCGCACGAGATCATCCGCATGGTAGAGGGCGTCCGCGGCAGCATCGCGTTGCGGCTCGTCTTTCAGCCGAGGCTCGATTACGCCAGAGGCGTGACCACTCTCAGCGTCACTCGCAACGGCGTGCTCGCGAATCATCCTAATGGCGTTCTCGCGCTTGTCAGCGACCTGCCCTTCAGCATCGAGCCTGCGGAAGACGGCGGTGAACAGGCAGTCGCCGAATTCACGGTATGTGAGGGCGAACACGTAGAGTTTGCGGTGGCGTTCGGGGTTGGGCGGCTGCCTTCCATCAGTGCGATGGACTGCCGCAACAAACTGGAGCGCGCGATACGGCACGACCAGGCGAGCGTGGCGAAACTGGGCTACAGCGGCTACCTGCGCGACGAGGTGGTGCGCTCTTACTTGACGCTGCACATGCTGATCTTCGAACCCACCGGTGCGATAGTCGCTGCTCCGACCACGTCCCTGCCCGAATCACTCGGAGGCGTGCGGAACTGGGACTACCGGTACTCGTGGCTGCGCGACAGCGCCTGGACGCTCGGTATCCTCTACCGCCTCGGCGACCCACACGAGGGAGAGGCATTCATCGACTGGGTGGTCGACCAATGCGCCATGAGCATCGAATCGATGCAGATACTCTTCGGCATCGCGCCTGAGAGCGAGTTGGAAGAGATCGAACTCGATCACCTCGAAGGCTATGCGCGCTCAAGTCCGGTGCGCATCGGCAACGGCGCGGCGTTCCACCGCCAGTTGGACGTGTTCGGCGAAGTTGCGCTGAGCCTCGCGGTCTTTCACCGCTACTCGGGCAACCTGTCGGACAAGGCGTGGGGACTGCTCAAACATATGGCGGACCTCGCGGCTGAGATGTGGCACATGGAGGACCGCGGCATCTGGGAGGTGCGGGGCCCGGAGCAGCACTTCGTCTACTCCAAGGTGATGTGCTGGGTGGCGCTGGACAGGGCGGCGAAACTCGCCGAGGGCCATGGCTTCGAGGGGGATATCGAGCACTGGCGCAGACAGCGGGACCTCATACGTGAAGAAGTGCTCGACAAAGGCTGGTCTGACTCCAAACGGAGCTTCGTGCAGGCGTACGGATCGGAGGCGGTAGACGCGAGCGCGCTGCTCATCCCGTTCCTCGGTTTCCTTCCCCCGGACGATCCGCGTATCCGCTGCACGGTCCGCCGTATCCAGATGGAGCTCTCGGACGGCCCATTCGTGCGCCGATATCGGACCGACGACACCGACGACGGCCTCGTTGGCGAGGAGGGCGCTTTCTACATCCTCAGCTTCTGGCTCATCGGCGCCTTGATGACCATAGGCGAGACGCAGGAAGCGCTGACGTATTTCAACAAGGTATTCGCCACCGCCAACCACTTGGGCCTCTTCGCGGAGATGCACGACCCTGTCACCGGCCAGGCGCTCGGCAACTTCCCGCAGGCGTTCAGCCATATCGGTTTCATCCACACGGCGAAGAACATCAACGAGATGATGCGCAGTCAGTCCTACGAGGAAGAGCTACTGGCATGAGCCGGCATGCTTGTAGCCCGCCGTGCACGCCCCTAGAATCAGACAACCCCTTCCCCCTGCCCGCTCGAACGAGAGCGGAGGGCGGATAAGGAGCAACGCTTGACAACGAAGGTCTACGTAACCGGCGTCGGCATGATTACCCCTGTGGGTATAGATACGAAGTCGACGTGGAAGAGCCTGTTGCAGGGCAAGTCCGGCATCGCTTCCATCGTTGCGTTCGATACCGAGGGATTCGCAACCACTATCGCCGGGGAGTCGCCTGATTTCGATCCCACGACATACGTGGACCGCAAGCAGGCGCGGCGGCTGGACCGCTTCGCCCAGATGGCAGTGGGCGCAACCGCACAGGCGATGGAGCAAGCGGGTCTGGACCTGCAGGACGGCAGCGTGGACGCTACGCGAGTGGGCTCCGTCATCGGCAGTGGCATCGGCGGCATCCTCACGCTCTCCGAGCAGTGGGCCGTACTGCACGAGAAAGGGCCGGACCGCGTGAACCCGTTCCTGGTCCCGATGATGCTGGCGGACATGGCCCCCGGGCAGGTGTCGATCCTGTACGGTGCGAAGGGCCCCAACTACTGCACGGTGACGGCGTGCGCCAGCGGCGCGGACAGCATCGGCATCGCTGCCGCCATGATCCGCAAGGGCGAGATAGACATCGCACTCGCGGGCGGCACGGAAGCGCCCATCTGCCCCATCGCCGTCGCCGGGTTCAACGCCTGCATGGCGCTCTCCAAGCGCAACCACGACCCGGAAGGCGCGAGCCGTCCGTTCGATGCCGAGCGCGATGGGTTCGTCATGGGCGAGGGCGCGGGCGTGCTCGTCATCGAGAGCGAGGAGAGCATGCTCCGGCGCGGCGCGACCCCGCTGGCCGAGCTCGCGGGCTACGGCGCATCGTCGGATGCCTTCCACGTAACCCAGCCCTCTCCCAACGGCGAAGGCGGAGCGCGGGCTATGGTCAACGCGCTCGCCGAGGCGGGGATGGAGCCAAGCGATATCAGCTACGTGAACGCGCACGGCACCAGCACGCCGATGAACGACCGACTTGAAACAGAGGCGCTGAAGACGGTCTTCGGCGACGAGGCGTACAAGATCAAGATCAGCTCGACGAAGTCCATGACGGGCCATCTGCTCGGCGCGGCCGGCGGCGTCGAGGCCGCCATCTCCGTGCTCGCGGTAGCAGAGAGCGCCATCCCCCCCACCATCAACCTGGAGAACCCGGACCCCGACTGCGACCTCGACTACACCGCTCACCACGCGCAGAAGGGTATCGTGAACGCGGCGATGAGCAACAACCTCGGCTTCGGCGGGCACAACGCCTCGCTGATCTTCAAGCGCGTTGTCTAGCGCGCCCGCCGTGCTCATCGGGAAGCGGCAGCACTGGCGTGTCGCCGAGCCGACCGACCCTTCGCCGCTCTCACCCCTGCCCGCCATTGTCGCTCACCTGCTCCGTCGCCGCGGCATCCACGATGCGGAAGAGGCCCGCGATTTCCTGAACGTCTCCGAGAGCCTGTTCGAGGACCCGGACACGCTGCCGGACATCGAGCGTGCGGCCGAACGGCTCGCGTCAGCGCGACGCGACGGCGAGACCGTGGCTGTCTATGGCGACTTCGATGCGGACGGCGTGACGGGCACCGCGTTGCTCGTGAAGGCGCTGCGCCGGTACGGGCTGCGCACGCTGCACTACATCCCGCACCGCGTAACCGAGGGCCACGGACTCAATCGCAATGCCATCGCCGCACTCCACGAGCGGGGTGCGAGCCTCATCGTCACGGTGGACTGCGGCGTCACGAATGCGGAGGAGACAGCCTACGCAGGTTCACTCGGAGTGGACGTCATCATCACCGACCATCACCTCGCGACGGCCGCCCTGCCCCGCTCCGTCGCCATCATCAATCCGAGGGCGCCGCACTCCACTTACAGGTTCGACCACCTGACCGGCGTCGGCATGACGCTGAAGCTGGCGCAGGGGGTACTGCGTCCCGAGTTCGGCGAGGAGTGGCGCACCGGACTGATGGAGCTCGCGGCCATCGGCACCATCACGGACATGGCCCCCCTGTTCGGCGAGAACCGCTACATCGTTCACCACGGTATACGCGACCTGCAGCGGACGGGGTCGGTCGGCTTGCGAGCGCTCCTGGACGTGGCACGGGTCACACCGGGGTACGCGAATGTGGAGACGTTGGGCTTCGCCATCGGGCCGCGCATCAACGCCGCCGGACGACTCGACCACGCGGACACGGCACTCGACCTGCTGCTGACGGACGACGAGACGCGGGCCGCCGAACTCGTGCGCCAGTTGGACGACTACAACACGCAGCGGCGCGCACTGACCGACGAGACGCTGGAGCGAGCGCGGGCGCTCGTGCCGGCGCAGATACCGCCGCTCATCCTCGTGGGCGAGCCAGACTTCAACCCCGGTGTCGTCGGCCTCGTCGCGGGGCGGCTCGCGGAGGAATTCGGCGCACCGACGGCTGTCTATGCCATGGACGGTGAGCAGGTGATGGCGAGTTGCCGGAGCGCACCGTCGTTCCACTGGGCGGATGCTTTAGCGCAGTGCGAAGGGCTGCTTTTTCAGTTCGGCGGGCACGCGCAGGCGGCGGGGTTCCGTTGCAGCATGGGCGCTTTGCCGGAACTGCAGGAGCGGCTCGTGAGCATCGCGGCGGAGCGCGTCGGCGCCGCCCCATCGATGCGCGAAGGGGTCGTTGATGCAGAAGCGCAGCCGCACGAATTGATGGGCCCGGCGTTCCAGGGCCTGCGCCGCATGGAGCCGTTCGGCATCGGTAACCCCGCGCCGGTCTTCCTCGCCCGAGGAGTGGAAGTGCTGCGAGCGTCGGAGATGGGCGCAGAGGGTAAACACTTCCGGCTGAACGTTCGCTCCGGCGGCGCGATCTGGGAAGCAGTCGCGTTCAATCAGCAGTGGGAGAGCGGCGTTGGGCAGGCGGACCTCGTCTACACGCTGGATGTGGACCACTGGAACGGCGACGAGCGCCTGCGCATGACGCTCAGGGACTACGCGCCCTCGGGCCGTCCCCGCCTCGCGCTCTGAGGCGGGAGCACCAAACCCAGAGGGCAACGACGACAACCGCGATCAGCCCCACCCATTGCGCTTGCTGCAGCCCGAACGTCACGGGGTCGAGCCGGACGAACGCGATGGCGAACCGCCCTGCTCCCCATGCGGCGAGCGCCAAAGGCATCGCCGCTCCTTCCGGCAGGCGTTTGGCTCTGCGGAGGAGACACAGGGCAATGGTGAGGCTCAGCAGCACCTCGTAGAGCGCTACAGGGTGTACGGCTGCGCCCCCGGCGAAGGCGTACGAGTCCGGATGGTCGTAGACGATGGCCCACGGCAGCGAGGACCCTGTCGCGGGCGGGTCGCCACCGATGACGCCACCCACTCGTCCGATGGCGAATCCTATGAGGCCCGGAAGCATAGCCGTGTCTGCTACGGGGAGGCGCTCGAGTCCCTGCCTGCCTGCCTTCCAGAGTCCCACCGTGAGTCCGCCCAGTACGCCGCCCCAGAGGGAGTAGCCGCCTTCCCACAGGTAGAAGATATGGAACGGCGCGCCGGTGAAGAAGTCCAGATAGTCAAGGATGTGGAACAGCCGCGCTCCGACGAGCCCGCCGAACACGGCTATGAGCACCAGTCTGAACGACGTACGCCGTGATGCTCCTTGCCGGGGCATCGCGCAGGCGAAGAGTATCCCTCCGACGAGTATGCCCGCTATCGTGAAAAGGCCCACCCACGTGATGAACGGCGAGTCGAATGCGTATGGGCCGTAGGAGATAGTCATCGTCGCTCCGCGCAGAGACCTCCCTCCGCACTCTGCATTTTCCGCGAGCGAAACCGGCTACGCCAGCGCCCCGCCCTGCCTACAATTGCCGCCATGACGACTGCAGAGCGTGCTACGGACCAACAGATAGCGGCTTTCCTGAGCCACCTGCGGGCCGAGCGCGGGTTCTCGGTCAACACTATCGCCGCCTACCGGAGCGACCTCGCACAGCTGCAGGAGGCGCTCGTCGGGGATGGTGTTGACGTGCGGTGGTCGAGTGTCAGCGCGCGTGACATCGAGGACGTCCGCCTCTCGTTCGGAGAGCAGGGTTACGCGGGTACGAGTCTTGCACGGAAGATCGCGGCTGCCCGCTCGTTCTTCCGATTCCTGTTGGAGGAAGGCGTGATAGACACGAATCCCGCAGAGCGGATGCAGACGCGCAGGCCGTCCCGCACCCTGCCCGACGTGCTCTCGGAACGTGAGGTCGTACGGTTGCTGCAGGGGGCGTCGGAGCGTCCGGGGCCGGAGGGCGTGCGGGACCGGGTGATGCTGGAGCTGACCTACGCCGCCGGACTGCGCGTGTCGGAGGTCGTCGGGCCACAGGGGCTGGAACTCTCTGCACTGAGCCTGGACGGCGGCTGGATACGCGTCTTTGGCAAGGGAGGTAAGGAGCGCCTCGCGCCTGTGTATCCAGGCATCGTGCGGCAGATCACGTCGTATGTCAGAGACGTGCGACCACAGCTGCTGGCGCATGCCAGGCGCCGGGGCCCCGTGCCTTCTGCTCTTTTCCTGAACGCGCATGGACACCCGATGACGCGCCAGGGGTACTGGTTCGTGCTCAAGAAGGCGGCGGCGCGAGCGGACATCCAGCGGGGGCTCACGCCGCATACGTTGCGCCACAGTTTCGCCACCCACCTGCTGCAGGGCGGCGCGCCGCTGCGGCATGTTCAGGAATTGCTCGGCCATGCTAGTATCGCCACCACACAGGTCTACACGCACCTGACGGACAGCCAGGTGCGCGAGGCATTCGAGTACGCACATCCCCGCGCCTGACGAACGATGAAGATAGCCGTAGGCAGCGACGAGGCGACGCACCTCACGAGTTACGTCGTGGACGAACTGCTGCGCCGGGGCCATGAGTTGAGCCTCGTGGGCGCGCTTGCCGAGGGTTGCGATTCGAGTTGGCCTGCCGTGGGGCGCGCGGTCGGCGAGAGCGTCGCCGGCGGAGAGTGCGAGCAGGGCGTCGTCTTCTGCTACACGGGCACGGGAGTGAGCATCGCCGCGAACAAGACGCCGGGCGTTCGCGCGGCCCTCTGCACGGATGCACAGACCGCGGACGGCGCGAGGCGCTGGAACGATGCGAACGTGCTGGCGATGAGCCTGCGCTCGACTTCCCCTGACGAGGCCATAGAGATACTGGATGCGTGGTTCTCGGCGCCCCACGGCGACGCGGATGACGTTAGAATGATAGACATCCTGAAGGAGATGGACGCTCCCCGGAGCGAATGAGTCCAGGAGGACTGCGAGATATGCCCGTCATCACCGTAACGGGACTGATCGGTAGTGGCGTGATCGAGATCGGCCCGAAGATATCCGACAAACTCGGCATCGATCACGTTGACCGCACCATCCTTGCCGAGGCGGCGAGGAAGATGGGTGCGTCCGAACAGGATGTCGCCGAGCGTACGGAGCGTGCGCCCGGACTGGGCGACCGCATCGCGGGATTCGTGAAGACCGTGCTGGAGCGCTCAGCGCTTGCCGGCGGCGGAGCCGACCCCTACTTCGGCGGCGGGCTCGACGCGCTGCTGGTGCGCGAGTACCGGGACTTCCCGGAGGAGAGCCACGGCTCCGGCGAACTGGACGACGAGAACCTCCTGAAGGTCACCTCGGACGTCATCCACGAGATCGCGGCTGCAGGCAACGTAGTCATCGCGGGGCGCGGCTCCAACGTCATCCTCCGCGACGTGCCGAACACACTGCACGTGGGGCTCATCTCGTCCCTGGACGTACGGGTCCAGCGCATCATGCAGCGCGAGCAGCTCAAGGAAGAAGAAGCGGTGCGGTACATCCAGGAGAACGACCGCGCGCGCATCGCCTACTTCAGGCGCTTCTTCGACATCGACCCACAGGAAGCGCGGCACTATCACCAGGTGCTCAACACCGACATGCTGACGATAGACCAGGCAACCGAGGTCATCGTCGCGACGGCCCAGACCCTGAACTAACGAGGCGGGTTACTCATGGCACGGAAGAAAGCGGGAAGCAGAGCGGCAGCAGGACAAGCGAAGGCGCGGGAGCGGGCACGCCGGAAGGCGCGGGTCACCGGCCCGTCGCTCGCGCAAGCCGCGTACGTTCCCCCGCCTCCGGCGGACGACGCCCCTGCCGATGAACCGGAAGCCGTTGCTGCTGTCGCGGAGGCCGCGCAAGCTGCTCCTTCTTCCCCTGCACCAGCGGCGGCGCCCCGCACCGTAGCTGCGCCCGCACCACAGGCGCGCGCCGTGGGAGCGCAGCGCCGCGAGCGTCAACTGGCAGGCATGACCCCGACGGGCAGCCTCAAGCGCGAACTGGCACTCATCGGCTCGATCACACTCGTCATCGCCGCCGCACTGGCTGCCCTCGCGACCACGACCACGCTCGGCGCGTAACGTTGCCCAGGACGGTCCCGCTTCTCGTCATCTCCGGGTCCATGGGATCTGGCAAGACAACCGTACTTTCTGAGGCCTCAGACCTGCTGGCGGCAGCAGGTATCGCCCACGCAGCTATCGATCTGGACTGGCTCTCCGTGATGCACCCACAGCACGACCCGTACGGCCAGCGCCTGGCCTTCGCAAACCTTGCCGCCGTGTGGCCGATCTACGCCGCCGCCGGGGCTGAGCGGCTGATGGTCGCCAGGGTGATCGAAGACCGCGCGGAACTCGACCACTACCGGGCAGCCGTACCCGGCGCTCAGCCCATCGTGTGCCGGCTGACCGCCCCCCTCGCACTGATGCACGAACGCCTGCGTATCCGTGAGCCGGGTATGACTTTCAACCAGCAGCTTGCACGCGCAGCGGAACTCGCCGACATCCTAGAACGAGCGGGTGTTGAGGACTACGTCGTCGACAATGGTCCAGGCCGCTCGGTTGGCGAGGTAGCGTACGAGGTCCTGTCGCTCGCGGGTTGGCTCTAGCCCACGATGTCCAGTCCAAGAGGCGACGTGAACGTCGCGGGCCGTTCCGAATCGCCGAGGACTGATCGACCGGGTCCTACAACATCGAAGCTCCGCTGCCCCTGCCTACTCGTGGTTGAGAAGCGCGGGCGGTTCATGTAGTGTTCCGCATGGCGCGCCGCGATGTTCTCTGGCCGCGCTTTCACCACGGAGGTTGCATGGCAAGCAAGAGACGGTTGGGACTCGCGATGGTCGGCATCGGCGTCGGCGGCACGGAGATGCTGCCCGCGATGGAGGCAATGCCGGAGCTCCGGCTCGTGGCCGGCTGCGACATCAATGAAGACACGCTGAACCGGTTCGCCGAGCGCTACAACGCGAAGGGCTACGGCGACTACGACGAGATGCTGGCGGACCCGGAGGTCGAGGCCGTATGGGTCTCCACACCGAACCGATTCCACGCCGAGCACTCGATGCGGGCGATGGAGGCGGGGAAGCACGTCGTGGTCGAGAAGCCGATGGCGCTCAACCTCGAAGACGCGCAGAAGATGGTGGAGACGGCGAACCGCACCGGTGTGAAGTTCCTCGCCGGGCATACGCGCAGCTTCACCCCGCCTGTCCGGACGATGTGGAAGATCATCCAGTCCGGCGAGATCGGGCGCGCCCGCGCCATCAACGCGTTCGCCTACACGGACTGGATGCTGCGCCCGCGCACGTGGGAAGAGCTGGACATGGAACAGGGCGGCGGACTGCCGATGCGCCAGTTGCCGCACCAGATCGACAGCGTGCGACTGCTCGGCGGCGGCATGGTGAAGAGCGTGCGCGGTGCAACCGGCCAATGGATGCCGGAGCGCCCCATCCCCGGCTACTACGCCGCGTTCCTGGAGTTCGAGGACGGCACGACCTCGCTCGTTTGCCACAACGGCTACGGCTACGTGATGGGCGCGGAGTTCGTGACGTGGGGGCACGACCGCCAGCGCTACACGTCCGAGGAGCGTGTCGAGGTGCGCCGCCAGATGCGCGAGGGCATCCGCGACGAGTCCGAGGACAAGCAGGCGCTGCGCATCGGCGGCCTGCAGGAGCGCGAGGTGTTCAAGGCGGAGAACGAGGAGCTCTGGGTGCCGGAGGACCTCGGCCTGCTCATCGCGACGTGCGAGCGCGGCGACATCCGCCACGGACCGCGCGGACTCATCCTCTACGACGACCGCGGCACCCATGAGATAGACCTCTCCATCGACCGCGACATGGGCCCCGGCTACCGCCGGGCGGAGCTCGAGGAGCTGTACGACGCGGTGGTGGAGGACAGGCCCATCTTCCACACCGGCGAGTGGGGCCTTGCGACGCTGGAGGTGGTGCTCGGCATCATCCAGTCCGGCGCGGAGGGCAGAGAGATACAGATGCAGCACCAGGTCCCGGTGCACGAGCGGTACGGCGAGGCGCGCAACTTCTCGCCGGTGTCCGTCTAAGCAAGCCGGTTCGCCGGCGATTACGGAGGAGACAAGAGCATGACGACCGTAGACACCAAGCCACTGAAGCTGGGCGTGATAGGCATCGGCGTCGGGGCGGCTGAGATGCTGCCGCCGATGGAGCGCGCTCCCTACATCGACCTGTTCGCGGGAGCGGACGTCAACCCGTCCGTGCGTGAGCGCTTCCAGGCACGGTACGAGACCGCACGGGTGTACGACAGCGCGGAGGCGCTCTGCAAGGACCCGGACGTCGAGGCGGTGTGGATATCCACGCCCAACCGCTTCCACGGCCCGATGACGGTGCTGGCCGCGAACCACGGCAAGCACGTCGTGGTCGAGAAGCCGATGGCGTTGAACATCCGCGAGGCAGAGGAGATGGTGGAGGCGTGCGACCGCAACGGCGTCAAGCTCGTCGCCGGGCACACGCAGAGCTTCATGCCGCACATCCGCCTCATGCGCCAGATCGTGGCGTCCGGCGAGATGGGGGCGCTCGGCGCGGTGAATGCCATCGCCTACACCGACTGGGTCATCCGTCCGCGCACGGCTGACGAACTCGACCCCGACCAGGGCGGCGGCCTCGTCTACCGGCAGACGCCGCACCAGATCGACAGCATCCGCCTCATTGCGGGTGGCAAGGTGCGGAGCGTGCGCGGCGCGTACGGCCAGTGGATGAAGTACCGCTCCATCCCCGGCTACTACGCCGCGTTCCTGGAGTTCGAGAGCGGCGTCACGGGCGTGGCTATCCACAACGGCTACGGCTACTTCGTGGCGTCGGAACTCGTGCCGTGGGGCGACGCCAACACGCGCTACACGCCGAGCGAGCGGAACGAGATCCGCAAGTCGATGGCAGCGGGGACGCGCCCCGAGGACGCGGAGAAGCTCTCGCTGCGCATCGGCGGCGAGGCGGAGTCGGCGATATTCCGGCGCGAGCACGGCCCTGAGAAGTGGAAGCCGAACGACCTCGGCATCGTGCTCGTGAGCTGCGAGTTCGGCGAACTGCGGCAGGGCCCGGACGGGCTGTACAAGTACACCGACGACGGTCTCACCGAGATCATCGTCGACTCCGACCCGCTCCACCGCGATCAGGAATTGGAGGAGCTATTCAACGCGGTGCGCCTCGGCAAGCCGGTGTTCCACAGCGGCGCCTGGGGTATGGCGACCCTCGAGGTCGGCCTTGCCATCACGGAGTACACCAAGACCGGGAAGGACGTACAGTTGACGCACCAGGTCGAGATGCCGAAGGAGTACGGCGAGGAGTATGGCGTCGAGGTGCTGGAAGAGCGGAAGATAGACCACTAGAGACACCCTCACCCGCGCGCTGAAGCGCGCCACCCTCTCCCAGGGGGAGAGGGGATCAGAGGAGGTAAAGCGATGACGATAGGAGTCTCTCACGGCGGTGGTTCGAACATCCTGACGGCGGCAGCGCCGAGCGACGAGGCGCTCGTCGGTACCGTGAACGGCGTCGTGCGCATCGTGCGCGGCGCGGCGGGCTGGACGGAGACGGAGCGCACACTCGAGGGCAACCACATCCACGCGCTGGTGCAGGACCCGAAGAGCGGCGTGTGGTTCTGCGGCGTCGAGCACGGCGGCATCTACGCCAGCGACGACGACGGCCACTCGTGGGAGAAGCGCGACGTCGGCGTCACGGCGCAAGACATCTACAGCCTGTCGGTCGCCGAGGTGAACGGCGCGACGCGGGTGTTCGCCGGAACGGAGCCCGCGCACCTGTACGTGAGCGACGACCTGGGCCTGACGTGGTCGGAGAAGCCCGCGCTCCACGCCCAGGAGACGGGGGAGTGGCGCTTCCCTGCCCCGCCGCACGTCGCCCACCTGAAGCACATCAGCTTCCACCCGGACGACACGGGCGTCGTGTACGCCAGCATCGAGCAGGGCGGGCTGTACCGCTCCGACGACGGCGGCGACTCGTTCACCGAGATACCGGGCATGTACAACGACGTGCACCGGCTCGTCTCCAACCCTGCCGACCCGAACCGGATGTTCGTGACCGGCGGCATGGGGCTGTGGCTGTCGCGCGACTACGGCTCGACGTGGGACAACGTCTTCAGCCGCGGCAGCGAGTACGGCGGCTATCCGGACCAGCTTGTCTACAAGCCGAGCGATCCGTCCTACATGCTCATCACGGCGGGACAGGAGAGCCCCGGCGCGTGGAACCGCAACGGGACCGCGGAGACGCGCATCTCCCGCAGCCGCGACGCGGGCGAGACGTGGGAGGTGTTGCAGGCTCCCGGCCTCACCGACAAGTTCGTGCCGAGCGTCGAGGCGATGACGCTGGAGGAGGCGGGCGGCACCGTGCAGGTGTTCGCGGCCACGTCGCACGGCGAGGTGCTCTGGTCGGAAGACGGCGGCGAGTCGTGGCAGAAGGCGGTCAGCGGCCTGCCCCCGGTCTCGAAGGGCGGCCACTACCACGCCTTCACGTCGGACCCGCGCCGGTAGGCCGGGCGGGCATAGCGGACTACTCAGGGGCGTCCTTCGTGGCGCCCCTCTGTTGGTCAACCGCCCCGCCGCGCAGGGCCCTCACCCGCCGCTGCCTTGCAGCGGGTACCCTCTCCATCAGGAGAGGGCGTGCTGAAGCACGGGAGAGATTCCTCGACTCGGCTGTGCTCCGCTCGGAATGACAAGATTTGCAGGGCGTTGGTTATGGAAGCGGGGCTGCGTCCGCTTGCGCAGGACGAGGCGTCAGCCTATGTCGAGTTCTTCTTCGTCGTCTTCTTCGCCGTCGTCCCAGTCTCCGCACCAGTCGGTCGAGCGCACCCAGGGCCATATCGCGATGCCGGCCTCGTTGACGTGAGGAGGGTTCGAGCGGCAGAGCCCCGCGTACTCGCTGAAGGCGGGGTCCATGCGCTCGTCGAGGTAGATGCAGGTGGCACAGGTGCGGTCTTCGTCCATGTTGGTCTCGTTGCTCCTTGGTTGTTGTTCCTTCAGACGTTGAGGTGGGCGCCGCCGGTGACGGGGAGGATGGCGCCGGTGATGTGTTTGGCGGCGTCGGAGGCGAGGAAGGCGATGGCCTCCGCTATGTCCTCCGGGTCGCCGGCCTTACCGAGCGGGACGCGCTTCGCGAAAGCGGCGCGCGCCTCGTCCGTGACCGGGCCGACCATCGGCGTGAGCGTCGGGCCGGGCGCGACGCAGTTGACGCGGATGCCGTCGCCCGCGTGGTCGAGCGCCATTGCCTCGGTGAGGTTGTGAACGCCCGCCTTGGACGCTCCGTAGGCTACGCGGGAGGACGGGCCGCGGAAACCGGAGATCGCGGAGACGTTGATTATTGCGCCGCCTCTGCCCTGCTCCTTCATGCGCAGGGCAGCTGCCCGCGCCACGAGGAACGTGCCGGTGAGGTTGGTGTCCAGCACGTCGGCCCAGCGCTCGGGCGGTGTCTCGGTGACGGGGCCGGTGGCGCGGATGCCTGCCGAGTTCACGGCGACGTCCACGCCACCGTAGCGTTGCACCGCCTCCTCGAACGCGCGCTCGACCTCCTCCGCGGAGCGGACGTCCGTGCTGACAAACACCGCCTCGCCGCCCTGCCCGCGTATCGCCGCGACGGTCGCCTCGCCCGCCTCGGCGTTGCGCGAGAGACCGACGACGTTGGCGCCCTCGGCGGCGAGGAGCATGGCCGCGGCTTGTCCTATGCCTGAGCCGAAGCCGGTGACGACCGCGGTCTTGCCGTCGAAGCGTCCCATCAGATGACCGGCAGCGGGTCGATCCGGCCGTTCGCGATCTCTGCGATGCGGGCTTCGTCCGGCTCCTGGCCGTACATCTCGGAGCGCATGCGGAGCCGCTCCGTGCAGATCTCCATCAGCATCCGGCGCAGGGTCTCCAACTCCTCCTCGGTATCGAGGGCGCTCTCGGCAGCCTCAACGCCGTGCTCGCCGTGGCCGACCTCGTCGTCGTAGACGACGCGAGAGGCACGCTGGATGCGGAGCAGGAGCGGGTCGTCGGTCTCGAGCGCCGCGCCCGCGTGGAAGATGCCGGCACCGCCGCCCTCGGCGAAGCTGTAGGCGATGTGGGCGATGCGCTCGTCCTCGGCGATGAGGCGGCTGCGCGTCGCCTCGATGCGGTCATCGCTGGGGAGGCGCAGGCCCTCGAGCGTGCTCATGCGGACAGGCTCGCCGGTGATGTCCTCCAGGATGTCTGCGAAGAGGCGGAAGTGGGTGAACTCCTGCCGCAGCGACTCCAACTGGTACTCGAACTCGTCCCTGCCCTCCTTCGACTCGGCGGCGGGAAGAGTGTCACCGATGTTGTCGATGATCCACTGCACGCGGCTGTGGGCGCGCTTCAGCAGGCCGGGTCCGCGCAGTTCGCGGTAGCACTGGTGGCGGATCCAGTGGACGTGGTCGCCGGGCTCATGCGGCGCGGTAAGGAAGTTGCGGGCGATCTCGGCCTCGCCGGCCCAGAAGCACTGGCCGAGTGCGCGTATCTCAGCCTTCATGTCTGCTGCGGTTGTCGTGGTCATGCGATTTCTCCTTTCAACACACCCTCACCCTCGCGCTAAAGCGCGTTTCCCTCTCCCAAGGGGAGAGGGGACGAAACACCCAAGCCCCCTTCCCCTGGTTCACCCTCACCCTAGCCCTCTCCCCTCAAGGGAGAGGGGATCTGAGCCTCCGAGAGATTCCTCGACTTCGCTACGCTCCGCTCGGAATGACAATCTCTGACGGCGTCAGCCTGCATAAACGTCCAACGGGGCGATACGCCCCTCGGTTATCTCCGTGATGCGGGCCTCGTCGACAGGGAGGCCGAACATCTCGTAGCGCATGCGGAGGCGCTGCTGGCAGATGGCGATGACGATGTCGCGCGCCTCGGCCCACTCCTCCTCGGTGTGCAGGTTGTGGGCGAACTCGGAGGCGCCGTGCTCACCGTGCTCGGTCTCGTCGCCGAAGACGACGGCGCAGGCGGCGGCGATGGCGTCGGAGAGCGGGTCGCCGCCTATCCTGCGGCCTTCGTAGAAGAACGACGCGCCGCCGCCCTCCGTGAAGCCGATGGCGGCCTCGCCGATGCGGCCGCGGTCCTCGCGTGCGGACTGGCGCACCTGCTGGAGTTTGGCGTCCTCCGGCAGCTGCCAGCCGCGCAGCTTCTCCAGGCGGACGGGCTCGCCGGTGGCGTCCTCCAGGATGTCGGCGAAGAGGCGGTAGTGGTTGAACTCCTCACCGAGCACGCGGATGTCGCGCTCGAACTCGTCGCGCTGCTCCTTCGTCTGTGCTTGGGGCAGCGTCTCGGAGAGCCTTTCGATGAAGCCGCGGATGATGCCGTCGGCGTGGCCGGAGAGGCCTGAGCCGAACATCTCCTTGTAGACCTGCAGGCGGAGCCAGTGTGCCTGCTCCTCCGTGGTGCGGGGGACGCCCCAGAACTGCCGGCAGATCTCGGCCTCGCCCGCCCAGAAGCGCTGGGCGAGCTCGTTCATCCCGGCTGCGAGTTCACGTTTGCGCTGGTCGTTCATGCGTTCGATCTCCCGCGCGCAAGGCTATCGTGCGTCGCGTCTGGCGGGCAAGCGTGCGACCCTCACTGCGCTAGAGAGCGCTGCCTCCCACGGGGAGAAGGGGGTCGCAGGGAAGTTCCGGGGGGAAATGCTGTGCATTTCTGCTCATGCGCCCTGAATCACTCCTGAAATCGGGGCTTGTGGTGAGCGGTTGGACTGCTCAAAACCGCTCATCCGCTGTTCATTTCCGCTCATTGGCTACTCACTTCCGCTCGTTCCTGTTCGCCTTGCCTCGGTCCAGCACGGCCCCGCGCTGAAGGGCCGCGGAGGCCATGCAGACAGGGTACGCGGGGCTGGTGCGATGGCGTAAGGGGCAGATGGCACGGTTCCGCCCTGCCAACCTTGCCGGGCCAACGGAGTTTGTCATCCATGTCGGCCGAGGGCGTGGTGGTACCATTAAGTGGAGAGGTGGTTGTGGGAGCGGTGGAACGGCGATGCTGAAGCGGTTGTTGATGCTGATGGGAGCGGCGGAGGCGGCATGCTGGAGGGCCATCGGCCCGGAGATCTCTTCACCAGGCACCTGCGAGAAGCCTACCCCTGAGGACTACGAGCGCGCGATAGACAACCCCGACTATATGGACTTCGGCGTCGTCTACACCTATGCAGTCCTCGAAGGGATATCCGAGGAGAGCGCCTTCGTCCTTGGTTCGGCATATGCCAGGATGCTCGCCGAGGGCATGTCGAAGGCGTACGCCATCGTCTACGCTGCCGCCTACAGCGTCGCGTGCACCCTCATCGGCGCGTCCGAACAGTGGGCGCGCGCCTACGCGCAAGCGTGCGCGCATGTGATCGCGGCGCGGGAATCGGTAGGGTTCGCCGCCGTCTACGGGCACGCCATCGCCGAGGGAGCGTCGCCGGAGGATGCGCGGGCATTCGCCCGGCGGTACGCGGTGTAGTTGGTCAGTGGGGCGGTGGTCACAAAAGGGCACTGACGAGGGGCGCCCCCCGTGGGTGGACTCCCGCGAGAACGAGAATAACAGGGAAGGAGCAGTGGAAGGCGATGCTGAAGCGGCTAGTGGGTCTGATGGGAGCGGCGGAGGCGGGGCGCAAGGCGGCCAGGACCGAGGCCGGAGTCGGCACGCACAGAGCTCTCAGGGCCATGGTGCGTAGAGGGGTCATCGATCAGAGCAGGGCGAACGATTTCGGCGTCGTGTACACGTACGCCATCAACGAGGGCATGGACGAGGAGAAGGCGTACGCCCTCAGCGATGCATATGCCGACAGCGTAGCGCAGGGCAGGTCCAACGCGTACGCCATCGTCTACGCTGCCGCATACGGCATCGCCTGCTTCATTATCGGCGCGTCGGAGGGGTGGGCCCGCGCCTACGCGCAAGCATGCGCACATGCGATCGCCGCTCGGGAATCGATCGAGTTCGCATCCACATACGGGCACGCCATCGCCAACGGCGCGTCGCCGGAGGATGCGCTCGCGTTCGCCCGGCGGTACGCGGTGTAGGGGGTAACCCTCACCCCTCACTCGCCGTGCTGCCGCGTGCCGACCTCTCCCTCAGGAGAGGTGAGATACGAGGTTCCTGCTCTCCGGGCGCGCTGAAGCGCGGGATGGTTCGACAGGCTCACCATGGGCGGGCTACCCCTGAGAGGATTTCGCGCTAAGCGCGGACTCCGCTGCGCTCCTATCGAGATGACAGGCCCTGCCCCGCCCATTCCGCCGCAGGGCCTTCACCCGCGCGCTAAAGCGCGTTTCCCTCTCCCTCAGGAGAGGTGAGATACGAGGTTCCTGCCTACGCAGGAACGACGGAATCCGTTGGCGTATCCTTCCTGACATGACGACGGAGGAACTGATCATCGCTGCGGTGCGCATCGCGGGGGCGCTGCTGGTGCTGCGCTGGGCGTTCGCGGGGTCGTTGCTGGCGATCCTGATCGACTTCTCCGACCTGTTCATGATGAACCTGCTCAACCTGGGCGGGGTCCAGAACTACCAGGCGCTCGACAAGTGGCTGGACCTGGCGTACATGGGGACGTTCCTGTGGGTGGCGTGGCGGTGGCAAGGACCCGTGCGGACGATAGCGGTGGCGCTGTTCGCGTACCGGATGGTGGGCGTGCTGGCGTTCGAGGCGCTGGGGAGCCGTGAAGTGCTGCTGGCGTTCCCGAACGTGTTCGAGTTCTGGTTCGTGTTCGTGGCGGGCGTGCGCCACTACGCGCCGGGCTACGAGTTCACGATGCGGCGGTCGCTGTTGTGGCTCGTGCCGGTGACGCTGCTCAAGGAGTTCCAGGAGTACGCGCTGCACGGAGCGCAGTGGCTCGACAACTACCGGGCGGTCGACGTGGTGGTAGATATATGGAGGTGGGTCACGAGGTCTTAGCCCAGGAGGGCGAGGACGGCGTCGTGGAGGAGGCCGTTAGTGGAGAGGGCGTTGGGCTCGTGAATGGTGCGCGCGCCGTTGAGGCCGGTGAAGCGTCCGCCTGCCTCCTCGACGATGGACAGCAGCGGGGCGTTGTCCCAGACGCTCATGTAGGGGTCGATCATGACGTCCACCCTGCCCGTCGCGACGAGATAGTGGCCGTAGCAGTCGGACCAGCCTCGGGCCAAGTTGACCGCGGCGAGGAGCCTCGCCATCTCTTTCGCCTTGCCGATGTTGGCGAAGTCGTGGAAGCCAGTGGAGGCGAACAGGGACTCGCCGAGGTTGGCGACGGTCGAGACGCGCGCGGGGCGCAGGTCGAGGGCATCGGACGGCGCGCCGATGGCGTTGGCCCACCAGGCGCCCTCCCCTGTCGCGGCGTAGACGAGCTCGCCGAGCGCGGGGAAGCAGATGGCGCCGGCGACGGGTTCGCCGTCGTGTTCGAGTGCGGCCATGCAGCCGAAGAGCGGGACGCCACGGACGAACGACTGCGTGCCGTCGATGGGGTCGAGGTACCAGCGGTAGCCGGATGTACCGTCCTTCGCGCCGTACTCCTCGCCAAGGATGGCGTCGGCGGAGCATTCGGCGTCGAGGATGCGCCTCGCGAGCTCCTCACCCTCTTTGTCGGCGCGGGTGACGGGCGAGCGGTCCGGCTTGAAGTCGAGGCCGATGTCCTGCTGCTGGTAGTAGGTGAGCGCGTGTGCGCCAATCTCCCGGACGATGCGGACGGCGAGTTGCGTGCGTTCGGTGAGTTCGCTCATGGGAGGAACAGGATACACGGCGCGGGCGGGAAGCGAGGTTCCTGCCTGCGCAGAAAACGACGGGTTGCACCCGTCCAAAGGCGTGCGTAGTACCATTTGCGCAGCTGTCCTGGAGGTGGGCGCGATGCCGCTGCTGCAACCCGAGTCTCTGAGCCACGGCCACTACGAGTGCCGCTTGCTGGATGAGACGCTGCCGGTGTTCACCGACCTGCTAGCGTCGGAGGTGGTACGGCGCGACGACGGCGCGGCGGTGGTGCGGCACCCGAACACTCCGTGGACGCTCGTGGTGCACGAGGGCGGGCCGGACGCGCCGGTGAAACCGCACGCGAACCACTACGGCTTCCGCGTCTCGGAGCACACGGAGATCGACGCGGCGGCGGCGTACCTGCAGGAGCACCGGGAGCGATACGGGCTGACGCTCATCGACGGGCCGCGCGGCAGCCACTTCGCGTATTCGGTGTACATCGACGAGCCGGGTGGCAACACGATAGAGATAGAGCACTACAACCCGCGTGCTGCGCTGCACGGACGGCAGATCGCGGCGCCCCACTGGAGCGAGCCACTGTCGGCGGAGCGGTTCCCGGGGCGCGGGTACGTGCCGCAGGCGCTGTCGCACGGGACGATGCAGTGCGTCGACAAGGAGACGAGCAACCGCTTCTACACGGAGGTGCTGGGCCTCAACATCGTGGGAGGCGGCAACATCTCGACGTACATCGGCGCGGCGGACGACCCTTGGTACATCGTGGTGCTGCCCGCGACGGAGCGGACGCTCCTGCGCCCGGTGAACCGGTACGCGCTGCGGCTCGCGAATCGGGCGGACGTGCTGTCGGCGCACGACGCGCTGGGGCGGCTCATGGGCTCGGGCGTGTCGCACCTCGGCGACGTGTGCGAGGACGGCAGCGATGCGTGGTTCGTGCTGTCGGACCTTGACGCGAACTGGTGGGAGGTTACGTCGTCGGCTGAGCCGAACCTTTTGGCGTTGGGTTAGGCCAGTTGCGGATGTAGTCCATCTGCTCCGGCATCTGGGGCGAGCGGGGGTGGCGCGACGACTTCGGGCAGTCCTGCCACAGCTCGTCGAGGCGTTCGAGCGCCTCGTCGCCGGTGCGTCCGTGGCGCACGAGCCAGCAGCCGACGATGACCCCGGTGCGCCCCACGCCGCCGAAGCAGTGAACGTAGACCGTACGCCCCTCCTCGATGTGGCGGTCGATGGCGTCGAGCGCGGCGGTCGTGAGCGCCGACGAGTCCGGTATACCCATGTCGGCGATGGGGAAGCGCTCGTGCGACGCGCCGTCGATCATGTCGTCGTACGGCTTCACCCAACCCCACGCCTGCGCCTCGACCGCCTCGGTGAGGTCGATGAAGGCAGAGACGCCCGCATCCCTCAACGCGCGGAGTTTGGTGAGCGAGGGCGCGTGGTCGGGCTCCCTGGGGTACTCGCCCGCGAGCAGTTTGCCGGGCTCCACCCAGTAGCAGTTCTGGATGGGGCGCTCCACGCCTACCCTTCGCCGCGGAGACGAGGAATGAAGTCGGCCATCTTGGACTCGCCGCCGACCCTCGCGAGCGTCTCGGCGAAGGTGTCGTGGATCCAAGGCTCTTCGTCCTCGTATTCGATCTGCGCGCCGCCGAGCTTCACGGAGACGTCGGCCTCGCCCTCCATCGCGACGCCGAGGCTGAAGCCGTGCTTCTGGGAGCCCCAGCGGAACGCGAGGTAGCGCGCAGGCGTCGTGCCGCCGTTGAAGTGCTGGTGGAACCAGTCGTTCGGGGGGACGACCATTGCGCCGGGCTGCCAGTCGACGCGGATGACGTCGTCGGGGACGCTGCCGCTGCGGGGCCAGAGAAGGCTGTAACCGTGACCGGAGATGATGATGACGTGCGCGCCGGGGCCGTGTCGGTGGGCCTTCTTGTAGGTGCCGACGGGGAACTGGGAGACGTGCGCCGCCTGGGTGTTGTCGGCGAACTCGAACATGACGCTGGAGCCGCCCGCGCCGCGCTCCTTCCACGAGAAGGTGGTGAACGTTTCGATGTCTGGGATGAAGTTGGTCTCCCAGACGTTCACGCGGCCGGTGTTGCCGGTGAACATGTAGCCCTCACCCTGGTACTGGCGGGAGTCGCCGATGCGGTCCTCGAACACGAACGGATTGCTGAAGATGAAGTCCGGGTTGTGGAAGAGGTTCATGGTGATGGGCGCGGTGGTGACGGCGAGGAAGCGCGCGGGCTCCGCGCCGGAGCCGTTGAGGTGTTGGTGCCAGACGTTGAGCGGGATGGAGAAGATGCTGCCCTCCTTCCACTCGAACGACGTTCGGCTGTTGGGGTCGTCGCCGACGAGGGTGGCGCCCCTGCCCTGCAGGACGTAGACGTTCTTCTCGAAGAGGTGCTTCTCCGGGGCCATCTTGCCGCCGGGCGGAATCTCGGCGACGTAGGCGTCATTCGTGCCGCCGTTGCCGTCGAGGTTGATGTACGCGCCGAGGCAGTCGAGCCGGGCCCAGGGCTTGACCTCGACGGTGCGGAGGTCGTCGACGGCGAAGCCGGTGACGTTGGGGATGCCCTCGCTCTCGACGAAGGCCTCGTAGGCGCTGATCTTGGTGAGCCGGGGCTGGTCGGCCGTGACTTCCGGCTTGGGGCTGAGCTGTGTCATGTGTGGTCCCTCCTGTGGGGCGCCGCATAGGGCGGCATTGCTGGGATTCTTTGTACTATCGGGACGCGTGGAGCGTCAAGGAAATCTCCGCTAATGAGACAGGATGGAGGGACAACAGAGACGTCTGCGACGACGCCCTCTCCCTGGGGAGGGGGAATCAGGGTCTCGCCTTGCCGACGGAGGCGTGCGGGCATAAGATTGAGTGCATCTCCGGATGCGCGGCGGTTGACGGCGGGTTGTGCCCGTTTTCGGCACACGCAGGACGTTCGCGCGTTCGATATCCGAAAGGCGGCCCATGCACGACGATCCCTGGGAGCACGGACATTACGGTGCAGAGGACGAGGTCATCTTCGGCTCCATCGCGGAAGACGGCTTCCCGATAAACCCGGACTGGCTGCGGCTGACGAGTGTGGGCATCGACATCGGTTCGTCCACCTCGCATCTCATGTTCTCCAAACTGGTGATGCGGCGTCGGAGCACGGAGATGTCCAGCGAGTTCGAGGTGGTGTTCCGGCAGGTGCTCTACCGCTCGCCCATCCTCCTCACTCCCTACTCCGACCCGGACACGATCGACACGGACTCGCTCGGCGAGTTCGTGAAGCAGAGCTACGCGGAGGCCGAACTCGAGGCGGACGACATCGACACAGGCGCGGTCATCTGCACCGGTGAGGCCGTTCGAAAGCACAACTCCGAGGCGATCATCCGAATGCTGGCCGCGGCGGGCGGACGTTTCGTCTGCGCGACGGCAGGGCCCAACCTGGAGGGCATCCTCGGCGCGCACGGCTCCGGCGCAGCAGCGCGGTCGCTGAAGATCGGCGCGGGGATGAACGTGGACATGGGCGGCGGCACCACGAAGATCGCCATCGTCCAGGACGGCAAGGTGGCTGAGACGATGGCCATCAACGTCGGCGCGCGCCTCATCGCATGGGACGCTGACAGCGTCGTCGAGCGCATCGAGGAGGCGGGGCGTACCATAGCCAACAGCGTTGGCGTGGACGTCCAGGTCGGCAAGCGGATGGAAGAGGAGGAGAAGGAGAAGGTCGCCGAGAAGCTGGCCGATCTGCTCTTCGAGGCGCTCAGCCGCAGCGAATACTCGCAACTGGCGTCGGACCTCGTCATCTCGGGCCCCATCGCGTTCGACGAGCCGATAGACGAGATCGGCTTCTCCGGGGGCGTCGCTGAGTACGTGTACGACTACGACCAGCAGGACTACGGCGACATGGGGCCGCTGCTGGGCGCGGCGGTGCGGCGGCGGCTGCCGTCGCTCGGCATCCCGCTGGCGGGAAGCGCGGAGCGCATCCGCGCGACCGTGATCGGCGCGTCGCAGTACACAGTGCAGGTGTCGTCCAGCACGGTGTTCGTGTCGAACTCCGAACTGCTGCCGTACCTCGACCTGCAGGTGGTGCCCGCCTACCTCCCCGCCGATCCGAACGACCTGACGCAGGAGGCCGTCGAGCAGGCGATAGCGCGAGGCTTCGAACGGCTGGACATCGCCGAGCAGGACATCGGGAAGCACATCGCGCTGGCGGTGCTGGGGCCGGTGATCCCGACCTACGATTCCATCAGGTCCATGTGCGCCGCGATAGCCGATGCGCTCGCGCCGTTCCACGACCACGTCTGGACGATCGTGCTGAGCGCAGACGTGGCCGGTCTCGTCGGGGCGATGCTCAAGAACGAGTTCAAGGTGGAGCCGGAAGTCATCGTCGTGGACGGCATCAACGTCGGCGAGTTCAACTTCATCGACCTCGGCGAGCAGCTGGAGTCGGTGGAGGCTATCCCGGTGGTGGTGAAGTCGCTCGTGTTCGAGGGATAGCGGCCTGCATGCCGCCGCTCGACCCACCACGCTCACAACAACCGGCTCGCACCAGGCGGTCAGCATGACCATCGCACAGTTGGGGCAGGAGCAACGCGCAGGAATACAAGGCGTGGGAACGTTCCCGCCGCTGCCAACAGGCATCTACGACGTCATCTACGCGGACCCGCCATGGGACTACAAGGGGCAGTTGCAGCACGCGGGCCCCGGCAGCGGCGACACCGGCGGCGCGGCCCGCCACTACCCCACCGTGACGCTGGACGACCTGAAGCGACTGGGCGTGTCCGGCATCGCGGCGGACGACAGCCTGCTGTTCATGTGGGCGACGAACCCGCACCTGGACCAAGCGATCGAACTGGGCAAGGCGTGGGGGTTTGCGTGGGCGACAGTGGCGTTCGTGTGGGACAAGAAGCGCGTCAACCCCGGGTTCTACACGTTGAGCCAGTGCGAACTGTGCCTCGTCTTCAAGCGCGGCGCGATACCGCAACCGCGCGGGGCGCGGAACATCCGCCAGCTCGTGAGCGCGCCGCGCGGCCTGCACTCCGCGAAACCGGAAGAAGTCCGCAGCCGAATCGAGCAGATGTTCCCCCACCAGCGCAAGATAGAATTGTTCGCGCGCCAGCAGGTGACAGGCTGGGAATCGTGGGGACTCGGCTTCGATGGCGCGTGAACCCCGGCAAGGCGGCTGAGCGGCTTTGACCACGGCGATAAGGCACATCAAACTGAACATGCCGTTCTACGGCTGGTGGATCGTGCTGTCGTCCGTGCTCTTCCACGGGCTCTCCGGGTCGGCGTTCGGGTTCACGTTCGGCCAGTACCTGCTGCGGATAGAGGAGCAGTACGGCTGGAGCACGTTCGCCATCTCCAGCACCTACTCAGGCTCGCTGCTGCTCGCGGGCATCCTGAGCCCGGCGCACGGCTGGCTCCTGGACAAATTCAGCCCGCGCGCAATCATGCAGGTCGGGACGCTCACCTTCGGACTGGGCTTCATCGCCCTGCCCTTCGCGGACACGTTCCCCATGTTCTTCATCGTCATCATGGTCATGTCCGTCGGGTCGAACCTGTCGGGCTGGCTCACGCTGACGACGGTGACGACGCGATGGTTCCGCCGCAAGCGGGCGCTCGCGCTGGGGCTGAGCTCGACGGGCATCGGACTCGCGGGGGTGCTCTCGACGATCGTGGCGTGGTCGCTCGTTCTGCACGGCTGGGAAGCGACGGCCATCGGCTCCGGCATCGCGGTGCTCGTCATCGGGCTGCCGCTCTGCCAGCTGCTGCGCGGTTACCCGGAGGACCACGGCATGCTGCCGGACGGCGAGCCGCCCGACGTCCGCTCCACGACCGGCGCGACGCCGGCGCAGGAGTTCAGCGAGGTCAACTTCACCGTGAGCGAGGCGATGCGCGACCGCTCTTTCTGGTACGTCTCGCTCGGGCACGGCGTCGCACTCATCGCCGTCTTCGCTGTGCTCGTGCACCTCGTTCCCCATCTTGTGAAGGGGCTACAGTGGAGCGAGACGTCCGCGCAGGCGGTGCTGACGCTCGTGACCATCACGAGCATCGTCGGCCAGGTAGGGGGCGGGTACATCGGCGACCGCTATAACAAGGCGCGCCTGGCGGCCCTCTGTATGCTCATGCACGCGGCCGCGATGCTGATGCTGGCTTTCGCGACCAGCGGTGTATTCATCGTGGCGGCGGCGCTGCTGCACGGCCTGGCCTGGGGCACGCGCGGCCCGCTGATGATGGCCATCCGCGCCGATTTCTACGGGCGACGCCAGTTCGGGCAGATAGCCGGTTACTCGAACATCCTCGTCATGCTCGGTCCCCTGATCGGCCCATCGCTCGCAGGTTGGATGTTCGACCAGTACGGCGACTACACCGGCGCGTTCCTAGCGGTTGCGGTTGTCGTTGCGCTAGGCGGGCTCCTCTTCCTCGGCTCGCGCAAGCCTCCTCTCCCGGCACGGCTGCGGGTAGTGGCGGAGGTGTAGGCCATGACGAGCGTACGCAGCGGACTGCGGTGGATATGCGCGGTCGAGCACTGGACGACGCTCGTGCTGGTCGCGCTCGTGGCCGTGCTTGTGGGGCAACTGATCGGACTTGCGTTCGGGGCGACCTCCATCGTGAAGTCGCCGCGCGGGACGTTCGAGGCGCTCTACCAGGCGTCGCAGGACCGCGACTACGAGGCTGCGTTCGAGCTGCTGGACAGGGACGGCCAGGCGCAGGCAGAAGCGTTGGGCGCGGCGGCGTGGCGCGAAATCGTGGACGGCCTCTCCGAGGGTCGCGTTATCGAGAAGATGGACATCGGCTCGCAGCGCATCTTCGGGAAGAACGCGGTGGTGGGGATACTGGTGGAGTACACGGACGGCGGGATCGCTGCGCGTGTGGAAGAGATGGTACGTGAGGGGACGCACTGGCGCGTCATGTGGCCGCCGGGCACGCGGAAATTCACGGAGACGATCCGGAAGTACGACCCCTGGTACGGGTACTAGCGGGCAGTCTGGCTTTGCGGGGAGGTTACTGACAAGATTTCACTCGTTCAATCGTAGCCACGATGAGCTGATGGAGTTGATGACGCCGGTAGCATGAACACAGTCGCCTCGGGTGAGGACCCGGAGTTGTGGCAATAGCTTCTTTTCAAAGTACAGTACGAGATAGCAGGACTCATGTTCCCCTGAATCGGGTGGGTGGTGACGAAGCATGACAACAACGTTGCCGAAACGTGCTTCAACATCGGACACCACTCCTTCCACTTTCAACGCGAAGTCGCGGTAGCGACTGCTGATTTCGTCCGCCTCAAGTGAGGTCTTGCCTTTTAGGGTGCCAATTAGTGCACTCGGGGTGAGGTGGATGAACGGATGCCCGCGATACTTCGAAGGTGCTTGGAGTCCATCGGAGCTTGTGCTAGCTGGCAGCACAAGGTCTTGGGCAGGCCGGAATCTGCGAAAGATCTGCATACCCAGAGTAAGCACTACCCACGCAGCGAATGCTCCAGTCACACCAGTAGCAACCGGACGCAAGCTAACAGAGCCTTCAAGGATAAGCTCTGCTGCAACCGTCGCAATCGCGGAGATGACGCCAAAAGCCCCAGATATATGGATGTTACGATCACCCATGCGCTACATGCTGCGGTTTGAGGCTATGTGTGTCAACCCTGATTAGCAGCAGAGCCTGGAACAGGTACTACCCGCGCGCCCTACCCGGCCGCCTGATCGGTGCCCGCCCAGCCGTGGACGGAGAGGTCGAAGGTAACGCCGTCCGGCCCCGTGAACTTGACTTCCACGTTGCCGCCGCCCGTTGCCTCCGGCCTGCGCTGGTTGTACTCCTCACGGATCTTCGGTTCGACATGCTCGACCGCGCCCGCTGAGAGCACCTGCGCCTGCGCGGAGTCCATGTCCTCGACGCCGAAACCGATGTGGTGGACCCCGGTGCGCTTGGGTGCGCCCTCCGTGACGGACGCCCACTCCTGCTTCCACTTGAGGATGGCCATGTTCACGTGGCCGTCGCTCAGGTAGTAGCCCTCCGCGGTCGGCGAGTCCACCCTGCCGACCTGCTGCAGTCCCAGCCCTTCCATGTAGAACTTTGCCGTTGCCTCAGGGTCGTCCGTGCCGATGGCGATGTGTCGGATGCGCGCCATGACGTTCACCTCCCGCGTGATGCGTCCGCCTGCGATGTTGTGCGCATCATAGCGCACGGACTTGCGCGGCGTCGTACCATGTGCGCAGCAAACGCACATCAGGAGGTGCGGCATGGGCGGCATCAGCGGCGTGAACCACGTGGCGGCGATAGCGAAGGACATGGCGGAGACGGCCAGCTTCTATGGCGAAGTGCTGGACGTGACCGTGCGCAAGATCGTGAACGACGAGCCGGGCCACAAGCACTACTCGTTCGACCTCGGCGGCGAAGGGACGCTGGACTTCTTCGAAGGCGCGCCAGGCGTGAGTGGGACCGCTCGCGACACCATCGGCGCGTTGAACCACCTCGCCGTTACTTCAACGCCGGAGTTCATCGACGAGGCAGAGTCGCGGCTGCAGGCGCGCGGCGTCGAGGTTCACGTCACGCAGCGGCAGGGCCAGAAGACGATCTACTTTGAGGACCCGAACGGCATCAATCTGCAGCTCTACCCGTCAACGGGCGGCAGCCGGGGGTAAGGCTGCAACCGCACTCGCCACCCCGGTTCACCCTCACCCGCGCATCGAGTCGCGCTCCCTCTCCTCTCAAGGGGAGAGGGGATAAGTAAGGGCGCCCATGAGGGCGCCCCTACGATGTTCCTATGCCATTGCCCGCTATGCGGAGATGCAGTTGACGGGTGCGAGGCCATCCGCGATGACGCTCCACTCGTCGCTGTCGGCGGGGCGGGCGAGCACCTCACCACCGTGCGTGCCGGCGTAGACAGCGCCGTCCGCGTCGACAGCGAGCGCATGCACCGAATCGACGAGGCCCTCGTCCATCAGCGAACGCCACTCCGAGCCGCCGTCGTCGCTGCGGTAGATCTTCGCGACGGCGCCCTCGGGTCGGGTGCTCCAGTTGCGCGGCCTGCCGAGCGTGGCCGCGGCGTAGAGCCGCTGGCGGTCGCTGGGGTCGTTCGTCAGCGTGACGGTGTACATGGTTTCCATGCCGTTACAGCGCGATTGCCAGGAGCGCGCCGCGTCCCGCGAGCTGTAGAAGCCGACGCCCGTGACCGCGAAAACGTGGTCGCCGTCGTCGGGTGCAGCCGCGAGGCCGTGGATGTCCGGGTGGATGCTCTCGCGAGCCTCCTGCCACGTCTCGCCGCCGTCCTCGGTGAGCATGACGCCTCCGACCTCGACGCCGACGTACACGCGGCCGGGCTGGGTCGGCGAGGCGACCATGGCGCGGATGTTCGGCATATGGGGCGATACGGGGAACGTCCACGTCCCGTAGGTGGGCAGGTCCTTGAAGCTCTGCACCTCGGAGAACTGCTCCTCGGCGGCGCGCCGGCGGAAGAGCACCGCGTTGTCCGCGCCCACGAACGCCGTGCCGTCCAACGTCACGGCGACGCAGCGCGTGTCGACGTCCGACAGGGTCTGCTTCCAGTCGGCGGGGTCCGCTCCGCTCTCGAAGACGCCGTCCACCGTTGCGGCCATCGCGCCGCTGCCGGTGGCGCAGACGCCCTCGACGCGCACGCCGGGCAACGCCTTGGCGGCGACTTCCCACGCGCCGTTCTTCCTCTCGAGCGCAATTATGCCGTCGTTCGTGCCTATCGTGAGCATCCCGCCAACCTCCCGATGCAGGGTGCTTGGACTATAGCACGGCGCGTCAACCGGCGCGCGCTTGACGTAGCGGACGCATCCCTCAACAATGCGCCGCAGTCCACCGGAGGAGCGTGAGCGATGTCAGAGGAGAACAAGGCGTTCGTTCGCCGTCTGTACGAGGAGGTTTACAACAACGGGCGGATCGACCTGATCAACGAGATGTACGCGCAGGACGTGGAGCTCCACATCGCCGGCATCCTCGAGGACCCGTTCGGGCCGGAGCCCATCAAGCAGCTCGTGACGATGACGCGGATGGCGTTCCCTTCGATACACGTCACGGTGGACGACATCATCGCAGCAGAGGACCGCGTGGCGGCGTGCATATCGTTCACCGGCGCGTTCCAGGGCATCGGCATGGGGACGTCGCCCCGGGCGAACCTGTCGTGGTGGCGCCGCATCGACGTCTACCGCATCCAACTCGGGCGCGTCGTCGAGCAGTGGGGCGACCGGGACGACTTCACGATGCTGCAGCGGCTCGGCGTCGCCGTTCCCGCGTTCAACGACCCGAAACCGACGCCGAGGGAGTTCGGGCGACTGTAGGCACCGGCGGAGGGCGGTTCGATATACTGGTGGCGTTCGGTCCACGCACCCCGGAGGCCCACGATCCGTTCCCTTGTCCTGACGTTGTTCCTGCTGCCGCTCGCACTGGCGGCTTGCCTGCCCCCTCCCCCCACAGCGACTCCCGTTCCGACGTGGACACCCGAGCCCACCTGGACGCCGACCCCGCTGCCGACGTGGACGCCGGAGCCGCCTGCGCCTACGGCAACGCCTACGCCCAAGCCTGCGCCAACTGCTGAGGCGACCCCTCGACCCACTTCAACCCCTACCCCGTCGCCGACGCCGCGACCAACGGCTACCGCAACCCCCACGCCAACGCCGGAACCGACGCCCACGCCGGACCTCGTCGCGCAGTACATCGAGGACATCTGCAGCGCGAGGCCGCACTTCAACGTGTCGACATCCAGCTTCTCGGAACTGGAGCAGAGCTTCCGCTCCTACGCGGAGTACCTCCGGACGATCAGCGTTCCCGATGAGGTGATCGACCACTACGAGGCGCATGTCTACGCGGCGGACGTGGTGGTGGGCAATCTCACCCGCGCGGCGGGGACGCGGCCGAACGGCAGGCCCATGGGCAACCTGAACGACTACATCGGCTACCTGTGGTCGCACCCCGAGGCGTACGAGCGGGTTGCGGAGATCGACGTGCCCTGCTTCTAGGAAGCGGGCATGCCGCGTACGGAACTGGCGCAAGAACGGGGTCTCGCATCCTCCACTGGGGTTGGGACTGGTTAACTGCCGGTGAGGTCGTGCAGGACTTGGTTAGCTTCTGCTAGCCGTCCGCCCCACTGCCGTAACCATTGGGGAGGACTGCTGGCTTGGAAGCAAAGCCACCAAGTGTCTCGTCCTGCTCGTCCCCCGTGTTGTGGCGTTACTCCTTCGGGCCGTGGGTGCGCAAAGAGGACAGATTTAGGTATCACCCAACACTGAGCGTCAAAAGGACTGATGCCTAGACAGATAACGATATCGTAGGCTTGGTTTCGCAACTGTTGGAACTTGAATCCTCCAGATGCCCACAAAGTGGATCCTTTTATTTCAACCCGAAGGCCTCCTATGACTCTGTCGGAATCTGAGTTTGGTGATGAAGCAACATTGAAGCTATTTGTCCGACACCATCCTTCAATAAGCTGTTCCAATATCGTCCCCCTTCGCCTTGAAGGTTGATGTTTTATCCAACCAAATGGACTTCCTTTCCATTCTTGTTCGAGGTAGACATATTGGGGTTCTATTGATTGTGCAACACCAACTAACGATTGCACTTCCGAGTCACTAATGCGCTGTTGTGCCATGGATTCCTTTCAGGGGTGGCTGTAGATTTGTGTACTCTGGCGCAAAGCCTACGTGCTCCGGGCTACTGAATGCTAGGCGTCTTGCCATGATCTGAGCAGCCTCAGGGCTGCTGTCGATTAGCCAGTAGCGTCTCCCGTTGCGGGCTGCTGCCTCTCCCGTGGTGCCGGAGCCTGCAAAGAAGTCTAGCACAAGGTCGCCTGGATGGGAGTGCACTCGCACGATACGCTCCAAAATGGGAAGTGGCTTCTGAGTCGGGTAGCCGGTTCGTTCTCGTCCGTTCGTGGGAACGATGGTCTGCCACCATACATCGGTTGGCGTCTTTCCCCTTGCTGCTTTCTCTGGTCCTACCAACCCTGGAGCCATATACGGGATGCGGTCTATCGCCTCGTAGTTGAACGTATAGCGGCTTTGGTCTTTCACGTACCAGAGCAGTGTATCGTGCTTGGTTGGCCAGCGGTCTTTCGGTCGTCCACCATAGTCGTATGCCCATACAATTTCATTCATGAAACATTCGTGACCGAAGATGGAATCCAACAGCACTTTGCAGTAGTGGACTTCGCGATAGTCGATATGTAGGAAGAAAGAGCCGCTTGGCGAGAGGATGCGGTATGCCTGTTCCAGTCGAGGCTCGATGAACTCTAGGAAGTCCTCGAACACATCAGGAAAGGCAAGAGCACCAAGTTTGATCGTGCGGTACCGGTGGCCCTGGAACCCTGAACGATCGCCACTTTCCTCGTCTCGTACTGTGTGCAGGCGTTCGCGGCGTTGCACCTTGCCTGTATTGAAAGGCGGGTCAATGTAGATGAGTGCGACCGCTCCGTCTTCGATATGGGGCAAGACGTTGAGGTTGTCTCCCAAGTCGATGCGGTTCATTCCCCCTACTCTATCGCGTAGAGGCGCGCGGGGTTGTCAGAGAGGACCTTGTCGACGACGCGGGGCTCCAGCAGGCCGCTCGTCTTCAGTGACTTGAGCGCCTCCAGCTCGCTGGAGGTATCGGAATGGCCGTAGTCGGAGCCGATGACGAAGTTGTCCTCGGAAGCGTTCGCGAAGATGTACGGCAGGTCGTCGTTCGTCTGGCAGGTGACATACATGCGGCTGTCGGCCATGAGGTTGTCGGAGTCGAACCCGTTGCCGTCGCGGCGTGCGCGGTGCTGCACCTCGTTGATGATGTAGGGCACCCAGTTGGCCGCGCCCTCGATGAAGCCTGCGCGCAGGCGCGGGAAGCGCTGCCACAGACCGCGGTACATCATGGAGTGGAACGCGCTGATGATGGGCAGCTTGTTGCGGGAGTAGGCGTCGGCCTCGGTCAGCCCGACGAACGCGGGGTTGCCGCAGCCTGCGTGGATGCAGACCGGCATGTCGTACTCCTGCGCTGCCTCATAGAGTGGGTCGAAGTACGAATCGACGAGGCGGCGGTCGCCCTCGAACCCGCGCATGAAGACGGCGCACGCGCCGTGCTCCTTGCCGTACCGCAGTTGCCCTTCCACCTCATCCATGGAGTCGAGCGGAGGGACGACGGCCCAGCGCAGGCGTCCGCCGCCCTCAGCCCAGATGTCGGCCAGCCAGCGGTTATAGCTCTTGGTGAGCGCAAGCTCGACCACGGGGTTCTCGGAGATGCGAGTAAGGAAGATGGTGGGGAAGAGCACCTGCACGTCCACGCCGAGCTCGTCCATGTGCGCGAGGCGCGCGGTGATGTCGGCGAGCGTCCGCGTAGCCTGCGAGGTTTCGGAGAAGCCGGACAGCTGCTCGGCGGCGGAGCCGGTGCCCCTCGTGGCGAAGGGCCGCTGGCGTTCCTTCCCGTCGATGATCCAGATCGGCCTGTCGGGCCGGTTGGGGTCGAACATGGAGGTGGGTTTGTACTGCTGGTCGGCCGGGTCCAGGTACTCCCAGGCCTGTTCGCTTTCGATAACGTGGCAGTCAGCGTCTATGATGGGCATGGCTGTCCCTCCCTCAGACGGATGGCAGAAGATTACACCTTTCGCGCCGCGTCAACACCTGCGAACGGCGCGTCGAGAGGAGTGCAGATGGTGAAGAGCGACGCGGGAACCGTTGAGGAGTACCTCGCCGGTCTGCCGGAGGATCGACGAGAGGCGATCGAGGCCGTGCGCCGGGTGGTGCTGGAGCATCTGCCGGACGGCTACGAGGAGTGCATGCAGTTCGGCATGATCGGCTACGTTGTGCCGCTCAGCCGCTACCCGGTCACGTACAACAAGCAGGCGCTGCAGCTGGCGGCGCTGGCGTCGCAGAAGCGGTACATGGCGCTCTATCTGAACAACGTCTACGGCGACCCGGAGACGCTGGAGTGGTTCACGTCCGCCTACGCGGCGAGCGGCAAGCGGCTGGACATGGGGAAGTCGTGCGTGCGCTTCAAGCGGCTCGACGACTTGCCGCTCGATCTCATCGGCCAGACGATAGCTCGCACGAGCGTTGACGACTTCCTGTCGTTCTACGAATCGGCGCGGAGTAAGGCGCGGGGGTAGATTGACCCTCTCCTGAGGGAGAGGGTGCCGCCGCTCAGCGGAGGCGGGTGAGGGCCCTCTGTTGGATAGCAGACCAGAGTTGTAAAGGAACAGAGAAATACGTATGGATTCCATCGCAAGAAGCCGCGAACTCAGGTCCGCTTCCACGGATGCGGAGCAGGCGCTCTGGCAACGGGTTAGGGCGAGGCAACTCGGCGGGTATAAGTTTCGGCGTCAGGTTCCTATCGCATGGTTCATCGCCGATTTGGTGTGCGAGGAGGGCAAGCTCATCGTCGAGTTGGATGGAAGTCAGCATCAGGAACGAACGGAGGCTGATGAACGGCGGACCAGACAGATAGAGCGTCATGGTTACCGCGTGATGCGCGTATGGAACAATGACGTGCTGAAGAATATCGATGGGGTGCTGGAGGCATTGCTGGCAGAGTTGCAACGCGGAGACGGCCTGAACCCCTCACCACCCAGAGGGCCCTCACCCTAGCCCTCTCCCTCAGGAGAGGGGATCAAACAGGAGGATGATTCGATGGCGAAGCCACGCATAGCGGTGTTCTCGGGGCCGCGGTCGACGATAGCGAACACACCGACGCTCGTGACGAGCAACAAGGGGCGGAATGCGGACGAGCCGCAGATCGAAGGGCGGTTCGACCACCTCGTGCCGCAGCGGCTGCATGAGCCGGTGCGGGTGCGCATCGCGAAGTTCAGCGCGCACCCGCTGGAGTCCGACGCCGCCGAGGTGTACTACGACGACGGCAAGGAGTACTACGAGGTTGAGTTGCGCCCGGAGGACGGCGCGTACCTCCTGCCCTACATGGCGCGCCGCGCCGACGGCTCGGCCGACGGCACGCCGTTCGAGGACGCGGACCTGACGAACGCGGCCGTCAACTACGGCGGGCGGCAGACGTTCTTTCCCGATGCATCGCGGCTGTTCGAGAACATAGACAGGGGGCTGGCCGGGCGCGGCCACGACGGCGCGGCGAGCGAACTGGACAGGATCGCGGACTACGACTTCGTGCGCGTGCTGCCTCCTGCGGGGTACACGAAGCAGGGCGAGACGGCGGGGCGCGACTTCTTCCCGTACAGTCCCCGCCCGCTTGGGAAGTTCCTGTCGAATGCGGCGATGGCCCGCGCCGTGAACATCGTGCAGCAGACCATCGACTCCGGGCAGTACGACGGCTTCATCTGGTTGGAGGGCAGCCCGCACGTCGAGGAGACGCTCTACTGGCTGAGCATCGTACTCGACACCGATCTGCCCTTCGTAGGCATATCGTCGCAGCGGGCGCACGGGACGCTTGCGAACGACGGCGACCGGAACATCGTGGACGCGGCGCGTTACATCACGTCCGGCCTCGGCGCGGGGCTGGGTGCGGTCGGCATCGTGGACGAGCAGATATTCGCGGCACGCACGTTCAAGAAGGGTGACGCGCGCCCGGGCGGCTACCGCGCGACCGGCGGGCACGGCGGCGTGCTCGGCAGCGCGGGCGAGACGGTGCGCGTCTGGTTCCGCCCCGCGTACCGGACGACGGGCACGTCCGAGGTTGCGGTGAAGGGACTGCCCTCCGAGGTGACTTTCCAGGAGTACGGCGACAGCGCGGCGTCCGTGAGCGTGCGCATCAAGGACGACGACGGCTCGCTGCGCGGCGACGCCATCGCGCCGGTGCATATGGTGAAGTACGGCCACTACATGGCGGAGGAGGACACGGCGGACCCTGACGTGGAGGTGGACATCATGGCGCGCGTCGAGCGCGGGCTGGCGCAGCAGGCGTCGGATGAGCCCGGCGCTCCGCGCTTTCATGGGTTCGTGCTGGAGGGAGCGGCGGGGACCGGCTCTTCGCTGCCGAGCCAGGTCGCGGCGCTTGCCATCGCGGTCTACAGCGGGATGCCGGTCGCGCGGGTGAGCCGGGGCGACCCGGAGGGAGCGATGCCGCCCAATGCGAACGACCTGACGATAGAGGGAAGCAACCTGGACGCCATCAAGGCGCGGGTGCTCCTGCGTGCGGCGATGCTACGGCTGGGGCGTCTGCCGAAGGCGCGCGACCCGCGCAACCCGACGGCGCAGGAGCGCGAAGCGGCGCTCGCGGCTATCGCTCGCTACCAGGAGCTATTCGACACGCACTAGGGGCGAGGCGTCAGATTAGCGATGCAGCCAGGCCCGGAACCCGATGGAGCGCGGGCGCGGGGGCGACTGTGGTCTGGCCGCCCGGCGCAGCGCCTCCTGGCGCATCTGGCGGGGCAGCATCTCGTCGGCAGGCATGAGTCGCTTGCCTGCACCGAACAGGACCTCGCTGCTGCCACTGGCCCCCATCAACTGGATCTGTTCGGCTGCCTGAGACTTCCACTCCCGCGGTGCGACCATGCGCCACCTCCGTTCAACTACAGTACGAATTGTAAGACCAGTGAGGGAAACGCGCGAGATGTTATCGACCCCAATTTTCCGGTCGATTTCTTAGGCGTGAACGGAGGGCGCCAAATCGGAGCCCTCCGTTTTCCGTACAGTGCGGTTATGGGGACGGCGGCGTCCCCTGTCCGCTTATGCGGCGCCGAAGCGCGGGAAGCACTCGCGCGCGACGTTCTCGAAGACGTTGGCACGGTCATCGTCGGTCAGCCAGTCGATGTCCTCGATGACGGGTTTGAGGTCGTCGAGCCAGAGGCCGGTGTTGGGGTCTTTCGACGAGCCGGTGCCGGGCCGCTCGGTGCCGAACATGCAGCGGTCCGTTCCCACGACCTTGAACAGCAGCTCCAGCCCCTCCTTGTTGTAGAGGACGGAGTCGAAATAGAGCTGGCGCAGGCTCTCGTCGAACGGCTTGACGTTGGGCTGCCGCCAACGGAGCGCGCGCCACCGCCCTATCTGGTACGGGATGGAGCCGCCGCCGTGGCACATGATGATCTTCAGCGTCGGGAAGTCGTCGTACAGGGTGGAGTCGCAGATCGAGACGGTCTGGATGCTCTCCTCCGTGATGAAGTGGCCAGTGTACGACTCGCGGACGTTCTTGCAGGAGGCGGAGTGCACGAAGGCCGGCACGTCGTACTTCACCATGCGCTCGTAGAGCGGGTACCAGTACTCGTCGCCCATCGGCGGCGTGTCGTTGTCGAGCCCTTCCGACGGGTCGGGGTTAATCATGATGCCGATGAAGCCGAGGTCGTTGACGCAGCGGTCGACCTCCTCGAGGACGACGTCCACGGACTCGCCGTGGAGTTGCGGTAGCCCGGCGACGCCCTGGTAGCGGTCCGGGTACATCTCAACGGTCTTCGCGATGAGGTCGTTGTTGGCGCGGCAGAACGCTTCGACGAGCCTGCCCGGCTTCTCCGAGTGCATCAACTGGAACGGGCGCGGCGACAGGAACTGCATGTCTGTGCCGACGACGTCCAGCACCGTCGATATGTGGTTCTCCACGACGGCCCGCAGCTTCTCATCCGGTATGCCGCCCCAGTGTGAGTAGGCCCCCCGGCTCGAGAGCAACCCGGCCTTGTACGCGTAGAGTTCAGGCGGCGCGTTCAGGTGTCCGTGGATGTCGATGATCATGTGGCCCTCCTCCTGTAGTCTCATTAGTGCATTCCAAGCGATACTAGCACGGGGTGGGGCATGGCGCGCGGCGACCCTGTGACGATGGTAGGATGCGGCCTGCGCCGGTAGGCGCGGGATGTACTCGTACGTTGCAGGAGGACGGCGATGCTTTTGGAAGGCAAGGTTGCGGTCGTAACGGGCAGTGGGCCGAACATCGGCGGCGAGATCTGTCGGACGCTGGCGCGGGAGGGCGCGAAGATCGTATGCGTGGACTTCCTCGACGACCGCGCCGACGTGGCGGCCGCATCGGTCCGCGAGGAAGGCGGCGAGGCGATAGGCTTCAGCTCGGACATCTCGTCCCCCGAGCAGGTGGAAGACCTGTTCCAACGTGTCGATGAGGAGTACGGGCGCGTCGACATCCTGGTGAACAACGCCGCCGTCAACAACGAGGCGGGACTGCTGGACATCGAGTACGAGAAGTGGAAGTGGGTGCAGTCCGTCATCATGGACGGGACGATGCTGTGCAGCCAGCAGGCAGCGCGTCGGATGGTGGCGCAGGGCGAGGGCGGCGCCATCGTGAACACGGCCTCGACGACCGGTCACCGTGGCAAGGCGGGGTTCATCGCGTACTCTGCGTCGAAGGGCGCAGTGCTGCAGATGACGCGCACAATGGCGATACAGCTAGCCCCTTACGGCATCCGCGTGAACTCCATCACGCCGACGCAGACCGGCGACAACCGTGGCACGACGCCCGGCGGCAGCACAGCGCCGCGTGCAGCGAAGCCGAAGAACATACCGCTCGGCAGGTGGGGCCAGCCGTCCGACCAAGCGGGAGCGGTGCTATTCCTGGCCTCCCCGATGTCGGCGTTCGTCACGGGGGAGAACATCAACGTGGACGGTGGCTTGCTGGCGCTCTTCCCGTCCGAGCGCGGGCTGATGGAGACGTAGGGGGCTCTTCTCCCCTACCCTTGCTCCGGCTCGGCCCAGGGGTCGTAAGAGCCGACGTGCCAGAGGTGGCCCTCCGGGTCGCGGACGGCGAAGAGGCTGCCGCCGTAGAACTGCTCCTCCAGCTCCATGACGATGTTCGCGCCCGCGGCCTTGACGCGCTCGTAATGCGCCTCGATGTCGGTGACGACGACCAGGTTCGCCTGCGTGAGCCTGCCGCCGGGCTCGGCGGGAAAGACGATAGTCCCTTCGTCTTCCCTGGCGGAGCCAAGCATGACCATGCCGTTGCCGAACGTCAGTTGCGCGTGCGCGATGCCGCCTTCGCCATTCGGCACGACGAGGTGGCGCTCGAAGCCCAGCACGTCGCAGAGCCAGTCAATGGCGGCGGGCGCGTCGCGGTAGGTCATGCCGGGGACGACGTAGCCCTTCGGGGCCGCTGCGTCAGGCACGACCCTACCTGCCCGCCTCGCGGACGAAGTCCGACACGCGCTCGCCGATCATGATGCAGGAGACGTTCGTGGCGGAGTGCGGGACAACGGGCATGACGGAGGCGTCAGCGACGTAGAGGTTATCGACGCCGTGCATCTTGAGGCGGCTGTCAACGACGGCCATCGGATCCCCCGCGGGGCCCATCTTGCAGGTGCCGGAGCCGTGGTGGTGGCTGTCGTAGGTGGACTGGGCGAACTCGACCCAGTCCTCGTCCATCGTCGGGAGGATGAGGTCGCCGTAGAAGGGGCGCATGAGGTCGTCCTGCATGAACTCGTACATGAAGTTCATCACGGAGCGCACTGCCTCCATGTCGTCCGGGTGCTGGAGCATGCCGTCGTCCACGATGGGGAGCTCATGGGGGTCGGTGGATGCGAGGTAGATGCGTCCCCGCGAGCGCTGCTCGACGAGGTTCATCGCCACGGGCATCATGGGTTTGAGGCCCTCGACGCCGACGGGCGCGCGCATGTAGATGTGGAAGTTGCCGGTCGGCAGGCTGGGGTCGCTCTTGTAAACGAGTTGGAAGCCCGAGACGACCCAGTCCGGCGTGTAGTCCGTCTTGCCCTCAAACGTCATGTTGACGGCGGCGTGGTCCTGGTAGTTGCGCCCTATCCCTTCGAGGGCATGCGTGACGCGGATGCCGAGGCGCTCCAGCTCACCGATGGGGCCGATGCCGGAGAGCATCAGTATCTGCGGGCTGTGGTAGGTGCCCGCGCTGAGGATGAAGGTGTCGGCAGAGGCGGAGTAGACTTCGTCACCCTGCTCGTAGAGCACCTCCTCTACCCTGCGCCCGTTGAGCTTGAGCGACACTACCGGCGCGTCCGCGACGATGTGCAGGTTCCTTCTGCCGCGCGCCTGGCCGATATAGGCGACCGCGGTGGACTGGCGGATGCCGTCCTTCACGTTGCTGGCGGACGCAACGATGCCCGCGCGCTCAGGACCGTTGCCGTCCTTCATGACGGGGTAGCCGAGGGACTTCGCACGGTCGACCCACGCCTGCATCGGGGGAGCAAGCTCCTCCTCGAAGTCGATGCGGCGCTTCACGGTGAGCGGGCCCTCGTTGCCGTGGTGGGGTTGGTCGCCGAAGTCCTCGTCGGTCTCGATGCGCTTGAGGATAGGCAGGCAGTCCTCGTACGACCAGCCAGGGTTGCCGAGCGACTCCCAGCGGTCGAGGTCGTACTGCATGGGGCGGGCGACGCCCATCATGTTGACGGAGGAGCCGCCGCCGAGGATGCGTCCACTGAGGGGGTAGTACTCGCTGCCGTCGATCTTGCGCTTGGTGGGGTACATGACGACGTACTCGGACTCGAGGATGGGGCGGTTGTTGCTGCGTCCGTCGGCGATGATCCCGGGCAGCGGCTGCGGGTCAGGCCCCGCCTCGAGCAGCAGCACCTGCCGGTTGGGGTCCTCGGAGAGCCGGGACGCGGCCACGCACCCCGCCGAGCCCCCGCCGATCACGATTACGTCGTAGTAGCGCCTCTGGGTCATGCCGCCTCCTGCTCAGTTGTCGTCCGAAATTACACCAAGTGGAATCATACTCCTGTTGGGGGCTTTTACGGAACCACAGGGGGCTGCCCGCGCTTGCCCTGCAACCGGGCGCTGGCTGATACTCACCCGGTGGATGGCGCGGCAGCGACAGCGCGCCTGAACCGGGAGGTAACGGAATGGCAGAGGTCCCCGGCTGGTACCTAGAGTTCGCGGGGGCAGTGACCGCCGCGCTTCCGCCGGACATAGATGAAGAGGCCGCGCAGGCGTGGGTGGACGACCCCGCAGGGCTGCGCGAGACGCTTGCAGGCGCGCTGGGAGGTTCGGCCGCAGCCGCCGGCCCTGCCCGCCTGCGGAACGACAAGGCAGACGAAGGCTGGACGCTCGTGCGGGATGACCCGGAGATGCCGGTGGTTGCAGGGGCGAACATCCGCGGCGGCGAGTTCCCCGAAGGGTCGGAGGACCTCATCGGCGAGCCGATGGTAGAGCTCATCCTGGGCATCAATGGCCTGTTGGGGCAGCGCCAGGCCGAGTACCTGATGGAGCACCCGAACGGGATACCAGAGGGGTTGGAGCGGTACGCACTCGTGTTTCCGGGCACGGTCTGGCAGAGTCCGGACCAGAACCACCAGGTACCCTGCCTCGTGAACCGGGGCGGCGTGTGGGAGATCATCTTCGGGATACTGGAAGGCGGTTTCGACTCCCGCGACCTGCTGGCACAGGCATCATCAGAGTGAGACAGGGATATGTCATGCTGAGCGAAGTCGAAGCACCTCTCACGGGAGGTTTGGGAGCGCAGGTGCCTGCCGAGAGATTCCTCGACTCCGCCGTGCTCCGCTCGGAATGACGATGCTCCCCAGCGCATGATACGCATCGCCACCGAGGCCGACCTGCCCGCCGTTGTCGCCATCTATAACGCGGCCGTGCCCAGCCGCATGGCGACGGGAGACTTCGAGCCGGTCACCGTCGAGTCGCGGCGCGCTTGGTTCGCGGCCCACACGCCCGCCCGCCACCCGCTATGGGTCGACGAACGTGACGGCGAGGTCGCGGGCTGGCTGAGTCTCGGCACGTTCTACGACCGCCCGGCGTGGGACATCACTGCGGAGGTCAGCGTGTATATCGCGCCTGCGCACCAGCGGCAGGGCGTGGCCGCGGCGCTGCTGGAAACGGCCATCGCTGAAGCTCCCGCGCTGGGGCTGCGTGTGCTCATAGGCATCATCTTCGGCCATAACGAGCCGAGCCTCGCACTGTTCCGGCGCTTCGGGTTCGAACGATGGGGTCTCATGTCGCGCGCAGTGGAGTTGGACGAGGTTGAGTGCGACGTCGTTTTCATGGGCCGTCGCGTGGACTGATAGTGCGGCGTTGCGCGGCAGGCGTGCTGCCGATTACTCTCATGGGGATTCGTAGCTCGACCACGAACTGCCATGGGATGTGAGCAGGTGTAGCCTGCCGACCACTCTGGATTCCCGCCTTTGCGGGAATGACGAATACTCGGAGGTGTTGTGATGGCGAAGGTGACATCGCTTGGGCACGTAGGTCTGTTCGTGAATGACGTAGCGGCGATGCGCGACTTCTACACGCGCGTGCTCGGCATGACGGTGACGGACGAGAGCACGGAGCGGGGGATGGTGTTCCTGTCGGCGAGGCCGGGTGAGGAGCACCATGAACTGCTCCTGATGCCGGGCAGGACCGGCGACGGCGACGTGAAAGTCGTGCAGCAAGTGTCGTTCCACGTGGACAGCGTCGAGGACGTGCGCGAGTTCCACAACCGGTTCGTCGAGGACGGGGTACAGATCGATTCGGTCGTCACGCACGGCAACACGGCGAGCGTCTACTTCCGCGATCCGGAGGACAACCGGCTGGAGATCTACTACAGCCTGCCCGTCGAGTGGCCGCAGCCGTTCCGCGCCGAGATAGATGTTACGCAGAGCGACGACGACATCCTCAAACAGATACGCGACGTAACGGTCGGCGCGCAGGGGTAGTCCGCACTGAACCAACTGAAGGGCTGCGAGATTCCCGCCTTCGCGGGAATGACAGAGTCGTGCAGAGGAGAGGAGACGCAATGACGGAACCGAGGTACGTGGAACCGACCGGCAATCAGCGCGCCGGATGGCATAAGGAAGGCGAAGGCGGCAGCACGAGCTACACGGTGCGGCTGGCGACGGCGTGGGAGAAGTTCCAGCGGTCGGAGGGCATCCCTGTCTTCAAGGGCGTGGGTGTGCGCGACTCTCGCGAACTGCCGCGCGCCGAATGGAAGCGGGTCGGCGGCAAGGGCACGTACATCCAGGTGACGGGCACGAACAATGCGACCGGCATGTTCGTGGTCGAGGTTCCCCCACGCGGCGCGCTGCACCCTCAGCGCCAGATGTACGAAGAGCGCTACATCGTGCTCGAGGGTCGTGGCAGCACTGAGGTGTGGCGGAACGGCGATACGGCGATGACCGCGTTCGAGTGGCAGCCGTGGAGCCTGTTCGCGATACCGCTGAATGCCAACTTCCGCATCATCAACGCGTCGTCGGCGCCTGCGCTGCTTCTCGCGGTCAACTCCGCGCCCCGGACGATCAACGCGTTCCAGAACATGAACTTCGTGTTCAACTGCGAGTTCAACTTCGACGACCGGCTCGGCGGGAACCTGGAGGACTTCTGGAACCCGAACGACGAGATCGAGCCGCAGCCGGTGCGCGGGCGCGCCATGGTGACGTCCAACCTGCTGCCGGACATCCAGAACGCCTATCTGCCGCTCGACAACAACCGGGGCCCCGGTTTCCGGTGGGTCGCTCCGAACCAGGTGGGCAACACGATGATCCAGGGATGGCTCGCCGAGTATCCCAGCGGGCGTTACGCGAAGGCGCACGCACATGCGTCGGGCGCGGTGCTCGTCTGCTGCAAGGGCGAGGGCTTCTCGTGGACGTGGCCGAGCAGCGAGGGCGGCCTGACGCCTTGGCAGAACGGCAAAGGCGACCTGGTCAAGATACAGGAGTACGTGCCCGGCGGGCTCATCAGCGCCGCGCCCGGTCCGGCCAACTGGTTCCACCAGCATTTTGCAGTCGGGAAAGAGCCGTTCCGCGTCTTCAACTACACGGGCCCGATGCCGGGCAACCCGGAGTCGAGCCGGAACCGCGCCAACGACTTCGCGGAGGAGGGGGAGCTCATCAGACAGCACGCCGACATCACGGACGGCGGCAACGCGATCCCCTACCACCTGGAGGACCCGTACGTGCGGCAGCACTTCGAGGAAAAGCTGCGGCAGAACGGCGTGGCCTCGACGATGCCCGAGGTGGTCTACACCGAGGCGGGCGCGAAGATGGAGGTCATGTCCGACTAGGCGCGCTGGCGCAGGCTGCCGTAGACGCGCTCCGGCGTGACGAGCACGACGGTCCGCTGCTCCTCGCGCATCGAGGCGTCGAAGTCGTCCCATCTGTCGGACGGACGCCCCGCCGCGCCGTACGCGCGCCGCAGCAGGTCGAGCAGCGCGGCTTCGTCCGTGTTGTCCCAGCCGTGCACCGCAGCCGCGCCCTGCACCGTCACGTAGCGGCGGTTGTCGGGGTTGATGAGGGTGACCGAGCAGTGGCCGCTCTGCCGGACGTTCCGCACCTTGACCGTGTCGGCGCGCGAGACGAATGCCACCTGCTCGTCCAGCAACCCTGCGCTGACGACGGTGGCCTGCGCGTGTCCGGCTGCGCCGACGGTGCTGACGAGTGCGAAGTGGTTGGCTTCGATGAACGGGAGCGCTTCTGAGAGTTCCAAGGCTGGGTTCCTTTCTGTTGCCTACCCCCAGACGCCGAAGGTGAGGCCGTGGCCGGTGCCCGCCATCGAGCGGTAGCACGGGAGGTAGTCGAGCAGCGTCATGGTGCCGGGGGACATCGCGCCCGCGACCGTCACCCAGTTCAGTATCTCCGGCGTGCCGGGAGCGCCGTTCAGCCGGTCGCGCTCGAGTGCCCCGAGCGCCTGCGCGTTGCCGCTCTGCAGCGCGGCGATAACGCCCCGGTCCAGCTCCTCGTCGATGATCTGGTGGCTGAGGCCGCCGGACGCCATGAGCGCGACACGGGCGTCGGCGTCCCAGGACTCGATGGCGCGGCGCAGCGCTCCGCCCATCGCGTAGCAGCGGGCGGCGCTCGCCTGGTACGGCAGGTAGCGGCTGACCATGAACGGCACGACCGGCAAGGTCTCATCCGGCATGACGTAGTGGTGGGCGTACGCGAACGCGTCGTCCAGCGCGTGGCCGTCGCGCACGCCGTCGCCGCAGCCGACGTCGAAGCCGTCGTCGTTGAGTGCCGTAATGAGGTGCCCGGCGAGTTGCGGCTGGCCGGGGCGGTCGTTGATGACGGGCGCGCGGCGCTCCTCGTTCGTGCGGAAGCGCGCGTCGGGGTCGAAGTCCTGGCGCTCGGCGACCGGCAGCGACTCGGCGCGCATGACGGCGAAGACAGCGCGCGTCTCGTCGGCCCAGACCCGGTGAGGGTTGCTGATGACGACGAGCACGTCGGGCTTCGCCTCGTCGAGCGCGCTGCGCAGCTTGCCGATGGCCGCGTGGGCTGCCTCGTAGCGCTCGCGCTGCTTCTCCGGCGTCAGTTGCGCCTCGATGTCGGACGGCGCATTGGCGAGCAGCGACTGGTAGTCGAACCGCGGGTCACGGGTGTCGGCATCGCCGAGCCGTGGCCAGCCCACGGGGTCGGTCTGTATCGAGGGGCCGTGCGAACTGCCGATGCCGAGGACGATGCTTGCCATGTTCGCCTCCTGTGCGGCTTCCCGCCGCGCGGGTGGTGGTCTGCTTGTGGCGCAAGCATAGGACGCAGGGCGGCACAAGGCAAAGGCAGGTGCTATGCTCCGCGCATCCGGAGCCTCGCTGGAGGAGGGCGCATGACCACTGAGAACTCGACCGTGCTGGGCATCGGCATCATCGGGCTGGGCGGCGCGGCGGTCGCCATGGTCCCGCGGATGGCGTTCAACCCGCGCTTCAAGATCATCGCGGCGGCGGACCTCGACACGGAGATTCTCGGCCGCTTCGCGCAGGACTTCCCGGACGCGGCGACCCACACGAGCGCTGAGGAGATGTGCAAGGACCCGCGCATCGATCTCGTCTACATCGCGACGCCGACCATACTGCACTCCCAGCACTGCGAACTGGCGATGTCGTACGGCAAGCACGTGCTCATCGAGAAGCCGATGACGATCAACGTGGAAGAGGGCACGGCGCTTGCGGAGTCGGCGGAACGGCAGGGCGTGCTGCTGGGGGTGAACGTGAAGCACAGCTTCGAGCCGCGCGTGCTCCGCATCCGGGAGATGGTGCGCACAGGCGAGTTCGGCGAGCTTCGGATGATGCACCACTGGCGCTACCAGGACTGGCTGTACCGTCCGCGCTCCCACGAGGAGTTGACGCCGGGGCCCGGCGGCGGCATCCTCTGGCGGCAGGGGCCGCACCAGTTCGACATCATCCGCACGATAGGCGGCGGCATGGTGCGGAGCGTGCGCGGCACGTCTGCCGCGTGGGACCCCGCCCGCCGCGTGCCGGGCGCGCACGCCGCGTACCTGGAGTTCGAGAACGGCGTGTTCTGCACCGCCGTCTACAGCGGATACGACCATTGGGACTCGCGCGAGTTCATGCACGGCGTTGGAAAGGAAGGCATCTTCCCCGACCCCGAGAAACACGCTGCTGCCCGCCGCGAACAGGCCGAAGCCACCGACCCTGATTGGGAGGATGCAGCGGCGCGTGCTGAACGATACGGCCTCGGTCGTTCCGATCCCATGGAGCCGCCGACCGGCCCGTCGAGCGCGGGCTGGCTGCTCGGCGGGCCGCTCATGGTGAGCTTCGACGACGCCGACGTGCGGCTCTCCCCGGGCGGGCTCACCGTCTACGGCAACAAGGAGCGTTCGGAGATCCCGCTCGTGACGGTGGAGGACGGCCGCGACGGACGGCTCAACACGTTCTACGACGCCATAACGACCGACCGTCCCCTGCCCGCCAACGCGCGCTGGGGCAACGCCACGATCGAACTGCTGCTGGCGATCGAACAGTCCGGCGAGCAGCGCAAGGAGATGTTCCTCCAGCACCAGACCCCGACGGTGGACTAGGACAAGGAGAAAGAGATGCTGTTGATAGACAACGCGACCGTGGAGCGGCTGCTGCCGATGGACGAGTGCATAGACGCGCAGGACTACGCGTTCCGCGGGCTGCCGACCGGCGAGTCCGTGCACCGGCCCCGCATCGACCTGTACATGCCGGCGCAGCGGCCGGACGGCTACTACCGCTGGGGCACGATGGAGGGCGCGAGCGACGCGCTGGGCGTGTTCGCTATCCGGATGAAGTCGGACATCCTCTACTGGCCGCGCGACGAGCACGGCTATTGGAAGGAAGAGAAGTACTGCATGGAGCCGGGCACGTACTGCGGTCTGATCATGCTGTTCAGCACGCGCGACGGCGAGCCGCTGGCGATGATCAACGACGGCATCCTGCAGCACATGCGCGTGGGCGGCGGAGCGGGCCTCGGCGTGCGGTACCTGTCGCGCACGGACTCGCAGACCGTGGGGATGCTCGGCTCCGGCGGGATGGCGCGGACGTACTTGGAGGCGTTCGCGGCGGTACGCGACATCCGCAGCGTGAAGGTGTTCAGTCCCACGAAGGCGAACCGTGAGCGGTACGCGGAGGAGATGTCGGCGAAGCTGGAGCTCGAGGTGCGCGCGGTCGACACGCCGGAGGCGGCGGTGGAGGACGTGGACATCGTCTCCGCGTGCACGAACGCGATGGAGCCCGCGCTGAAGGGAGACTGGCTCTCGCCGGGGCAGCACGTGACCGACGTGCGCGGCGAGCTGGACGCGCGGGTGTTCGAACGGGCGGACGTCACCGTCAAGCAGGGCGTGGCGCACTCGCGGCCCAGCAACGAGGACGTGCGGAGCATGGGCGACGGGTACAACCGCGGCGACTACATCGGGGGGACGGACGAGCAGAAGCAGCGCCTCCCCGCCAGGCTGCGCGAGGCGCGGGTGAACGCAGGGGGGACCGACGAGACGCCGACGTTCAACGACCTCGCGAGCGGCAGGGTGAGCCGCACGTCGCGGGACCAGATCACGCTCTACCTGAACTCCGGCAACCAGGGGCTGCAGTTCGCGGCGGTCGGCGAGGTCGTCTACCGCAAGGCGAAGGAGCAGGGCCTCGGACGCGAACTGCCGACGGAGTGGTTCCTGCAGGACATCCGCGACTAGGGCACGAGTTACGGGACTCAAGCGAAGAGGGCGGCTGGCCAGCCGCCCTCTCTTTACGTTCGTTGTCAGCGACTAGAAGCCGCCGACGTCCGCGGCGCCGGGGGGCGGGGTGTAGTCGGTGTAGGCCCACTCCGGCATGGTGCTCACCAGCCCCTCCAGGCCGATCATGCGCTCGTACTCGGCGCGGATGGCGGGGTCCTGGTCCGGGTAGGCGATGGCCCTGCCGCCGTCGCGGGTGTCCTGCGCCCCGCCGTCGCGGGACTCGGAGCCGGGAGCGGCGCCGTTGCGCATCCCCGGACCGTAGGGGCCGTCGAAGATGAGGAAGCGGATTCCGTTGGGCGACGTGCCGAAGTGCTGGTGGAACCAGTCGCCGGTCATGGGTGCGGCGCTGATCATGCCGACGGGCTCGTAGTCCTGCCGCTTCACCTCGTCGCCGAGGCCCGCCTCGAAGGGGCGCTCGCCAAGCCTGTCAGGCCAGGTGACGCTGTAGCCCTTGCCCTTGATGCAGACCAGGATGGCGCCGGACGAGTGCTTGTGCGCCTTGGAGTACTGGCCGGTCTCGTACTGGCCTATCTTCATGTAGAAGTTCGCGCCGGCCATGTGCGGCTCCACGCGCCGGTAGCTGAAGGAGCGGCGGTTGTCGCGCGGGAGGTGGCAGTTGACGATGTCCGGGATGACGTTCGTGCGGCGCATCGCGAGGCCGCGGACGGGGTCGGCGAAGATGTCCTCGACGGGCTTGAAGTAGTCGTCCTCGGCGTCGAAGAGGTTTGTGAACTCGTAGGGGTTGTTGAGGACGAAGGAGGGGTCGCGGACGAGGTTGACCATGTTGGGCGCGGTGGTGGCGGCGAGGAGGAGCGCCGGGCTGGAGGTGGCGTTGACGACGCGGTGCATGGCGTTCATGGGGATGCCGAAGAGCGAGCCCGCACTCCACTCGAAGACCTGCTTCTTGTTGGGGTTGCTCTCCTGCCAGACCTCGGTGGAGCCCCTGCCCTCCGCGACGTAATAGATCTCCTCGTACATGTGCTTCTCAGGGTTGAGGGCGCCCGCGCCGGGGACCTCGACGACGTACATGCCCCAGAGGTGCTCGGTGCCGAGCAGCTGAATGGCGACGCCGTTGCCGCCGAGCCGCTTCCACGGCTTGAGCGGCAGGTCCTGGATGCGGCGGACGCCGATGTTGCGGTGGATGTCGATGCCCTGGGACTCGATGAAGAGGTCGTATTGGGACTTCGGCGTCTTCCAGAAGCCGAAGCCTGCCTTGTTCATGCCTTCCGGCTCTTGCCATTCAGCGAGACCTGCGGTTCTCGTTACCATCGTAAGCCTCCCGTGGACGTGCGCCAGTGGGCGCAGGATGCGCCTTATTATGCTCGGGAACGCGTGCCGCGTCCACGCGGGGGCTGATTTGCCGCCCGCGCGCGCTCGCCGTACAATCCGCGCGACGCGTACGAATCTCAGGAGGCAGGAATGGCTACGGCAAACCTGGAACGCATCATCGACGGCGACGGCCACATCATGGAGGACATCGCCGGCATCGTTTCGTACATGCCGGACGAGTTCAAGGGCAAGAGTTTCGGCGAGGCGCGATCGGAGCGTAACCCCTTCCCGCCCATCGACCACCTCCACTCGGCGAACCGGCACATCACGCCTCCGGGCGCATTCGCGAACGTGGGACCGGACGGCTGGATGGAGTTCCTCGACGAGGTCGGCGTGGACTCGACGGTGCTCTACACCACGAGCGGACTCGGCTTCGGGAAGATCGTCAGCCGCGACTGGGCCGTCATGCTCGCGCAGGCGTACAACAACTGGGTGTACGACACCTATCTCAGGCGCGGCGACCGCTTCCAGGCGATGGGCCTGCTGCCACTGCAGGAGCCGGACGCGGCGGTCGAGGAGCTGCGCCGCATCGTGCAGGACCTCGGCTTCGTCGGCGCGATGCTGCCGTCCACGGGCGCGCAGCAGCCGCACCTCGGCGACAGCAAGTTCTGGCCCGTCTACGCAGAGGCTGAGCGTCTCGGCTGCGCTCTCGGCATCCACGGCGGCGCGCACGAGGGCTTCCTGATGGACGACATGAGCCCGTACGCCCCCATCAACGCGCTCGGCCACCCGATGGGACAGATGGTGGCGTTCGCCGGCATCATCTTCAACGGCGTGTTCGACAAGTACCCGGGCGTCCGCATCGGCTTCCTGGAGGCTGGCGCGGCGTGGCTGCTCACCTGCATGGAGCGCTTCAACGGCTCCTGGGCGTCGCACGTCCAGTACGACCCGCGCGGCCGCTTCCTGCAGATCCGCGAAGGCGAGCGCGTCTCCGACTACATCTGCCGTCACATCGACGAGGACCGCATCTTCGTCGGCGTCGAGGGCGACGAGCTTGCGCTGCCGGAGGCCGTGCGGCTCACCGGCAACAAGCCGTACCTGTTCTCGTCCGACTACCCGCACGAGGTGGACGCCAACACCTGCAAGGCGGAGCTGGACGAACTGCGTGAGAACGCAGACATGTCCGCCGAGGACAAGGAAGCGGTGATGTACCGCAACGCGGCCCGCTTCTACCGGCTGGCGGCGAACTAGGCACGAGCGAAGGCAGACACCAAGGAGACGAAAGCCATGGTCACTGAAAACATCGAGCGCATCGTTGACGGCGACGGCCACCTGGTCGAGGACCACGACGCTATCTGGGCGCGGATGCCGGAAGACTACCGGGACCGCAGTTTCGTGACGACGCGCGGGCCCTTCCCGCCCAACGACCACCTGCACGCGGCGAACCGGCACTTCCTGCCGGAAGGCGCGTTCGCGCGCGTGGGCCGCGAGGGCTGGATCGACTTCCTGAACGACGTGGGCGTCGACAAGACGGTGCTCTACACGTCCAACGGCCTCGCGTTCGGGCGCGTGGTCAGCCGCGACTGGGCGATCGAACTCGCGCGCGCCTACAACAACTGGGTGTACGACGAGTACGTCAGCAAGGACTCGCGCTTCCAGGCGATGGGGCTCATCCCGCTGCAGGAGCCTGCGGAGGCCGCCGTCGAGCTGCGGCGCATCGTGAAGGAGCTCGGCTTCTCCGGCGCGATGCTCCCCGGCACCGGCGCTCTCCAGTTGCAGAACCACCTGGGCGACCCGAAGTACTGGCCCATCTACGAGGAAGCCGACCGCCTCGGCTGCGCCATCGGTATCCACGGCGGCGTGCACGACCACATGGGGCTGGACGACATGAGCCCCTACGCGCCGGTGAACGCGCTCGGCCACCCGTTCGGCCAGATGGTCAACTTCGCCGGGATCGTGTTCAACGGCGTGCTCGACCGCTACCCGAACGCCAAGTACGGGTTCCTGGAGGCGGGCTGCGCATGGTTCGTGGGCTGCCTGGAGCGCTTCCAGCGTTCGTGGGACAGCCACATCCAGTACGACCCGAACCAACGGTTCATGCAGCTGAGGGACGGCGAGTCCGTGACGGACTACATCCTGAGGCATGTTAACGAGGGCCGGGTTTACGTCGGCGTCGAGGGCGGCGAACTGACGCTTCCCTTCGCGGTGAAGGTGGCCGGCAACAAGGCGTTCATCTTCTCGTCCGACTTCCCGCATGAGGTCAACCACGAGACGTGCAAGGAGGAGATCGCCGAGATCCGCGAGAACCCGGCGCTGACCGACGCGGACAAGGCGGCCATCCTGCACGGCAACGCGGAGCGCTTCTACGGGCTCAACTAGACAGGCAGGAGGGGCGCAATGGTCGACGCCACAGCCGTTCAAACGGGCGTAACGAACCTGATCAGGCATTGCGCCACCGTCGAACCGGGCGAGACGGTGCTGCTGCTCAACGAGCGCGGCGCGCTCGACACCGAACTCGCGGCGCTGCTGGAGCAGGCCATCGCGGAGGCCGGAGGCGTCCCCTACTCACTCTGGGTAGACTCGCTGGGCCGCGTCGAGGAGCTGCCCGCCCCGGTCGCGGGCGCGGTGCTGGGCGCCGACAAGCTGCTGATGAACTGCAACCTGAACCGCGCCGTGCTTCTGGACCACCTGCGGGCGAACGGCGCGGCGGGGCTGGTGCGCATCAACAACCGCATCCGCGCTCCAGAGGGCATGACCACGCCCCACGCCCACTTCGACTGGCGTCTCGTCATGGCGCTGGCGCACCGCATCGAGGAGCGCACCGCGCAGGCGTCGACCTACCGCGTCACGAGCCCGCGCGGCACCGAGGTTACGGGTCGCGTGGCCTCGGGAAGCGAGGTTGCGGACGCCTTCTTCGTGCAGGACGCGGAGATGAGCCGCTCCGAGCGCGTCTTCCCCGGTGAGGTGTATGCGCCCATCGGCAGCGCGGACGGGAACGGCGTCGTCGCTTTCGATCATCCCGGCATGGCGGACCGCGAGCAGTTCCACAACCCGATGCTGCTGGAGATACGGGACAACACGCTCAAGGGCATCGAGTGGCGGGAGGAGCCGTCGCGCGAGAACCAGAAGGATGACCCGACCGGCAACACGGTCTGGACGAGCGTGCAACTGCAGCACCTGCTTGACGTGAGCGAGGCGCGCTACGGGACCGAGGCCGCTTACGCGCTCGACTCGTTCCACGGCGGGTTCCATCCCAAGGCTACGAAACGCCCCGGACAGCAGAGCAACCAGGACGTGATGCACTTCCACATCGGCAGGACGCCCGCTCCCCTCTCCGCCTACGTCTCCGACCAGACGATAGAGCTGGACGGCGAGCTGTTCTGGGAGAACGGCCGCTCCACCCTGCTGCAGGAGACCCACATCCGGGAGATGGCGCGCGAGTACGGAGAGGAGATATAGATGGCGAACGTTCCCTTGAGCATCGCACTGGAGCACTACGACAGGCACGTGCCGTGGGTCGAGGGCACCGTGCGTCCCAAGGGCATCGACCCCACCGTGCTCATCGTCGGGCAGGACGACGTGGGCGGCAGGCGCCACGAGCGCATGCTGCTGCACCGCGAGTTCGATGTCTGCGAGCTGTCGCTCGGCTCGTACGTCATGGCGAAGGCGCGCGGTGCGGCGCTGACGGCCATCCCCGTCTTCCCGCGGCGGCTGTTCAGCCAGTCGCAGATGTACGTGAACACGCAGTCCGGCATCCGCGAACCGAAGGACCTCATCGGCAAGCGCGTAGCGCTACGCTCGTTCCAGACGACGCTGTCCGTGCTTGCGAAGGGCGACCTCGGCAGCGAGTACGGCGTGCCGCTGAACGGCGTTACGTGGGTGACGACCTCCGACGAGCCGGTCGCGTTCGACCCGCCGCCCGGCGTGAGCATCGAGCGCATGGACCGGGGGCGCAGGCTGGGCGACGCACTCGTCGCAGGCGAGGTGTCGGCGTTCCTGTCGCCGCGCCCGCCCCAGCCGTACCTGGACGGCGCGTCCGAGGTCGGCAGGCTGTTCGACGACCCGCGCGCCGAAGAGGTGAGCTACTACCAGCGCAACGGCTTCTACCCCATCATGCACGTGGTGGCGATGAAGTCCGAGGTTGCGGAGCAGCACCCGTGGGCGCCGGTGAGCCTGCTGGACGGCTTCGAGCAGGCGAAGCGTCAGTGGACGCACTTCATGGACGACCCCAACTGGAGCAGGCTCACGTGGGGCCGCCACTACCTGGAAGAGGAGCGCCGCGTGCTCGGGCCAGACCCCTGGCCGACCGGCGTTGCGGCGAACCGCGCCAACCTCGAACGGTTCATCCGCTACGAGGTCGAGCAGGGTCTCATCCCGGGACCCCTCGCCGTCGAGGACCTCTTCTTCGAAACGACGCTGGAGACGTAAACTACCGCCGCTACGGCAGGACTTCAGAGAGGAGAACCGACATGACACAGACCGCGGTCTACACCGAGCAGCAGTTCATCGCCGACCTCCGCGATGTGTTCGCCACCCACCGCGACTCCGTGCAGCAGGCGCACCACGTCGCCGCGCTGTTGCGGCGCGCGTTCGAGAACGGCTGGCCGGAGAACAGCGAGAAGTTCGGCGACGACAACGGCACATACGAGATCTACCGGGACACCGAGTACGGGCACCCGAACCCCGGCTTCGTCGTCCTTGCGTACCGGCAGGGCCCGCAGGAGATCAAGCGCCCCGCGCCGCACGACCACGGCTACTGCTGGGTCGCCTACGGCGTCAAGAGCGGCGGCAACACCCAGAGCCGCTACGCCTACGTGCACACCGGCGACGACGTGGAGATGCCGTCGTTCCAGCTGGTGCAGACCATGGAGCAGGGACCGGGCGACGTCCACTACATCCTGCCCGGCGAGATCCACAGCGTGCAGGGTTCCCCCACCGACGAGACGGTCTACTGCCGAATCACGAGCATGGACCTGGACACGGTGCAACGTCACCGCTACGACGTCGAGAGCGGGCGCAGCGCGATATTCTCCTCCGCCACGACGACAACGCCGTAATGGCAGTCACCGTAGCGGTCGGGAACCGCCTCATCACACGACACCTGCTCAGCGGGCGCGTCGCCATCGACTATCCGGACGTGGAGCTCGTCGACGCCGGCCCCGCGCCCGCGCCCATCTTCCCGGCGATGGTGACGACGCGCCCGTACGACGTGGGCGAACTGACCATCGGCAACTTCATCGTGGCGAAGGACAACGGCGTTGCCCTCGTCGCGTTGCCTATCTTTCCCAACCTCTTCTTCCCGCTCACGGGCGTCACGGTGAACAATGGCGCTGGTATCTCAGAGATAAGTGACCTCGCGGGCAAGCGCGTCGGCGTGCCACTGGGGTTCGCGTCGAACCCGGCGGTGTGGCTGCGCGGCATCCTGGCGAACCATCACGGCGTCGCGCCGGACAGCATCACGTGGGTCGAGGGCGAGAACGACTCGCTGCGCAGCGTCCCCTACCCCAAGCCGGAGCGCTTCGCCCGCGAGCAGATGTCGGACCTCGACGCACGGCTCGCGGCAGGCGACATCGACGCGCTCGTGGTCGCAGGCGGCAATGCGACACAGGCCGACAACGTGCGATTGCTCGTGGACGACCCTTACCCGCTCCTGCAGCGGTACCACGAGGAGACGGGTGTCTTCCCCATCAACACGCTGCTTGTGATGAAGGAGGAATCCGCCACGGAGCATGCCGGACTCGCGGATGCCGTCTGCAAGGCGATGGACGAAGCGACGGCGCTCTATATGGACGAAGAGCCGGACGACTCCGTCCACCAGGGCCTGCTCGCGGGCGACCTGCGGCGCATCGGCCTCTTCCCCCGTGCGCAGGGCCTCGATGTGCACGGCGCGTCCGTGCGCGCAGTCGTGGACTACCTCTATGAGACGGAGATCATCCGCAGGCGCTGGACGCTGGAAGAACTGTTCGTCGCGTAGCTATATCCGCAGCACGAAGGGGTCCGGGGTCGTCTCGGCGAGCTCGACCCAGACGCTCTTGACCTGCGTGAACTCGTTGATGGCCTCGACGCCCAGTTCACGCCCGTGCCCGGAGCCCTTGTAGCCGCCGAACGGCGACGCATAGGAGAGCGCCCGGTACATGTTGATCCAGACCGTGCCCGCGTCGAGGTCACGGGCGAGGCGATGCGCGCGCTTGATGTCGTCGGTCCAGATGCCTGCCGCGAGGCCGTACCTCGTGTCGTTCGCCATCGCGACTGCCTCCTCCTCCTCGCGGAAGCGCAGCACGCCGAGCACCGGCCCGAAGACCTCCTCCTGCGCGACGTACATGTCGTTGCGGACGCCGCCGAAGATGGTGGGCATGTAGAACCAGCCCGCCGACAGTTCCGGCGAGTCCGGGCGGCAGCCGCCGTAGACGAGCTCCGCGCCCTCCGCGCGTGCGCTCTCCACGAACGATTCCACCTTCGCAAGCTGGGCCGTCGTCGCGAGCGGGCCGAGTTCCGACTCCATCGCGGCGGGGTCGCCCATCCTGATGTCGCGGGTGCGCGCCACAAGCCGCTCCATGAACTCGTCGTGGATGTCCTCGTGCAGCAGCAGGCGCGAGCCTGCGATGCACGTCTGGCCGCCGGCGGCGAAGATGCCCGCGATGGTGCCGTTGACCGCGTTCTGCAGGTCGGCGTCCGGGAAGACGATGTTGGGCGACTTTCCGCCGAGTTCGAGCAGCGTCGGCGTGAGGTTCAGCGCAGCCTGCTCCGCGATCTTGCGCGCCGTCTCCGGCCCGCCGGTGAACGACAGCTTGCCGATGCCCGGGTGACTCGCCATCGCGGAGCCGGTGACGGCGCCGTAGCCCGTCACGACGTTGAAGACGCCCGGCGGGAACCCGGCCTGCTCGACCAGTTTGGCGAACTCCAGCGTGGACGCGGACGCGTGCTCGGACGGCTTGACGACGACCGCGTTGCCCGCCGCGAGGGCTGCGGCCAGGCTGAACGACAGGAGCAGCAGCGGGGAGTTCCATGGGATGATGATGCCCACGACGCCGATCGGCTCGCGGAGCGTGTAGTTGAAGACGGACGTCTTTTCCAGCGGGATCGTCGCGCCCTGGATCTTGTCGGCGAGCCCCGCGTAGAAGTAGAAGTAGCTCGGCACGGCCTTGCACTGGGCGGACATCTCGCGGATCAGCTTGCCGTTGTCGCGCGTCTCGATCTGGCCGAGGTGCTCCGCGTTCTCCGCGACGATGTCGCCGAGCCTGCGCAGCAACGCGCCGCGCTGTGCGGGCACCATCCCGCGCCACGCCGGGTCCTTCACCGCCTTGCGCGCCGCCTGCACCGCCCGGTCGACGTCCTCCGCCTGTGCGTCGGGCATCTGCGCCCACGTCTGGCCGGTGTACGGGTTCATCGAGTCGTAGGTCTGCCCCGACGTGGCATCGACCCACTCGCCGCCGATGAGCATCTTGTACTGCGTTACGCTGCTGACTGCCGTTGCCATCGTCTCACCTCCGGGGAATGCCACGCACTACGTGCGGGACAGTATGCAGGGGCAGGTGGGCTGTCAAGGGCGGTTGCCCTCTCCTACCCTCGCGCCGCTGTCAGCATGTCCGCGCATTCTTCCAACGGCGTACGTCCTTCGCGCAGCTCCGCGATGCGGTCGCGCCACCGTTGCGGGATGGTGTCGATGCCGAACCGGGCGCCGAGCACCGCGCCTGCTACCGCGCCGTTCGTGTCGGTGTCACCGCCTGCCTCGACCACGGCGCGGAGGCCCTGTTCGAAGTCCGGCGCGCGCCAGAGCGAGATGAGCCCGGCCCGCAGGGCCAGGAGCGTGAACCCCAGGTTCCAGCCATCGAACTCGATCTCGTCTATCTCGAGGCTGGCGGCCTGCGCTACCGCGATGCGTACACTGTGCGGCATCCCCGCTTCGTACCCGTACCGGGACAGCTCAGGCAGCGACGCCAGCACCGCCTCTTCCACTGCAGCGATGAGCGCGTCCGCATCCATCGTTTCGCCACGCAGCGCAGCCGCGATGCCGATGTTGAGTGCAGCGCACGACCACCCACATCGCGCGTCCCAGTGCGTCGGTACGGCGCTGACAACGCTGTTCCGGGCGAGCGCCACTGCGTCGTCGCGCCACCGGATCGCGATGGGCGTGCAGCGCATCAGGGCGCCGTTGCCTGCGCTCTTCCCGCCCCATGCCTTCCGCGAGGCATCCTCGATGGCCAACCCTCTCGGTTGCCGGACGTCGTCTATCGTGCCGCAGCCGAGGCGCCGGGGTGGGCTTCCACCGAAGAGCGCGAGCACCTGGCTCGTGAGGTTGCCCATGCCGAGCCCGTTGACCTCGCCCCACTCCCAGAAGCGGTGGCCGAGGTCTTCGACGTCGAGCGGCCCTTCCTCAGCCGCCTCGGCGATGATGAGCGATTGCGCCAGGTCGTCGTCGTCCGGGAAGCCGGGCTTGGCGGCGATGTCGCGCATCCCGTTCGGGAAGCGGTGGTGTACATCGTCTTTCGTGCGCCCCTCGACGGTGATGCCAAGCAGGTTGCCCGCGGCGATGCCCACCATGAGCCCGCGAGCGCGGTCGTCCGTCGTGCTCATGGCGCCCTACCCGCCGACCTCGCTCTTCATCTCCTGCCAGGCTGCACGGGCCTCGTCGACGGAGCCCTCGTCCTCTATCGTCGTGATGTCGCCGGGGTCGGTGTCGAGCGTCACCGCCTTCAGCACGCGGCGCATGATCTTCCCGCTGCGCGTCTTGGGCAGCATCTTCACGAAGTTGACCTCGCCGATGACGGCGAACGGGCCAAGCTCCCGACGGACGGTCTCGATGAGCTCCTTGCGCAGTTGGTCGCTCGCGGTGCGTCCTTCCTTGAGGACGATGAACGACGATATGACCTCGCCGCGCAGCTCGTCCGGCCGTCCGGTGACGCCCGCCTCCGCGACGTCGTCGTGGCGCAGGAACGCGGACTCGACCTCGATGGTGCCGAGGCGGTGCGCCGCGATCTTGATGACCTCGTCTGCGCGGCCCGAGAACCAGACGTAGCCGTCTTCGTCTATCTCCGCGAGGTCGCCGGTGAAGTAGACGCCGTGCACGCGCTCCCAGTAGTCATTGCCGTAGCGCTCCGGGTCGCCCCAGAGTGTAGGCGTCAGGTTCGGGAACGGACGCCGCAGCACGAGGATGCCTTTCTCGCCCGGTTCGCACATCTGCCCTTCCGGCGTCATCACCGCGAGGTCCATTCCGGGCAGCGGCACGCCGGCGGAGCCCGGTTTCTGCGGCAGCATCGCGATGCCGTACGGGTTCCCCACGACCGGCGCCCCGGTCTCCGTCTGCCACCAGTTGTCGATGACGGGGATGCGGTCTTCCAGCACGCGCTTCTGTAGCCACTCCCACGCGGGCGGGTTCAGCACCTCGCCGGCGCAGACGATGCGGATGAGCGTCGAGAGGTCGAAGCCTTTGGCGGGCTCCTCGCCGAACCGCATCAGCAGCCGGACGGCGGTGGGCGACGTGAAGACGCCCGTGATGCCGAACTCCTCGATGAGGCGCCAGAAGACGTCCGGCCCCGGGTAGTCGAGCGCGCCCTCGTAGAGGATGGACGTCGCGCCGAACAGCAGCGGACCGTAGACGATGTACGAGTGGCCGACGGCCCAGCCGAGGTCGGAGGTCGCCCACCAAACGTCGTTGGCGTTGAGGCCGAAGCACCACTTGCCCTGGTTGTAGACGCCGACCGGGTAGCCGCCGTGCGTGTGGACGGCCAGCTTCGGCGTGGCCGTCGTGCCGGACGTTGCAAGGATGTAGGCGGGCTCGTTCGCCTCCATCGGCTCGATAGCGCCGCTGTAGCCCTTGCCGCGCTCGATGAACTCGTCCCATGAGAGGTCGCGTCCGCTCGTCATCGGCACGTCCTCGTTGCGGAGGAGCACGACCTGGTGCTCGACGGTGTCGCACCCGAGCGCGAGCGCGTCGTCCACGATGCTCTTGAGGTTGACCTCGCCGCCGCGCCGGTAGGCCACGTCAGCGGAGAAGACGAGCCGCGAGCCGCTGGCGCGGATGCGGTCGGCCAGCGCGGGCGCGCTGAACCCCGCGAAGACAATGGAGTGGATCGCGCCGATGCGAACGGTCGCCAGCATCAGGATGGTGGTTTCGAGAGCGTTCGGCATGTAGATGGTGAGCCGGTCGCCCTTGCGCAGTCCCATGCCGCGGAGCGCCGCTGCGGCCTGCTCCACTCGCCGCTGCAGTTGGGCGTACGTGAGCACTTGGCGGACGCCCCGCTCGCTGGCGTAGATGAACGCCGCGTGCCCGCCGCGACCGGAGGCGTTCTGGTGGTCGACGCACATGTAGGAAAGGTTGGTCTGCGCGCCGACGAACCAGCGGAACGACGGGTAGTCGTGCTCGAAGACCGTGTCCCATGTTTTCAGCCAGGGCAGCTCCCGCGCGGCGCTGTCCCAGAAGGCGTCCGAGTCTTCCAGCCCTGCGCGCATCCGGTTCCTGACGATGGGGTTGACGATGTCCATTGAAGGGTCCTCCGCACGGGTCGTGCGAGCGCGATGTTATGGGAGCGCGCGCGTTCCGGCAACGCGCGGCGTTCAGCGAAGCGCACCCCTTTCTCCACGGAACCCCGACCGCGTACCATGCCGCCGCATCAGCATGGAGTGAGCGTGCGCGTCAACGAACACATCCGGTACGGCCCCGACGAGCCGTGTCCTCTGCCCCTGGCGCTGGGAGTCGCCGTTCAGTATGTCCTGCTCATCCTGCCGCCAACTGTGCTGGTCGTGATCCTCACCGTGCGGGCCTCGGAGCAGGACGACGCCTACCTGACGTGGGCGGTCTTCGCGGCGTTCATCATCAACGCCATCATCACGACCATCCAGGCGGTCCGGCTGTGGCGCTTCGGGTGCGGACTGACAGTGGTCACGGGGCCGACCATCCAGTTCGTCGCGGTCACTGCACTGGCGGTATCTCAGGGCGGTCCTGCCCTGTTAGCGACCCTCCTGGTCGTGTCATCGCTCTTCCAGTTCGCGGTGGCCGCATGGCTCCCTGTGCTGAGACGCATCATCACACCCCTAGTCGCCGGCACGGTGCTCATGGTGATCGCGGCCACCATCATCCCGGTCGTATTCGATCGGCTGGCGGACGTACCGGAAGGGAAGCCCCCGGAGTCGGGCCCCGTCGTGGCCCTTGTGACACTGGCGGTGTCCGCGGCACTCGCCTTGCGCGCTTCCGGGATGTGGCGGGTGTGGTCCGCGCTGATCAGCCTTGGGGTCGGCTGCGTCGTTGCGGCACTCTTCGGCATCTACGACTACCAGCGCGTGATCGACGCGCCGTGGTTCGGCATCCCCGACCTCCGGTTCCCCGGGCTCGACCTGGCATTCGGCCAGGAGTTCTGGACGCTACTGCCGACCTTCGCCATCCTCACACTGGTGCTCGCGCTCAAGGGCATCAGCGACAACGTCATCATCCAGAACGCCTCCCAGCGCAGGCAGCGTGCGATCGACTTCCGGCAGGTGCAGGGCGCGGTGGGCGCCAACAGCATCGGCATGTTGCTGGCAGGCATAGCCGGGACGCCTCCCACGATGGCCTATTCGTCGTTCGGCGCCTCGCTCATCGGCCTGACGGGAGTTGCGGCCCGCAGGGTCGGTTTCGCCGTCGCGGCCGTCTTCGTTGTCCTTGCGCTCCTGCCGAAGTTCACGGCCCTGCTGCTCACCGTTCCCGACCCTGTCATGGGCGCATACCTGCTCCTGCTGCTCGGGCTGTACTTCGTTGGCGGCCTGCAGACCGCTACGCAGGAAGGCCTCGACCAGCGGAAGGTGCTCGTCATCGGGCTGTCGTTCGCTGTCGGCATCGGCATGCAACATCTGAACGTCGTCGAACTCGTGATTGGGCCGTCGTGGGGTTCGCTAGTCGGCAACCCGGTGGTGGCCGGGCTGCTCGTTGCGCTCCTGCTGACGGCATTCATCGAGTTCAGCGGCCGCCGGGGCAAGCGTCTCGAGGTTGCACTCGACGATGCCGCGCTGCCCGCTATCGACGCGTTCCTGCTCGATGTCGCCGCAGGCATGCGATGGAACGAGTCATCCGCGATGCGCCTGCGCTCGGCGGGCGAGGAGGCTGTTGCAAGCCTGATGCCGGCGGGTGGAAGCGAGGGTGAAGGCAGGTCGCCCTGGCTGCGCGTCTCGGTGCGCCCCGGCGCAGGTGTGGTCGAGCTGGAGTTCGTGGCGTCGGTCATCGGGCGGGAAAACCTGCAGGACAGGCTCGCGTACCTGGAAGAGCAGCCTGCGGTCGCAGACCCGGGCGAGATGTCGTTCCGGCTGCTGCGGCACTACGCGTCCGGGGTGCAACATCGGCAGTACTACGGCATCGACGTCGTCACGGTGCGCGTCGAGGGCTCGCCTTGACCCTCGAGCGCCGACTGCTTACCGTTGTGGCATGACGATGTTCCGGATACTGATGCTCGTCCTCGCGGTGCTCCAGGTAGCCTTCACGGTGTTCACGGCCCTGGTTGGCTCGTTCGCGGATGCAGGAAGCCTGGGGGAACGGGCGGTGCTGGTCCTCGTTCATCCGCTCGCCGCCATAGGGCTGCTGGTGCTGGTGACGCAGCCCCAACTCTCGATCAAAGGGGTCCGCGTCGTCGCCGCGCTCCTCGCGGTGAACGTGGCAGCCGACGTGGCGCTCGCACTCCTGATCGCCGGAGGCGCAGTGAAGGGCGACTGGGAGCTTCCGCTGGTGTTCGCGGTCATCCCGGCGATCGGAGTCGTCTACGCAGTGAAACGGATGACATCACGTGCCTCAGCACGCGGGTGAGGGCTTGTGACACCCGCCCCTTTCGCAGTCGTCCCTCTGCTGCGTACCCTGTCTACTGCCGTGGCGACTCGGCAGGCATCGACTTTCCAGGGTCTGGCGTGCTCAGGCGGTAACGAGCGGTTTTGGCGCGGGGATGCGCGGCGATGAGCGGTTTTGCGCGGCTTCAGCCCGGTTGGATGCGGGAACGGCCAGAGGTGAATGAGCGCGGATTGAGCGGAGGTGAGCGGTAATTCCCCGTGTGCAGATCTTCGCGCCTTTGCCTCAGCGTCGTTGACGCTCCCCCTGCCCGCTTCTAGACTCGCGCCAGCCTGAACGAGGAGCGTGTGACATGGCGGAGAGTTGCCTGGCTGCGGTGTTCGTCGGAGCGGAGCGCCCGTTGGAGGTGCAGGAGTTCCCGGTGCCGGACGTGGGGCCGGACAACATCCTCGTGCAGATGAGCATGGCCGCGGTCTGCGGGACGGACGCGCACAACTGGTACAACCCGAATGCGCCGCATCCCATCATCTGGGGACACGAGAACATCGGCGTCGTCGCGGCGCTCGGGGCGAACATCCGCACGGACATCCTCGGCGAGACGCTCCGCGAAGGCGACCGCGTGCTCTTCCACTCCGCGCCGTGCGGTCACTGCTACAACTGCCTGATGAGTCTGCGCTGCACGAACGCCATCCACTATGGCAACTCGCACGTCGACCCCTCTTCCGGCACGATGCTGCGCGGCGGCTTCGGCCAGTACCTGTTGCTGGAGCCGAACCCGGCCATCATGCGTGTGCCCGACGACATGAGCACTGAGCGGGCGCTGATGTCCGTTATCGGCAACCACACGACGATGAGCGGGCTGCGGAAGCTGAACGCGCCCGACCCCGGCGACACAGTTGTCATCCAGGGCTCCGGCCCGATCGGCATGGGCGCGATGGTGCAGGCGAAGGCCCGAGGCGCGGCGCGCGCCATCATGATCGGCGCGCCCTCCCACCGGCTGGCGCTCGCCCGCGAGCTCGGCGCGGACGAGACGATCGACCTCGCCGACCACCCGACGCCCGAGTCGCGCATCGAGCGCGTGCGCGAGCTGACCGGCGGCGGCCCCGACCTCGTTGTCGAGGCGTCCGGAGCGCGCACGTCCGTCCACGAGGGGTTCCAGATGGTGCGCTACGGCGGCAAGTACCTGGTCATCGGCCTCATCCTGCCAACCTCGGTGGAGATGGACCCGTCGCGCATCGCGGCGAAGGACCTCACCGTCGCGGGCGTCGTTGGCTCGAAGGTGGAGAACATCATCCGCTCCATGCGGCTGATGCGGACGCGCATCGACGTGCCGGTGGAGAAGATGATCACGCACCAGTACCCGCTGGCGCAGGTGAACGAGGCGCTCCAGTCCCATGTCGACCTCTCGGCGATGGTGCCGGTCGTCAACCACGCGCTGAGTTAGGGGGCTCTTCCCTACATGCTCGGGCGGAAGCGGCCCCAGACCTCCCAGAGGGCGTGGGTGATCTGACCGACGGTGGCGTGCTCCACGGCGCCGAGCAGGGCCTCGAAGACGTTGTCGTTGGAGACGGCGGCGGCCTGCAGCCGTTCGAGCGCCGCTTCGGCTTCGGCGGCGTGCTCGCGCTTGAACGCGCGGGTGCGGGCGGCCTGGGCGCGCTTCGCCTTCATGGGGATGTGCACGAGTTCGCCACGCGGCCTTGCCCCGTCCCTGCTCGTGAGGTAGTTCACGCCCACGACGCGGCGCCTGCCGTCGCGCATCGCTCCGCGCTCGCGCTGCACCTCCTCCTGGATGGCAGTGCGGAAGTACTCGTTCTCGATGGCCGGCAGCACGCCGCCCTGTTGGTCGATCTCGCGGAAGATGCGGTGCACGGCGCGCTCGACCTCCGCCTCCAGGTACGTCAGGCCGTACGCGCCCTGGTTGAGGTTCTCGATATAGCCGAAGTCGCCGCTCTCGACGAGCGGGATCTGCTGGCTGCCCATCGCGAGCAGGACGTCGTCCTCCTGCGGTGTTGTATACGTCTCCTTGTAGGAGTTGGTGTGGAGCGAGTTGGTGTTGTTGTGGAGGGCGTGCTCCGCCTGCAGCGCGACCCGGGTGAGGTTGTGCAGTGGCTCCGAGTCCTGCAGCGAGCGCCCGGACGTCTGGCTGTGGAAGCGCAGCGCGAGGCCGGGGCCTTCGACGCCGTAACAGCGCTTGAGCGCCACCGCCCAGACGCGGCGTGCGACGCGCCCCAGCACGTTGAACTCCAGCTCGGAGCCTGACGTGAAGAAGAACGAGAAGCGGCGTGTGAACTCCTCGATGGGCAGCCCGCGCGCCCGCAGCGTCTCGATGTACGTAAGGCCGTTCGCGAGCGTGAACGCGAGCTCCTGCACCGGGTTCGCACCCGCCTCGCCGATGTGGTAGCCGGAGATGGAGAGCGGGTACCAGCTCGGCGCCTCCCGCATCATGTACCCGGCCATATCAGCGATGAGCCGGAGCGACGGCTCCAGCGGGAAGAGCGCCTCGTTCTGCGCCTGCACCTCCTTGAGGATGTCGGCCTGCACGGTGCCGCGCAGCGACTTCCAATCGAACCCGCGCCTGCGCGCCGCGACGAGGAACATCGCCATCAGCGTGGGCGCGGGGCCGTTGATGGTCATCGAGACGGACGTGCGTGAGAGGTCGAAGCCGTCGTAGAGGCGCAGCATGTCGTCGAGCGTGTCGACGGCGACGCCGCCCTCCCCGACCTTGGCGAGCGCGCCAGGTTCGTCGGAGTCGAGGCCGTAGAGCGTGAGCGAGTCGAATGCGGTGGAGAGGCGCGGTGCGCCGTGCCCGGCGGCGAGCAGGTGGAAGCGGGAGTTGGTCGTCTCCGGCATGCCGAGTCCGGCGAACATGCGGATAGGGTCCTCGTCACGTCGGCGGAAGCGGTATGCGCCCTCGGTGAACGGGAACGCGCCGGGAAGGTTCTGCGTGTAGAGGTAGCGCACGATCTGGCGCGGGCTCGCGTCGCGGTCCGGCAGACCGAGCACGGGCGTCCAGATGCCGGTAGTCGTCTCGCGGGCGACGGGCACGCGGCCGCTGGGTGTCTCGCGGTATGCGACGCCGTCCTCGACGACCGTGTCCGAGAGGTCGCCGTCGAAGCCGTAGGTCTGCCAGATGCGGTCGTACTCGGCCTGGTAGTCGCGCGCCGCGCCGCCGTTCGACGCGAGCACCGCCTCATCCTCGGCCTCGGCGTAGTACGCCTCGTGTGTGTCGACGACCGCGCCGAGGTAGCCGCGTCGGGAGAACGGCACGGGGGACGGGCTCTCGCCCTCACCCCATCCCTCTCCCTTCAGGGGCGAGGGGGAATACAGGGGCAGACCGGAGCGGCGGGCGATCTCCTTGAACAGCGCGGTGACGCCCGGGTCGCCGAAGCGCTTGGCCTCGGTGAGGAATACGCGCTCATCGTCGCCGACGAACCGACGTACCCGGGCGTAGCGCGCCTCGGCCTGTGGGAAGTCGCGCTTGTTCATCACGACGAGGTCGGCCCGACGTAGCAGCGCTTCCTTCTCCAGCTGCACGTCGCTGCCGTACTCTGGCGTCATGCAGAAGATGGAGGCGTCGGCGACGGGTGCGACGCCGAGCTCGTTCTGGCCAAGGCCGACCGACTCGACGAGGATGAGGTCGAAGCCGCGCCCGCGCAGTTCGGCGACGAGCGGCGCTGTCTTCTCCTCGGTCGAATCGCCCGGGCCGACGCTGACGGAGCGAACGAACACGCGCGGCGAGTAGCAGTGCACCATGCGCAGGCGGTCGCCGAGCGTGGGGTCGGCGGTGAGCACGGCGACGTGCCCGCCCGTAGAACGGAGGAAGCGCAGCAGCAGCTCGTCGATGAGCGTGCTTTTCCCTGCTCCACCGCGTCCGCCGATGCCCCATACGAGGGGCCTGCCGTCGGTGTGTGATCCTGCGGGTTGTGCGCCATTCCATTCGATATCGGTCAGCCGTTGTGCGAGTACGCGGAACGGCGCAGCGCCGTTCCCGACGGCTGCGGGCTGCTCATGCGCCGCGTCGTTAGCGAGCGAGGTCATGTCGCGCACGGCCTCGGCGAGGTCGAGCGGCGGTCGGTAGACCTTCGTCACGCCCATCCGCATCAGCGGCGCAATCTCGCGCTCGAGGATGGTGCCGCCTCCGCCGGCGAATACCGGGACGTGGGCGATACCCTGTCGCACCTGCTCGGCGAGCACCTCGCGCAGGAACGACATGTGGCCGCCGTTGTAAGTGCTGATTGCGATGCCGGTGGCATCCTCCTCCGACGCGGCTTTGGCGATCTGGTAGGCGCTCTTGTTGAACCCGACGTAGACCGCCTCCGTGCCCTGCGCGCGCAGGATGCGGGTGATGGCCGCTGCGGCAACGTCGTGGCCGTCGCAGATGGGAGTGGCGATGACGAATCGCGGTGGGCGGTGCATGCGAGAGAGTATAGCGTGCGGGTTAACCGATTCGCGCTCCGCCTTCCTGTATACTCCCTTCGTGCCTGCTCTTCTCGAAGCCCGGAACCTTACGAAGCACTACGGCTCTACGGTTGCTCTCGATGGTGTCTCGTTCGACGTTCACGAAGGGGTGACCGGGCTGCTCGGCCCGAACGGCGCAGGGAAGAGCACTGCGATGAAGCTCTTCCTAGGCCTCATCCAACCGACCTCAGGTTCGGCGATGCTTCTGGGCGAGGAGCCGTACCGCTCCACCGAAGGGCGCGCCCGCATCGGCTACATGCCGGAGAACGACTGCCTCCCCAAGAGCATGACCGCCTCTGAGTTCCTGATGCACATGGCGCAGGTGAGCGGCATACCGCCTGGCCAGGCGCGGACCCGGGCCGCCGACGTGCTCCGCCACGTGGGGCTGGACGAGGAGAGATACCGGCCCATCGGCGAATACTCCACCGGCATGAAGCAGCGCGTGAAACTCGCGCAAGCCATCGTCCACGACCCCGTGCTGGTGCTGCTGGACGAGCCCACCGCGGGCCTCGACCCGGACGGGCGCCAGGAGATGCTGCGGCTCATCCATCGCACGGCCAATACGTTCGGCATCAGCGTCATGCTCTCGACCCACCTGATGGGCGACGTGGAACGCACCGCTGACTCGGTCATCGTGCTCGAATCCGGTGTGCTCGCGCAGGAGGGCGCTGTCGCGAAGCTCACCGAGGAGACCGAGACGCTGCTCATCGAAGTCGCCGACCGTCACGAGGAGTTCGTCACCGCGCTCGCCGCGAGGGGCGTGCAGACGTCGGACGACGGCCAGCTGCTCATCATCGAGCAGGCCCGAGAGGCCGATTACGATCTCATCCGCGACGCAGCGGTCGAGTCCGGCGCCCGTATACGGCGACTGTCGCCGGAGCGCCGTACCCTCACCGACATCTTCAGGAGCAGACCGGCGTGAGGGAACGCGAGGCGGAAGTCTTCGACCTCGGATACCAGCGGTACACGGGGCCACGGGAAGGCCGGACCCGCGCGCGGCTGGCCCTGTTCGACAACGGCGTCCGCACCGTGCTTGGCATCGGGCGTGGGGGGCGCGCAAAGATACTGCCCGTCGGCCTGTTCCTGGCGGTGATAACGCCCGCCGTCGTCTTCGTCACCATCCTCGCCTTCCTTGACCCGATCGCCGGCGATGATGCATCGCAGTTCATACCCGGCCCTGCCGACTACTACTCTGTCGTGAGCGTCATCCTCATCATCTTTGGAGCGATCATGGCTCCGGAGTTACTCTGTCCCGACCGGCGTGACAACGTCCTCCCCTTGTATCTGGTCCGGCCGCTCACCTCCAACGACTATCTCATCGCGCGCTTCCTTGCGTTCTTCGCCATCGTGCTCGTACTGGTCTACGCCGGACAGATCGTCCTGCAGGCGGGGCTCATACTCACGGCCAGCGACCAGGTGGACTACATCCGTGACAACTGGCAGGACGTCCCGCGCATCCTGTTCATGGGCGTGCTCATCGCTACGTTCATCTCGGTGGGGCCGCTGGCCGTGGCCGCGTTCACGACGCGACGCGCCTATGCCGCCGCGTTCATCATCGCGGCATGGCTGCTGCTCAACTCCATCAGCGACGGACTGACCTTCCAGGAATGCATATCCGAGGAGTTCATGCAGGATGGAGGGACCGTATCGAGCACCACGGAGTGCACGCGTCCTGTAGGTGACCTCGCGCCTTACATCGGCCTGCTCAACCTGGGCGGCGTTACGGACAACCTCAACAACATGGTGTTCGATGTAGACCTCGAACCCGGGGAAGGCTCTCCGTCCTCGATGGCCGTCGCCGAGCTGCACGACGCATTCCCCATCGGCGTGTACGTGCTGTGGACGGGCATCCCTGCCCTGCTGCTGTGGCACCGCTATCGGAGGATACGGCTATGACTACCGCGTCCAGACCGGCCGTCGAGGTGCAGAACGTTTCGAAGTGGTACGGCAGCGTCGTTGCGGTGAACGAGGCCTCGTTCGACATCTACCCCGGTGTGACGGGCATCCTCGGCCCGAACGGCGCAGGGAAGACGACATTGCTGAGCATGATGTGCGGTCTCGTCAAACCGTCGCGCGGCAGCGTGCGGGTACTTGGCGAGGAGGTACAGGGCAACATCGGACTGTACCGGCGCATCGGCGTGATGCTGGAGCACGACGTGCTCTATCCGTTCATGACCGGGCGCGATTTCGTGCGGCTGGCCGCACGCCTGCAGGGAATGAACGACGAAGCGGCGGTAGACCGCGCCATCCATGCGGCGAACCTGGAGGATGCGCAACACCGGCCCACGGGCACCTACTCGCGTGGGATGCGGCAGCGCATAAGGCTTGCGGGGGCCATCGTCCACGAACCGGACGTCCTCATACTGGACGAACCGCTGAACGGCACCGATCCGCGCCAGCGCGTCGAGTTCGCCGATTTCGTGGCCCGGCTCTCAACGCAGGGCAAGGCCATCCTCATCTCCTCCCACATCCTCGAAGAGGTCGAGGCGCTGGCCGACCGCATCCTGCTCGTAGTGAGCGGCAAGCTGGCGGCGGCGGGCGACTTCCACGCGATACGCGAAAAGCTGGACGAGCGTCCGTTCCATGTACGCATCGGTGCGTCGAAGCAGCGGGAGATGGCTGCCGCGCTCGTGGCGCTGGATTCGGTGGAGTCCGTTTCACTGGACGAGAGCGGCAGCATCGAGGTGCTCACCCGCAACGTTGCCGAGCTGCAGCGCATGGCCCCGAGGCTCGCACAGGACATCGGAAGCCGCCTCTACCGCATCGAACCGCTGGACGATTCGCTGGAGAGCGTCTTCTCGTACGTGGTGCAGCGGTGATCGGAGCGCTCTTCATGCTGGCGCTGCGCCAGGCGGTCACGAGGCGCAAGCTCGCGCTGCTCATCATCCTCGCGCTGCTCCCCCTGGGACTGGCAGTCATCCTCGACTCCACCGTCGCGGAAGAGGGCACGCTCATCGGACCCGTGCTGGGCGGGCTCGTCATCTCCGTCACGCTTCCGATCACCGTCATGGTGCTCGCGACCGGCGCGTTCGGGAATGAGGTGGAGGACCGCACGCTGAGCCTGCTCACCACGAAACCGGTGCCGCGCTGGACGATCGTGCTCGCCAAGTTCGCCGCAACCGTGGTTGTCGCCGCCCCGCTCATGGCTGCTGTCGCAGCAGTCATTACCATGATGGACCCGGACGGGACCGGTAACGCTCCACTGGCCGCAGCCGTCGGAGTGGTCGTTGGCGTCGTGGCCTACGCCTCCGCGTTCACTTGGCTGGGGCTGCTCACGACACGCGCGCTCGGGTTCGGCCTCGTTTATGTATTGCTCTGGGAGGCGCTCATCACGACCTTCCTCAGCGGCACGCGCTACCTGAGCATCCGCAGTTACATCTTCGGCACGGCGTACGGGATCAACGACGTGTTCGGCGAGGACCTGACCATCGCACTGACCCCTGCCGTCGTTGGCGCAGGGCTGGTGACGGTGGTGTTCTTCCTCCTCACCGTGCGGCGTCTCAGCCGGATGGACATCCAGTAGCCCGGGTACGAGCCTCGTTCGTGAAACGCCCGTTGAGGCGATAGAATCGGGCGGCCCCCAAGATATCGAACGGAGCCCGCATGGGCGAAACACAGAAGAAGAAATCGTGGTGGCGCGACACCACGCTCATCACGATGGTGAGCCTGCTGGCCGTCGTTTCAGTGGCGGCGTTCGTCCTGCACGGTGTGGACGGTCTGCGTGAAGGCGGCGAGAACTCGCTGTTCATCATCCGGCAGGCCGCGCCTGCTCTGTTCCTCGGCTTCATCCTTGCCGGACTTTTGACCGTCCTCTTTCCTCCGCGAGTGGTCGGACGCTGGATGGGTGACGAAGCCGGGGTGAAGGGTGTGCTCATCGGCGCGGCGGCGGGCGTGCTCTCCCCAGGTGGCCCGTACGTCATGTATCCGATAGCGGCGGCGCTGATGCACGGCGGGGCGGGCATCGCGTCCATCTCCGCGTTCTCCGTTGCGCGGAACATCTTCACCGCCAACCGCTTCCTGGTCTACGAGCTGCCCTTCCTCGGCGTACCGCTGGCGCTGGCGAAGACACTCTCCACCCTCTGGCTGATCGGCGTCGGGACGCTGCTCGTGCCGGTCGTATTCCGCCTCATGCCGCGCGGCGCGCAGGAAGCGGCACGGTCGCGTATCGGCGGGGCGGAGCAGGAGCGGACGGAATGACACTCTATCTGCTGGCCGGACTCGTCGGCCTTACCTTGTTTCTGGTTTTCCGCAAGGACGGCTTGGCCGGTATGCGCTATGGTGTGGAAACGAGCGCTCTCTTGTTACGCTCCGTAGCGCGGATGCTCGTGCTGGGAATGGTGCTTGCGGGGATGACGCAGGTCATCCTGCCGCAGGAGGTCATCACCCGCTGGATCGGCGACGAGTCCGGCTTCACGGGCATCCTCATCGGCGCGGCGGTGGGGATGTTCATCCCCGGCGGACCGTACGTCGTCATCCCGCTCGCTGCATCCATCTTCCTTGCGGGCGCGGGCGTCGGGCCTGTCGCGGCGCTCATCACGGCCTGGAACACCATCCCATTCACGCGCACGGTCATGTGGGAGCTTCCGTTCCTGGGCGGTGCCTTCACAACGAGCCGGATGCTCGTCAACCTGCCCTTCCCCATCGTGGCGGGGATCCTCACCCCGCCGGTCTACCGGCTGCTCGTCTGAGCAGGCTCGCTAGGAGCCGAACACGTCCAGCGTCGGGAGGAGCAGATCGCTCAGCACAGCCTCACGCTGGTACGGGAACCCTATGACCGCCGCGAGGAGCACGCTGGTGCCGCCCGTATCGGATGCGGGTGGCTGGGCTGCGGCTATCGCCTGCAGCCTCCCGTCGACCTCAACCAGGACCACGCGCCAGCTGAGTTCACCGGCGGAAACGGGGTCCAACTCCTCGGGCTCGACGCCCGGGATGCTTACGATCTGCTGCTCCAGGAACTGGTCAGCGGTCAGACCGGGAATCACGGTCTGGATGAGCACGGGACCGGCTATCTCGTGCCGGTAGAACCTGCCGGGCAGGTCCTCAAACGGCTTCCAGCCTTCGGGCTCCACGATCTTCACGCCGAATGGGGAGTTCGCCGGCGTGAGGGTTATCTCCCCCAGGGGCGTCACCCAGGCGGGAGAGGAGAACTCCTCCGATACGCATGATGTGTCAGGTGCGTCTTCTCCGTCGAGGAACGCGTTGATGATCGACTTCGCGCAGTCGCCTTCGAGGACTATCCCGTGCCCTGCCGCCGGGAACTCGACGAACGTGGCATTGGAGAGGTTCGCCGCGACCGCCATTCCCGATGAAGGCGGCGTTACCGGGTCGAACTCGCCCGCGAGTATCAGCGTGGGGATGTCACTGCGAACGGGCTCGTTCTCCACAGGCGGGGACGGTTCCACGTTCCAGAGGGCGCATGTATCGATCGCGTCCTGGGCGTACGTCCCTTCCGGGTCCTGGAGCCGGGAGAACAGAGGCGATGCCTCGATGCTGGCCGCGATCGCCTCCTTCGTTGTGAAGGAGGTCTGGTCCGCGCAGCGCGTCGAGAGGTGCATCCCCAACGAGAAGAACGCGTCATTGATGAGGCTGTTGGAGAGCATGAAGTTCGCAGGCTCCACGTTCCCCTGCGCAGCCTCGGTGATGATCTCCGGCAACCAGGGTATGACGTCTGTCTGGTAGAAGGCCTCGAACACCAGCCAGGCGAGGCGCTCGCCGGTCATGAGCGTATCGACGCGTTCGCCATCGAGTGAGAACGACGCCTCACCCGGCTCCGGTGAAGCCGAGAGCCTGTCGAACGCCTCGATCAGCGTGCCTTCGAGGTCGGGGTAGTGCTCGTTGCAAACCGCGTCCGCAGCGCAGGAGTCGAGCAGCAGGCGGAACGCTCGTTCGGAGCCGGAGGCGAGGCGCGCGAAGAGGTCGAACTCCAGGGGATAAGAGGAGTCCAGCACGACGCGCCGCACGCCGTTCGGGAAGTCACGCATCACGTTCTGTGCAAGCCGCGTTCCGTACGACGATCCGTACAGGTCCCACTGCTCGTGGCCAAGCGCGGTGCGCAAGCGGTCGACGTCGGCTGCGTTCGCGGCGCTGTTGACCAGCGAAAGGTCTACCCCTTCCTCCACGAGACGATCGCGGCATGTTTGCAGCACTTCGTTCCAGCGCTCGTTCTCCTCCGCGATAGGAAGCGCCTGGCCTATCAGCTCTCGAGTGAGTTCGCGTGCCTCAGGGCAACTGAGGGCTGGCTCTGAGAAGCCGGCACCGCGCTGGTCGAACACGATCACGTCCCGGCTCTCGTTCAGCGGCTCCAGGATCACGCCGCCGCTCACGTCCAGTCCTTCCAGGGCATTCCCGCCGGGGCCGCCCTCGAGGTAGACAACGGGGACGTCGCTGGTGCGTTCTCCAGTTGCGGGGAACATGGCCACGGCGATCTCATACGTTCCAGCGCTTGGGTCGTCGTAGTCGGCGGGGACGGTCAGGTAGCCACACACGGCAGCCCAGAGCGGTGTGCCGGGCTGGTTGCTGAACGGGCAGCTGTCCTCGCGGAAGGCGTCCTCTGCGGCTGGGATGGGAGCAAGGGTTGCCGCCGGCTCAGGCGTTGCGGTGGGCGCTGGTACCGGCGTTGGTGTTGCCGTCGGCGCAGGCGTTGGAGTCGGTTCGAGCGTAGGAGTGGGAGTCGGGGTTGGTTCAGGGGATTCGCAGGCTGCGAGGAGAGTCAAACAGGCGACAAGAACCAGGGCGGCGATATGTGGGAATCTCATGGATCAAATGCTAGCACAAGGAAGGGCGCCCACACGGGGCGCCCCTGCTTCACGGCGGTCACGCTTGTCCTTTAGTCCTCTGAGGAGAGCTCGCTCCGGCCCCGGTACATCGCCAGTCCGATGATGAACAGGCAGAAGGAGCCGAAGAAGAGCAGGTAGTTGTTGTTCAGAAGGAGGGTCTCAGGACCGATATCCGGGACGTGCTGAAGGAGCAGGAAGTTGATGCCTGCTGCTACTCCCATGAGGGCAAGGCCGTAGGAAGCCAGCTTGGTGATGTCCATCGACCGGAGGCGTGAGGCAACGCCGATGCCGATGAGGATGGATGAGACGGGATAGACGGCGACGAGCGCGAGTACGATCCCGGCCATCGCCGCATAGATGTTCAGGGCAAGGGCCTGGAACAGGGCCTGGTCGGCGCCGGCCTCCATGCTGCGTTGCATCAGATGGATGGTCATGTGCCTCATGCCCATCGCGATGATGTAAAGTCCCCATCCGAACAGGCTCGACAGGATGCCGAGCCGCAGGCTCGAGCCAACGAGACCGGACTGCTGAGGTACCCGCCACAGAGTGATGAAGCTGTAGGAGTAGAGCAGCATCCCGACGATCCCCAGCATCGTCACGAGGTGCGCCAGGCTGGCGTAGTCACCCATAACCCGGAGGGTTTCGGCAAAGTCGGTCTGGTCCACCGGTTCGCCTACCAGCCAGCCGCCGGGATGAAAGACTGCTGAGAAAAGCATAAGGATGACGGCCGCCATGAGGGCGAGTCCTCCGGTCCTGGTAGCGGGACGGGTGACCGTCGATGCAGCCATGGCACTACTCCTGGGGGCGCGGCGCGCGCCTGGGATAGGCGGACGGGAAGGGCGTCAGTCCTCTGATGTGAGTTCGCTCCGGCCCCGGTACATCCCCAGTCCGATGATGATGAAGCAGAGGGAACCGAACGCCAGCAAGCCATTGTCGTTCCTGAGGAGCACTATAGGCTCGATCCCCGGAGCGTGCTGGAGGACCAGGAAGTTGATGCCCGCCAAGACTCCCATGACGGCGAGGCCGTAGGAAGCCAGTTTGTAGATGCTCATCGACCCGAAGCGGGAGCCCAGGCCGAGGCCAACGAGGATGGATGCGACGGGATACACAGCCACCAGCGCTATGACGCTTCCGGCCATCGGTGCATAAACGGTGAGGGCAAGCTCTTCGAAGAACGCCTGATCGGCTCCGGACTGCATGCCACGCTGCATCAGGTGGATGCTGAAGTGCCGCATACCCATCGCGATGGCGTAGAGGGCCCACCCGAACAGGCTGGAGAACACACCCAGCCGCAGGAGCGAACTGCCGACTCCCGCCTGTTGGGGCAGGCGGAGCCAGGTGAGCGCAGCGTACGCATAGAGGAACATCCCGATGATCGACAGCATGGTCGCCAGGTGCGCGAGGCTCGCGTTCTTGGCCATCGCGTCGAGGGCTGCCGGGAAGTCTGTCTGGTCCACCGGGTCCAGCAGTACCCCACCGGGAAAGACAAGCGATGCGAAGACCAGCAGGATGACTCCAATGATCAGGATCAACCCTCCAAGCCTGGTAGCGGGGTTCGTTGTGGTCGATGCAGCCATGGCCATTCCTCCTGGGCTCGCGGCGCCCGCTTGGGATGGGTGAAAGGTACCACCCGCCGGATATCGCCTGCAATGCGGATTTTCTGCGTTTGGGCGTGATATTCAGAGCCAGACTGTGCGATCGGCGCGATGGCGCGGAACGGCGCAGGATGGCACACTGTAGTGCGCTCATCGGAAGCATCGATCCAGGGAGGGAACAGCGTGAAAGCAGTCCGGTTCCACGAGTTCGGCGGCCCCGAGGTGTTGCGCTACGAGGACATCCCCGAGCCTGAACCCGGGCCCGGCGAGGCCGTTCTCCGCCTCGGTGCGTGCGGCGTCAACTTCATCGACACTTACCAGCGCACCGGCGCGTACAACGTCGCTCTGCCCCATGTTGCGGGACAGGAGGGCGCAGGAGAGGTCGTTGCCGTCGGTGAAGGCGTCACGAACATCGCCGTCGGCGAGCATGCAGGCTACACGGGTACGGGCGCATCGTACGCGGAGTACGTCAAGGTCTCCGCGGACCGTCTGGTGAAACTGCCGGAAGGCGTGGACGACGCCACGGGCGCAGCGGTGCTGCTGCAAGGGATGACAGCGCACTACCTCATGGCCTCGACGTTCCCGCTGCAGCTGGGCCACACCTGCCTCGTGCACGCGGCCGCGGGAGGAGTCGGCCTGCTGCTGACGCAGATGGCGAAGATGCGCGGCGCGCACGTCATCGGCACGGTTTCGACGGAAGAGAAGGCGCAGCTGGCGCGCGAGGCCGGAGCAGATGACGTGATCCTGTACACACAGCAGGACTTCGTTGCGGAGGTAGACCGCATCACCGGCGGCGCGAAACTGGACGTGGTTTACGACTCAGTGGGGAAGGACACGTTCGACGGCAGCCTCGACTGCCTCGCGCCACGCGGCTATCTCGTGCTCTTCGGGCAGTCGAGCGGACGTGTACCGCCGGTCGACCCGCAGGTACTCAATGCGAAGGGATCGCTCTTCCTTACGCGCCCTACCCTCGCCAGCTACGCGCTCACACGTGAGGAGATCGACTGGCGCGCGAGCGAGATATTCGGCTGGCTCGCGGAGGGCGCGCTCAACGTTCGCGTCGGCGCGAGTTTCGCGCTGTCGGAAGCGGCGGAGGCCCACCGGCAATTGGAAGGCCGCCTCACGACGGGCAAAGTGCTGCTGATCCCGTAGCGCGTTGCACTCCAGGTGTCCCGGTACATCTTGCCAAAACGGCACGAGGTCCTCGTAGCTGGCGCCGGGTGCTGAGGCCTGGTGCGTGACGGGAATGTCGTACACTGGAATTGAGAGCCCACAGAGTCAAGGGGGTGAATGATGGGTGGTTTGGGGCAGAGTATCCGCAAGTACCGTGGGTGGCTCATAGTTGCTGCTGTGATCGTTGCGATACCCGTGCTGGCGCTCGCATGGTGGCTCGGCTCGCCGCTGTTCATCAACAAGACCGTGGACGAAGAGTTCCCGTACAGCATCGGCGCGGTAGTGCCGGAAGGTATGACGCGTGCCCAGGTGGACCAGACCATGGCGACGATGGCCATGATGGAAGAAGAGGTGTCTGAGGCGATGCCTGAGGCACCGCCTCAGACTGCGGACGAGATGATGGCGTCGGTCATGGATAACATGACGCCGGAAGCGATGGCCGAAGCGATACAGAGCATGACGCCTGAGATGCGGGCTGAGATTGCCGAGACGATGGCTGAGGCGGTCCCCGGGATGACGCCGGAGATGGTAGCTGAAGCGATGGAGACCATGACGCCGGAGATGATGACCGGCGTGATGCAGAACATGACGCCCGAGATGATGGCCCAGATGGCCGCGATGATGCCGGAGATGATGGCGCCGGCCGGACCTGTAGCGGTCAAGCAGGGCATGTTCCGCGACGCCGATAGCTTCCACAAGGGCGAAGGCTCGGCGACCCTGTACACACTGCCGGACGGCTCGCACGTGCTCCGGTTCGAGGACTTCCGCGTGACGAACGGCCCCGACCTCCGTGTGATCCTCGCGAGCCACCCCGACCCGATGAGCCGTGGCAACGTGCACAGCGGCGAGTACGTGGAGCTGGGCAAGCTGAAGGGCAATATCGGCAACCAGAACTACCCGTTGCCTGAGGGCCTGTCGCCGGACGGCTACAACTCAGTCATCATCTACTGCAAACCGTTCCAGGTGATCTTCAGCGTAGCGCCGCTCTCGGACGGATAGCGCCTGCTGACGGTCCCTGGCCTGACATGACGCGGCCTCCTCTTCGTGGCAACCCTGCTAGACTGCGCCACACGCCACACGAGGGGGTTGCGTCATGTTCCACGGCAACAAGGTCATAGACGTTCACGGCCACCACTCGACGCCCGCGCAGTTCCGTGCGTACGCCTACAACATGATTGCGCTCCGCACGCCGGTCGGCAGCTCGCTCCAGATACCGGAGAAGGCGATGGAGGAGGCGCAGGCGCGTCACCTTGCCATGATGGACGAGCGCAACGTGGAGGTGCAGTTCATCTCGCCGCGCCCGGTCGCGATGATGCACTGGGAGATGCCGCACATCGTCGATCACTGGACAGCCGTTACGAACGACGTCATCCACCAGACGTGCGAGATGTACCCGGACAGGTTCGTCGGCGTCGCCCAGTTGCCGCAGGTGGGCATCGATTATGCCAACGACACGACGGGCTGCCTCGCGGAGTTCGAGCGTACGGTGAGCGAACTGGGGTTCGTCGCTGCGACGGTGAACCCGGACCCCGGCGGCGACCGGCGCGTTCCCGGCATGAACGACCCCTACTGGTTCCCGCTCTACCGGAAATCGTCCGAACTGCAGGCGCCGCTCATCGTGCACGCCTCCATCTCGCGCGACCCCCGCATCACCATCATCCCCCACAGCTACCAGTACAACTTCATGACGGAGCAGGCGCTCGCGACCCAACTCCTGGAGCACAGTGACGTATTCGACCGGTTCCCCGACCTCAAAGTGCTCGTCTGCCACTGCGGTGGCGCCCTCAGTCGCTTCATCCCGCGGGCGCAATCGTCCGGAATCGCGGGCGGCGGCCAGGTAGGGATCGGCAATCAGGGTATGGCCGCGCACGAGAACGAGCAGCGCACCTGGGCAGACAATCTCTTCTTCGATACCTGCGCCTACGACAAGGACTACCTTGCGACCGCGATGAAGCACAAGGGCATCGACCAGATGTGCTTCGGCACCGAATCCCCGGGCAGCGGCACCGGGGTGCTCAACCCCGACACCGGACGCCCCGCCGACGACATGCTTCCGGTCATCGACTCCATCGAGTTCCTGACCGACGACGACAAGCGCAAACTCGTCAACGACAACGCGCTCAAGGTGTTTCCGCTGTTCAAGGGTTAGGCGTGGCGGACTTCAGGGTCATCGGCCGTCCGGCAGGCAGAACGGAGGGGCCGGACAAGACGACAGGCAGCGCGCTCTATGCGTTCGACGTCTGTCCGCCGGGGACGCTTTGGGCAAAGGCGCTGCGCAGCCCCTACCCCGCCGCTCGCGTCAAAGCCATCGACGTCTCCCAGGCGAAAGCGCTTCCCGGCGTCAATGCGGTATTGACCGGAGCCGACGTCGCGAGCCGGTTGCAGGGACGGCAGGTACGCGACGTACCGCTGCTGGCACAGGACGTCGTCCGCTTCGCAGGTGAGAAGGTCGCGGTCGTCGCCGCCGACGACGAAGAGACGGCGCAACGCGCGGCCGGCATGATCAGGGTCGAATACGAGGAAATGGAGCCGTTGCTCGACGCACAGGAAGCGGCGCGCCCGGGTGCTCGGCTCATCCATCCTGATATGGGCGTATACGACGGCTTCCGCCGCCCGCCCGCGCAGCCATCCAACGTCTTCTTCAGTGCGAGCTTCGGGATCGGCGACGTGGATGCGGGATTCGGAGAAGCAGACCTCATCTTCGAGGACGAGTACCGCTGCGGCAGGACGCATCCGGCCTTCTTTGAACCGCGCTGCTGCGTCGTTTCTGTAGAGAGCGACGGACGGGCGCACGTGTGGTCGTCAAACAAGACCCCGTTCGGACTCAGGCAGGCGCTGGCGTTGGCGGTGGGTGTCGACGAGGGGTCGATCGTCGTCCATCCCGTCCATGTCGGTGGGGACTTCGGATCGAAAACCGCGCCGTTCGACGAGCCATTGGCCTACCTGCTTTCAGTCAGGACGGGCCGTCCAGTGAAGATGGTGATGGACCAGGTGGAGGAGCTCGGCGCGGGCAATCCGAAGCACGCCGCGGCTATGCGCGTCAGGACGGGCGTAACGCGCGATGGTGTCATCACCGCGCACCTGCAGGAGATGTACTTCGACAGTGGCGCTTACGCCGGGCTGATGCCGCTCGGTGCGCTGGCTGGTGTCGACCGCATCGCGGCGAACTGGCACATCCCGAACGCGCGTTTCGAGCAGTACCACGTCTATACGAACAACCTGCCGGGGGGCTATATGCGCGGCCCCGGCGAGGTGCAAGGCTCCTTCGCGATGGAATCGCACTTGGACGAAGTGGCGCACGGTCTCGGCATGGACCCACTGGAGTTCCGCATCAAGAACATCCTGCGCGAGGGGCAGCGCACGCCGATGAACGAGCTCTTCGGGGAGGTGCGAGCCGAGGAGACGCTGCGCGCGGCGGTCGAGCAGAGCGGCTACAGCGGACCGAAGCACCCCGGCACCGGCAGAGGCATCGCTATGTGCGCGCGTCCGGCAGGCGGCGGCGAGTCCTACGCGGAGGTCGTACTGAACGCTGATGCATCGGTGGTCGTCAGGACGCCCATCTTCGAACCGGGCACGGGTGCCTACACAATGTTCGCGCAGGTTGCCGCCGAGGTGCTCGGTATGGACGTCGGCAGCGTTACCGTGCAGGTGTGGGACACCGATGCCGTCCCTTTCGATTCAGGCGTTGCGGGCAGCCGCACGACGCGGATGGCGGTCCCGGCAGTGTACGAGGCGGCGGAGGCCGCGCTGAACGGACTGCTGCAGGCTGCCGCGTCGCAGACGGGTTGGCCGGTCGATGCGCTGGCCAGCGAGGACGGGCAGATATGGCACGGCGGAACTGAATCGATATCGTGGACGAGCGTGGTCGAGGCTGCTGGTGGAAGCATCAATGGCAGAGGACATTCGCAGGTCACCGGCCAGCCGGAACACACGGCATTCGCTGCACAGGTGGCGGAGGTGGATGTGGACAAGGAAACAGGGCAGATCACGCTCCTGCGGTTCACCAGCGCCCACGACGTGGGCACCATCATCAACCCCATCGCCCACCAGGGCCAGATCAACGGCGCGGTCGTGATGGGCTTCGGCTACGCGTTGCAGGAGGAGCTCCTGACGGACGCAGGCAGGGTCACGACGCTCTCACTGGCCGACTTCAAGCTGCCGAACGTGGCTGATCTCCCTGCGCTGGAGACGGTGCTCGTGACGTCCGATGCCGGAGCGGCGCCCTACAACGCAAAGGCCATCGGGGAAGTGCCGCTGCTCGCCGTTGCGCCGGCCATTGCCAATGCCGTCCGCGATGCCACTGGCATTCGCATGAAGGACCTGCCGCTCACTGCCGAACGTGTGCTGACGGCGCTGAGGGAGCCAGGAGCCTAGTCCGCCGCGACCTGTGAAGCCAGCAGCGTGATGAGCGAGGAGATGTCGCTCTCGCTCAACCCGTGGGCCATGCCCTCATCGAACAGCGCGCGCGTCCGCTGCACGAGCGGCAGCGGGACGCCGAGGTCGGCTGCGGCGTCCTCCACGAGGCCGAGGTCCTTGGCGAGCAGGCGTACCGGCGCCAACGAGCCGTAGTCACCGGAGAGCAGCATCGGCCCGTTGCGCGTAAGCATGCCGCTGGCGCCCCAGGAGGTCGCGAGCACATCGAGCAGTTGCTGGCCGTCCGCCCCTGCCGACGTGCCGAAGAGGAACGCCTCGCACGCCGCCATCGTGTGGATGCCTACGAGCAACTGGTTCGTAAGCTTGACGACGCTGCCCTGCCCCACGAGCCCCACGAGGTTCAGGCTCGCACCCATCGCGTCGAGCACCGGACGCGCCGCTTCGAAGTGCTGCGCCTCACCGCCTGCCATGATGGTGAGCGTACCGCTTTCGGCACGCTCCACGCCGCCGGAGACCGGCGCATCGAGATAGCCGGCGCCGCGTTGAACCGCAGCATCGCCTATGCGCACTGCGAGTGACGGCGCTATCGTGCTGTGCTCGATGAGCACCTGCCCCGCTCGCGCGTGTGCCGCGAGGCCCTCGGTGCCCAGGTACACGGCCTCCGAAGTGGCAACGTCCGGCAGGCAGGTGCAGACGGCATCCGCGCGTGCTGCCATGTCGGCGAGCGACGCGGCTTCCTCCGCGCCTGCTGCTACGAGCGCCTCGACTGGCGGACGCGAGCGCGACAGCACCAGCACTGAGAATCCGGCGCTAAGCAGGTTCAGCGCCATGGGCCTCCCCATGCGTCCCAGTCCTACGAATCCAACAGTGGCTGCCATTCGCACTCCATGTTGTGGGCACCAAATGATGGTCTACTTGATTGGGTGTGAAAGCTAAGGTACGGTAGTGGGGACGAGAGAGCAAGATGCGAGACAGAGATTTTAATCAACTGGAATTGTCACAGCATGCGGAGGACAGGCGCCATCAGCGTGGGATTGGCCTTGATGTGCTTAGTGTCGTGTACCGATTCGGCAAGGCTGTCCGGACGAGACAGGGCATGAGCTATTCGATGGATGGGAGAGCCCACCGGATTGCAGAGAGAATGATGGGCAGTCAGTACCGCCGTGTTGCCGACAGGCTCGATTGCTACATGGTCGTGGCCCAGGACGATCGAACTGTCATTACCGTCGCACACCGGCAGCAGCGCCTGCACACGAACTGAAACCGACCCAGATACGCCTATATAGGCACTCCCATTAGGCACGCGGTGCTTTGACACGCTCTGCCCGCTCCCGTACAGTTGCACCGGCGTAACGCTCAGGAGGGAACACCTATGGCCACCGCGCCCGCACAGGCACAGCAGCAGTCCTACATCCGCAAGCCGCAGTTCTACGACCGGTGGATGGAGGCGCAGGACATCCCCATCTACCGCGACTACTACATCGAGGACGGACGCACCGTCGAGCTCGGTTACTGGAAGGAGCGCGGGCACAACGCGGCGTTCCTGCAGCTCGCGGGTCAGGAGGGCGTCTCGGAGGCGCGCATCACCGAGGTCCCTGCAGGCGGCTCCGTCCCGCCGTTCAAGATGACGCTGGAAGACGTCGTCTACGTCCTCAGCGGGCGCGGTGTTACCACTATCTGGAAGGACGGCGGCGAGAAGCACTCGTTCGAGTGGACCGACCACGCGATGTTCCGCATCCCCGGCAACTACTGGGTGGAGTACGCGAGCATGTCCGGCGGTCAGCCCGCGCGGCTGCTGCACTACAACAACATGCCCATCGCGATGTCCGCCGCGAAGGACGCGAACATCTTCTTCAACACACCGCTCCAGCCGCAGGAGGAGTTGATCTCTTCCGACGAGTTCTACTCGGACGCCGTGGTCGTGGACAACGACCCGTCCGGGCGCGGGATGGTGCGCCAGTACTGGGTGGGCAACTTCTTCCCGGACATGCGCGCGTGGGACAGGCTCGTCCCGTTCAAGGGCCGCGGCGCTGGCGGCACGACCGTGTTCGTGCAGTACCCCGGTTCAGAGCTGACAGCGCACATGTCCGTCTTCCCCGCGAAGACATACAAGAAGGGCCACCGCCACGGTCCGGCCTACGTCATCGTCATCCCTGCCGGCGAAGGGTTCTCCGTCATGTGGCCGGAAGGGCAGGACAAGGTGTTCATCCCGTGGCACGAGGGCAGCATCTTCGTGCCGCCGAACCGCTGGTTCCACCAGCACTTCAACGTGGGTGAGCACCCGGGACGCTATCTCGCATTCCACCCCCTGCCCCAGTTCACGGGCGCCATGAGTGAGAAGGTGGACCGCTCCGACGACCAGTACGAGTACCACCAGGAGGCGCCGGAGATCCGAGAGCGATTCGAGGCAGAGCTTGGCAAGCGAGGGCTCAAGAGCGAGATGCCCCCCGAGTGCTACACGGATCCCAACTACAAGTTCGAGAACGAGAAGGACTGACCCGAAAGGGCACCAGCGAATCGTCGAGAGGGGCCGGTACACCGGCCCCTCTCTTTTCGTTTACGGAGGCATATGATGGCAGATGAAATTACGTTCGAAGCGGTCACACCGGCCCATCCGGACGCCGAGGCATTGATGGCTCTACTCGATGCTGAGGTGCTGGACATCTACTGGGACGCCGGCGACATCGAGACCGGCGCGCTCAGCGACGAATTGAAGGCAGCATTCAACGGCGTCTTCCTCGTAGCGCGACGGAACGGCGCCCCGGTTGCGTGCGGAGGGGTGCTCGTGATGGACGAGACGATGTGCGAACTGCGGCGTGTCTATGCCCTGCCCGAGGAGCGTGGCACAGGGCTGGCACGCAGGCTCGTCGCTGAGCTGGAACATGCAGCATCGGAGCTTGGGATGTCGCGGGTCGCTCTCGAAACCGGCGACCGCCAGACGCGCGCCATAGGTTTCTACGAAGCACTCGGCTATTCGCAGATACCACTCTACGGAGAACACGAAGGGAAATGGTGGGCCATCTGCTACGAGAAGCGCATCCTGCCTGCGAACATCACGTTCGAACCCGCCACCCCGGATGTCCCGGAGGTAGCGGCGCTCCTCACTGACTATGAGAAGGAGTTTCTGTCATTCAACACACGCGAGGAGACTGGCTGGCTCGGCTCGGCTGCACATCAGGGCTTGGAGATGATGCTCGTCCGCCGCGACGGCAGGCCGGTTGGCTGTGGCGGCATACGGATGGAGGGTCCCAAGACCGCCGAACTCAAGAGGATGTATGTCATCCCGGATGAGCGCAGCAGGGGGATCGCGACGGAACTGGTGTCTCGGTTGGAGCGTGTAGCGGCAGAACAAGGTGCGACTCGCATGGTGCTCGACACAACGCCACGGATGGAGACCGCTGTCCGCCTCTACGAGCGGTTGGGGTACGTTCGCACGCAGCCGTTCCTGCGACACAATTCCGGCGCAGGTATGCCTGCCCTCATCTACTTCGAGAAGGCGCTGGCCTAATCGCGGATGTCCTGCAGGAACATGGCGGTCGGCATCTCGTGGCCGAGGCCCATCTCGCGCGCCTTGTCGTAGACCACCTTCCCGACCGCGGCGAACTGGAGGCCCTGGTTGCCGCCGTTCAGGTAGAGCGTGATGTCGTCGCGCGAGGTACGCCCATCCACGACGCCGTTCACGACGTCGGTGAACGTTGGATAGGAGGATGTGCTGAAGCGCCGCATACCCCCTCCGCTGGGAGGCAGGCGCTTCATCTCTTCCTCTGTCCCCGCCACGAACGCCACGGGACTGTGGCCGCGCCCGTACTGGATGCGTGGGTCTTCCTCCAGCTTCGCGCCTGCGATGCCCTGCCGGATGATGACGTTCGCCTTCTTGAACACGGTCTCGTCGAGCTCGTAGCCGCCCAGGTTGGTTACGTGCATCCCCGGCTCCAGCCACTCGCCGTTGAACACCGGTTGCATCGCGTCCGTGCAGGTCGAGACGATGTCCGCGCCGCGCACGGCGGACTCCGGGTCGTCCACCGGCTCGATGTCGATGTCGAGCAGGTCCATCATCTCGGCCGCGTACGCCTCGCGGTTGCGCTTCGTGGGACTGTAGACGCGTACTTTCTCGATGGGACGCTCATTGCAGAACGCCCTGAGATACGTCCGCGCCATGCCTCCTGAGCCGAGCATCCCGACGACGCGGGAGTCCTCGCGTGCGAGATAGCGCGTGCCGAGCCCTCCGCCCGCACCGACGCGCATGTGCTGGAGTTCGCCGTCGTTGATGATGGCGAGCGGCTCGCCGTTGACCGTGCTGAACAGGAAGATGAGCCCGCAGTACGTGCCGGGTTCGACGCAGTGCTTCTCCTCCGTCCAGTTGCCGTTCTCGTCCTCCGGCCAGGAGACGATGTCCGACTTCATGCGGATGGCGAACACGCCGAGGTCGCGGCTCGCGCCCTCCATCGTGCCCCAGCGGTAGTAGTCCTCCTCTCTGCCGGTGGGGACGTACATATCGATGCGTGGGCGGTGGATCGCTGCGCCGTCGACCAGCCCGCGGAACGCGGTGTCCTGCGAATCGATGGCGTCGCCAATGGTGAGTATCTGCTGGACAGTCTGATTGTCTATGAACAGCATCGCGTGCTCCTTTGTGTTCAGTCAGGATCCGAGACTGGAGTCGTCCTCGTATTTCTACTCCCCTCAACCGATTCTCACAAGCACGGTTCTATCTCGGCTTGAATGCTCACCCTGTCGGCGCGCGGGTTCGCTAGAATAGAGATAGCACCCTGTCCATTGGAGGCGGCATGACGACCCGGACGAGCGCTCCCCCCGACGAACTCTGCATCAACTCCATCCGCTTCCTCTCCATAGACGCCGTCCAGAAGGCGAACAGCGGACACCCCGGCGCGCCGATGGGCGCAGCCCCCATGGCGTACGCGCTCTGGGACAGGTTTCTGAAGCACAACCCAGCCGACACGTCCTGGCCTGATCGCGACCGCTTCGTGCTCTCCGCCGGCCACGCTTCCATGCTCATCTACTCCCTGCTTCACCTCACCGGCTACCCGGTGACGCTGGATGACATCCGCGAGTTCCGGCAGTGGGAGAGCAGAACGCCGGGCCATCCAGAGTACGGCCTGACGCCCGGCATTGAGGTGACGACCGGCCCGCTCGGCCAGGGGTTCGCGAACGGCGTCGGTATGGCCTACGCGGAGCGGTTGCTCGCGAAGCGTTACAATCGGCCCGGCCACGAGATCATCGGTCACTACGTCTACGGGATCTGCTCGGACGGCGACCTCATGGAGGGCGTGGCATCGGAGGCCGCGTCGTTCGCGGGCACGCACAAGCTCGGCAAGATCATCTACCTCTACGACGACAACGGCATCTCGATCGAGGGTGACACGGACGTCACATTCCTTGAGGACGTGGGTGCGCGCTTCAGTGCCTACGGCTGGCACGTCGTCGGCCCGATAGACGGCATGCACCTGCCTGCTGTCGAGGCCGCACTGCGCGAAGCGCAGGCCGAACGCGAACGGCCCAGCCTCATCGTGGCCCAGACGACGATCGGCTATGGCAGCCCGAACAAAGCGAACACGGGCGGTGTCCACGGGGCCCCGCTCGGTGCAGACGAGGTCACGCTCACCCGCGAGACACTGGGGTGGCCGTACGAGCCGTTCATCGTGCCGCAGCAGGCGCTCGACCACATGCGACTGGCCCTGGAACGCGGCGCCGATGCACAGGCTGACTGGGAGCGGCGTCTGTCTGAGTACCGCGCCGCCTACCCTGCCGAGGCAGCGCAGCTGGAAGCCGATCTCAACGGCGACCTGCCTGACGGCTGGGCCGACGCACTCGATGACCTCTTCACGAACGAAGAGAAACCGATTGCGACCCGCGAGGCGGGAGGGCGCGTGATGAACGCGATAGCGGAGCGCCTGCACACGCTCGTCGGCGGCTCCGCCGACCTTGCGCCGTCCAACAACACCATGCTTCGCGACTACGTGAACGGAGATGGCGAGAAAGTCGTGCCGCACAACATGCACTTCGGTGTGCGGGAACACGCGATGGGCTCCATCGCGGGCGGGATGGCGCTGCACGGCGGCGTCATCCCGTACACGGGGACGTTCCTCATCTTCTCCGATTACATGCGCCCGCCGATGCGCCTCGCCGCACTCATGGGACAGCGCGTCATCTACGTTTTCACGCATGACTCCATCGGACTCGGTGAGGATGGTCCGACGCACCAGGCGGTCGAACAGCTCATCGGGCTGCGCTGCGTGCCGAACATGGTCGTCCTACGCCCGGCGGAGGCTACTGAAACCGCGGTGGCCTGGCGCGCCGCGATCGAGCGCAAGACGGGCCCCACAGTGCTCGTGTTCACGCGCCAGGGGCTCCCTGTGCTGGACAGGAGCGTCTACCCGTCTGCTGACGGTGTGCTGCGCGGGGCTTACGTGCTCTGGGAGTCATCCGAGAACCCGGAGGTCATCCTCATCGGCACGGGTTCTGAGGTGCAGATCGCGCTCGATGCGGGTAAGGCGCTCGCTGAGAAGGACATCGCGGCACGGGTCGTCTCGATGCCGTCGTGGGAGCTGTTCGACGCGCAGCCCAAGGAGTACCGCGACACTGTACTGCCCACATCGGTCACCGCACGGGTGTCGGTCGAAGCCGGACGTACGATCGGCTGGGAGCGGTACGTAGGCACGGACGGCATCTCGATAGGAGTGGATACGTTCGGCGCGTCCGCCCCATACCAGCGCATCTATCAGGAATACGGTCTCACTGCTGAACGCGTTGCAGAAGCCGCGGAATCGCTCGTGCGGGGTGGAGCGTAGTACCAGTAGGACTTGCTCTATACTGCGCCCGGTTCGTGACACGAAACAGCGGAAGCGACGGAAACGCATGACGCAACGAACGCAACAACCCACCCCTCCCCTCGGACCGCATCAACGGGCGGTCACGAACGCGCTGACGCGGCTGGCGCGCAGCAACGTCATGGCGCGCATCTGGGACAAGGACCACACGGTCTGGAACGACGACCCCACCGAGATCGCCGACCGGCTCGGCTGGCTGACCATCTCCCGCGACATGACGGAACACGTGAGTGATCTGCGCTCGTTCGCGGAAGAGGTCCGCAACGAGGGCATCAGGGACGTGGTGTTGCTCGGCATGGGTGGTAGCAGCCTGGGCCCGGAGGTGCTGCGGCAGTGCATCGGCAGCGCACCGGGCTTCCCTGTCCTGACTGTGCTCGACTCCACTGTCCCTGCGAGGATCGACACTGTAACGCGCTCCATCGACCCGACACGCTCGCTCGTCATCGTCTCCTCCAAATCCGGCGGCACGATAGAACCGAACTCGTTCTACAAGCACTTCCGCACCGTCGTGGAGAGTGCGATCGGCGTGGAGCGCGCGGGCAAGCACTTCGTCGCTATCACGGACCCGGGGACGTCTCTGGAAGCGCTTGGCTCTTCGCAGGGCTTCCGCCGCGTCTTCGAGAACCCGCCCGACCTCGGGGGGCGCTACTCCGTCGGTTCGTTCTTCGGGCTCGTGCCCGCCGCACTCTGCGGCATGGACTGCGGCAAACTGCTGGACCGCGTCTCGCAGATGGCTGCACGTTGCGAGGCGGGGGCCGGCGTTCGGAACAACCCCGGGGGCTGGCTCGGCGCTGCCATCGGGGGGCTGACGCTCCAGGGACGCGACAAACTCACGCTCGTCGCATCGCCGGAGGTCGCGAGTTTCGGACTCTGGGTCGAACAGCTCATCGCTGAGAGTACAGGGAAGGACGGCAAGGGCATCGTCCCCGTCGTCAACGAACCGCTGCTCGAAACCGATGCCTACAGCGACGACCGCCTCTTCGTACACGTGCGCCTCTCCGGAGGCGACAACGCGGCGTCAGACGTTGGGCTGGAACGTATCAGGGATGCGGGCCACCCGGTCATCACGCTGGAGATGGACGACGTATACGACGTCGGCGCGGAGTTCTTCCGCTGGGAGATGGCCACTGCGGTTGCCGGACACCTGCTCGGTATCCACCCTTTCGACCAACCGAACGTGCAGCAGGCGAAGGACGTGACGAACCAGGTGCTGGAGACGTACGTGAACGAAGGTGCGCTGCCGGATGCGGAGGAAGGCTCGGTCACAGGCCTCCTCGGAGAGGCAACCGAGGGCGATTACCTCTCCATCATGGCGTACGTCGAGGAAACCGACGGCGTAACCAACGCCGTGAACATGCTCCGCCAGTACGCCATGCGCAAGCATCGCATCGCGACGACGCTCGGCTATGGCCCGCGCTTCCTTCATTCAACCGGTCAACTGCACAAGGGTGGGCCGAATACGGGCCTCTTCCTGCAGATGGCAGCCGACGTACGCTCGGACATCCCCATACCGGGGGAACGATTCGGGTTCGGCACCCTCGCAGCTGCCCAGGCCATCGGCGACTATGAGGCGCTCAAGGAGACCGGGCGGCGCGTTGTCCGGATCAACCTGGGCAGGGATGCGGAGGCCGCGGTGCTGCGCCTGCTGGGAAGCCTCTAACCGACACCCATGACCAAGACAAACATCGTCATCTTCGGCGGTACCGGCGACCTCGCGCAGCGCAAACTTATCCCTGCGCTCTACAATCTGCGCCGCAAGCGCCGCGTCAGCGACGAGGTGAACATCATCGGTTTCGCCCGCGCCCAGCACGACGACTCCTCCTACCGTGACCTGCTGCGCGAGGGCGCACGCGACCTCGGGGGGCTGAAAGCAGCACCTGAGGAATGGGCGGAATTCGCGCACTGCATGCATTATGTCTGCGGAGATCTGGGCGACACAGCGGCGTTCGAAGAACTGGGGCGCAAACTCACCGAGGCTGAGGGGACCGACGGGGCGAACCGCCTCTTCTACTTCGCCATCGCCCCTTCCCTGCACCGCCTGGCGGCGGAGGGACTGCGCGACGCGGGGCTCACCACGGAGGAGAGCGGTTGGCGCAGGGTGATCATCGAGAAACCGTTCGGCAAGGACGAGGAGTCCGCGCGCGAATTGAACCGTGCGCTGCACAACGTCTTCCGCGAGGACCAGACGTTCCGCATCGACCACTACCTCGGTAAGGAGACCGTGCAGAACCTGCTGGTGCTGCGCTTCGGGAACGCTATCTTCGAGCCGCTCTGGAACCGCAACTATGTGGACAACGTGCAGGTGACCGTGTCCGAGGCGGTGGACGTGGAAGGCCGAGCGGGCTACTACGACGCTTCCGGTGTCGTGCGCGATATGATCCAGAACCACCTCATGCAGCTGATGTGCCTGGTGGCGATGGAACCCCCCGAATCCCTGGCACCCGAATCGGTCCGCGACCGGAAAGGCGACCTTCTGCGCGCAGTGCGCCGATGGACTCCGGAGGAGTTCCGTGGGCATGCCGTCCGCGCGCAGTACGAGGGTTACATCGACGAGCCGGGCGTCGCGCCGGGCTCGATGACGCCGACCTACGCCGCGCTGCGTCTGTACGTGGACAACTGGCGCTGGCAGGGCGTGCCCTTCTATCTCCGCTCAGGCAAGGCGATGGAAGGGAAGGTGTCCGAGATCATCATCCAGTTCAAGAGCCCGCCTCTGTCCATGTTCGAGCGTCTCGGCGGCAGCGGGTTCGCGCCGAACATCCTCTCCATCTGCGTTCAGCCGGACGAGGGTGTCCACCTTCAGATAGACAGCAAGGCGGTCGACGCCGGGTTCATCACGCATCCGGTGGACCTGAACTTCCACTACAAGGACGAACTCCGACTCGGCCAGGAGCTGCCGGAAGCGTACGAGCGGCTGCTGGAAGATGCGATGGAGGGTGACGCCAGCCTCTTCATCCGCGCAGACCAGATCGAGGAGGCGTGGAGCATCGTCGACCCGCTCCTGAAATGCTGGGAATCGCCGGAATCGAGCCCGCCGGAAACGTACGGACAGGGCACATGGGGGCCGTCAGGCTCGGCGCGGCTGCTGCGGGAGGACGGCTTTCTCTGGCAGACGCTCTGCGGCGGCCACTAGCCGCGCCGGGCGCCCCGCATCCACAGCGACGGCACCGCCGCGAGGACGACGAGCACCAGCCCCGACCTGAAGAAGAGCCTGAAGACGTCGAAGGACGCGTTGGAGATGCCTTCCTCGTACACGGCGACGCGCTCCGAGAACGATGCCGCACTCTCACCGGGCAGCTGTATCGGCACTGGCAGCCCGCCTGCGAGCGACTGCAGATAGTCCACGCCCAGCGCGGACATCGCCGCGAGCCCCGCCGTCATGCCGAACATCCGCGACGCCGTTATCCACGCGGCGGCGGTTGCCCGGTACTCGTTACCTGCGGCCTCCACCGCCGCCACGGTGAACGGCGCGATGAGCAGCCCGAAGCCGAGGCCGCCTATCGCCAGGTGCAGGGTGAGGCGCGGATCGGCTATCGTCTCGTCCCACGTGGTGAGCAGTACGAAGCAGACCGCTGCGAGCGCGAGGCCCACCAACGCCGGAACGCGGACGCCGATGCGCGACGCGGCATAGCCGCCCAGCAGCGCGCCGACAGGTATCGCGCCGGTGAAGCGCATCAGCCGCAGGCCGCCTTCGAGCGGCGGTTCACCGAGTACGGTGTCGGTCATCAGTGGGACGGTCACGAGGATGAGCACGAGGGCGCCGCCGGCCAGCAGTTGTGCGCTCATCGCCGCTGCGAAACTGCGAGCCCGGAAGAGCGCTGTGCTCACGACCGGCGCGAGCGCTCGCCGCTCAGCGAACGGCAGTGCTACCAGCAGCAGTACGCCTACCCCTATGAGAACGTATGGTAGCGCGGAGCCCCCGCCGAACAGCGAGCGCTGCGCGAGTCCACCCGTCACCAGCGATAGTCCGCCTGCGAGCAGCACGCCGCCGGTCACGTCCAGTCGTCCACCGGAGCGCCCTGCTTCCGGCATGCCGAGGAGTGCGACCGCCAGCACAGCCACGATCGGCAGGTTGCTCCAGAACACCCAGCGCCACCCGATCCAGTCGACGATGAGCCCGCCGTAGAGCGGGCCAAGCACGCCACCTGCCTCAGCTGCTGCACCGACGATACCGAACACGATCGCGCGCCGCGCCGGGGGCAGGCCTTCGCCCGCGAGCGCTATCGCCGCCGGGACGAGCGCGCCGCCGCCCACGGCCTGCACGACGCGAGCCGTGATGAGCCAGCCGAGGTTCGGGGCAAGCGCGACGGCTGCGGAGCCCACGCCAAAAAGCAGCATCGCGCCGAGGTAGAGCCGGCGGTAGCCGTACACGTCCCCTGCCCGCCCCAGCAGCGGCATCGCCACGGTGAACCCGAGCAGGTATGCCGTCACCACCCATGCGAGGTCGTTCAGCCGGTCGATGCTGATACCCAGGTCGACCATCACGGCGGGGAGCGCGGTGACTACCGACGTCTGGTCGAGCGAGGCGAGGAACACGCCCGCGCAGACGACTACGAGGGTGGCATTGGGCGAGAGCCGGAGCGGCATTCGAGTGGACTCCGGAGAGGCCATTCCGTTGCCCTAGGCCGGAGGCTCGATGGTGACGGGTTCGTCGAACCGGGAAAGTTCCAGCACACGCACGATGTCCGGCGTGTCGGCTTCCACCAGCCTGCCCGTCAGGCGCACCTTCCGCACGAGGTAGTCGTCACGTCCGACCCAGACTTCCATGTGCAGCGTTTCGCCTTCCGGCGCGCCGGGAACGAGCCCGCGCATCGACGTCGAGGGCGTTGTGCCGGTGAGCTTGTGCACGGGCGCGCCGTCTACCGATCCGCCGTCGGTGAGGTCGAGTTCGCCGAGCGAGGCGAGCGCGTCCGCGATACTCCCGTTGATGTTGGCGAAATTGATTGCGAGCGTTCCGGCCGGGAGCGCCTGCCAGACCATGCTGATGCGGTCGCGCAGGTGCGTTATCTCACCGTACTGCACGATGTCCAGTTCCAGCGCGGCATTGCCGAAGAGCGCGCTGGTGGCCTTTGCCACGAACTCTGCCTTGTCGGGGAAGACGCCGTCACCCTCGGCCTCGGTGAGCGTGGAGGAGAAACCGATGTCCGTGCCGCCCACCTCGTGCGTCACGAGGAAGTGAACGGTCGAGAGGTTGCGCAGGGCCTCGGCCCCGCTATCCCGCACGTCCTCCGCCGTGATGGTCGGTGTTGGCGTAGGGGTCGGTTCGGACCCGCAAGAGACGGCAAGCAGAGCGACGGCCACCGCGAGGATGGCCGCCGCTGCACTGCTCCGTAACGCTGTCCTCACTACTCCTCGCTGTTGCCGGAGGCAGTGGCCTGCGCTCCCTGCAGGAACGGCTGCAGCATGGACGTGAACTCCATCGGGAATATCCACTTGGTGGAAGGGCTGCCGCCGATGTCCTTGAGGGTGTCGAAGTACTGCAGGCTCATCGTGCGGGGGTCGGCCTGCATCGCGACTTCGTTGATGCGCTGCATGCCCAGGCTGAAGCCTTCCGCCCGCAGGATGGCGGCTTCACGGTCGCCCTGCGCCTCGAGGATGGCGGCCTGCTTGGAGCCTTCCGCGCGCAGGACGGCGGCCTGCCGCTCACCCTCGGCCCGGTTGATCTCGGCGTCGCGTTCGCCTTCCGCCTCGGTGACGGCGGCACGGCGCGTGCGCTCGGCGGAGAGCTGGCGGTTCATCGCGTCCTGCACATCGCGCGGCGGCTCGACCTCCTTGATCTCGACGCGCGTCACCTTCACGCCCCAGTTCACCGTGACCTCGTCCAGCTTCACCTGGAGCTGGGAGTTGATGCGCTCGCGCTTGGAGAGCACGTCGTCGAGGTCCATCTCGCCGACGACGGCGCGGAGGGTTGTCATAGAGAGCGCCTGCGCGGCTGCGCCGAAGTCGCTCACGTTCAGGATGGTGTCCTGCGGTCTATCCTCAATGACGCGCATGTAGACGAAGAAGTCGATGTCTATCGGCGCATTGTCCCGAGTGATGCTCGTCTGCCGGGGGATCGGCACCGGTATCTCTCGGAGGTCCGCGGTGCTCGAGCCGTTGTTGACGAACGGCCAGAGCCATCGGATGCCCGGCCCGCGCGTGCCCGTGTACGAACCGAACGTGAACACCACGAGCCGCTGATACTGTTTGATGACGTTGATACCCCAATTAGCCATGCGCTTACTCCTTCTGCGTCTCCTCTGTCCGCGTTGTCTCCGTTCGTTCCACTTCCAGCAGCGGGCCGTGCTCCGCCCGTATAACGACGGACGCTCCACGCTCGATGTGGGAGCTGTCCAGCGCGCGGGCGTTCCAAGTCTCTCCGCGCACGCGCACCTTGCCTTCCGGAGAGAGCGCCGCCGATACCATACCAGTCATGCCGACGAGGATGGGCTCCGGCGTACCGCGCCTGAACTGTTCGCGGCGCACGCGTCCCACCTCTCGCGAGAAGAGCAGCACGCTGATGCCCATGGTAACCGCGACCGGCGTGATGGCCCACCAACTCACGCTGATATCGGGCAGCACCGGCGACGGCGTGCCGAAGTGCGAGAAGAGCAGAATGCCGCCAAGGACGAGGCTCGCGACGCCCAGCGCGCCAACGACACCGAACCCGTCGATGTTGAACTCGATGCTGAACAGCACGAACGCCAGCAGGATGAGCGCCACGCCTGCCCAGTTTCCCGGGAGGCTTCCCAGCGCCGCCAGCCCCAGCACGAGCGCGACGAGGCCCGCGACCCCGGGGAAGATGAGCCCGGGATTCCAGAACTCGACGAACAGCCCCAACCCGCCGAGCGAGATGAGCAGGAACGCGACGTTCGGGTCGGCGATGTAGGAGAGGATGCGGTCGAACAGCCCCATGCGGATGTTCCGCACCGGGGTATCCGCCGTATGCAGCGTCACGCTCTGCTCGCCGTCCGCCGTGACGATGACGACGGAGCGCCCGTCCACCTGCTTCAGCAGGTCGTTGACGTTGACCGCGATGACGTCCACGATACCAAGCTCCACCGCTTCTTCCGCCGTGTACGACTCTGCCTCCAGCACGGTCGCTTCCAGCGGCTCGGACGGCCTGCCGCGTACCTCGGCGATAGCACGGATCAGGGCGGCGGTGTCCTCGAACACCTTGTCCTTGAGCGTCTCGTCGATGTCCTCGCCCTGCCCGCTCACCGGGCTCGCTGCGCCGATGTTCGTGCCGGGCGCCATCGCTGCTATGTGTGCGGCCGCGGTCACGAACGTCCCAGCGGACGCGGCGTGCGCTCCCTGCGGCGAGACGTAGACGATCACCGGTACGGGCGCCGACAGAAGGGATTCGGTGATGTCCCGCGTTGCACTGAGCAGGCCGCCGGGCGTGTCGAGCGTGATGACGACGACCTCGGCCCCGCTGCGCTCCGCCTCCTCAAGGGCGCGCGTGATGTAGCGGTCCGTGATGGGACTGATGATGCCGTCCACCTCGACCACGTGCGCCTCGCGCGGCTGGACCTGGGCCAGCGCAACGCCGACCATCCCGGCAGCGATGAACAGCGCGCTTATGGCAAGCCACGCGACTTTCAACCAAGCAAGGAGCGTTGGACGCGACCGGGGGCGAGCTGCAGGCAGACGCGGCATCGAAAGCCTCCGCCCTCATTGTAAGGCTTCCGGCCTCCCCGTTCTGCCAGCGCGTGTCAGTTGACGTCGAAGTAGAGCGTGTCCGGGTTGTCGACGAGGATCTGCTTCTGGACGGCAGGGTCGCCCGTGTACATACCGAAGAGGTCGACGAGGTGGCCGTCGTTGGGCATGTGCCGTACGTTGGGGTGCGGGAAGTCAGTGCCCCAGAGCACGCGGTCCGGCGCGGCGGCGATGAGCGCCTGCGCGAACGGCACTGCGTCCGTGAACGGCGGCCCGTCAGTCGAAACGCGCTCGCCGCCGCAGATCTTCACCCACGCGTTCGGACGTTCCATCAGCCGCAGCAACTCCTGGAACGGCGTCTGCTCGAGGCCGTCTCCCGCCTTCACCCGCGCCATATGGTCGATAACGAATGGCACGGGCAATCCGAGCAGCATCGGGGAGAGCTCAACTATGTCCTCCGCGTCCAGGTGGACGACGAGATGCCAGCCCATCGGCTCGATGCGCTCCGCCATCCGCTTGACGACGTCGGGCTCCGGCACGCTCTCCAGGTGACGCACGAAGTTGAACCGCACGGCGCGGATACCGCCCTCGTGGTAGCGCCGCAGCTCCGCGTCGCTGATGTCCGGCTCCACGATGCTGGTGCCCCGGTACGCCCCATCCGACCACGCGATGGCGTCGAGCGTCGCGTCCATGTAGGCGCCGTGGCAGCTCGCGTGAACGATGACCGCGCGGGCGATGCCGAGGTGGTCGTGGAGCGCCTGCAGTGCTTCCTTCGGCGCGTCGGGCGGCGTGTAAGAGCGGTTGGGATGGTACGGGAACGTGTCGCCGGGGCCGAAGATGTGGCAGTGGGCATCGCACGCGTTCGCGGGCAGTTGCAGGTCCGGCTTTTTGGGGTTCGGGTCGGGTCCGGCGATCAGGCGTATCTCGCGCTCTGTCATCGCGCCGCCGTTCCAGCGAGCGTCTGCTGCCCTGACCACACCTCGGCCGGGATATAGACCTCGCCCTCCATCAATTTGCGGGCAGTCCGCAACAGCGCGGCGCGCTCAATGGTCGGCTCCTCCTCGGTGCCGCCTACCTCGACCTCGACGGCGAAGTCGCCGGTGGGATGCTCCAGCATCAGCATCTTGCGGCGGCCCTCGGGACGCACAGCGTAGTCGTAGGCTGTGGTTCCGGGGAAGACGGCGGCGGTCGCGACCGTCACCGCTGCGAGGACGCCTATCGAGGCATGGGCGACCTTGGGGATGTACGAACGGGTGCAGATGGCCCCTCCACTGGCGGGAGGGGATAGCAGGAACATCTTGGGCACGACGTTGTCGGTCACGTCGCCGAGGTTCATCATATGCCCCGCCTGGAGGCGAATGCTCTCGATGCGCTCCTTCAACTCCGTGTCGGCGTTCAGTTCATCGCGGGTTTCGTAGCCGGTACGCCCGAGGTCGGATGCGCGCATCGCTACGACCGGCATGCCGTTGTCCATCAGCGAGCACTCGATGCCGTCGATCACGTCGGTACGGTTGCCCGTGGGGAAGAGCGCCCCGCAGAACGAGCCCGCGGTGTCCTCGACGTCGATCATGATGGGTGCGGAGGTGCCGGGTACGCCGTCGATGCGGGCCGTGCCCTGGTACTCCACCTTCCCGCCCGGCGTCATGATGCGGGCGATCGCCCTGTCGCCGGAGTTGACCATGTGGATGCGCACCTCGGTCTCGCCGTCCGCGGCAGGAATAAGGCCGTGCTCGATGGCGAACGGCCCGATGCCCGCGAGCATGTTGCCGCAGTTCGGACTTACGTCCACGACCGCCTCGTTCACCACGACCTGCGCGAAGAGGTAGTCGACGTCGCAGTCCTCCCGAGTCGCGGGGCTGACGATGGCGACCTTGCTGGTGAGCGGGTCGGCGCCGCCGAGGCCGTCTATCTGGCGGTCGTCGGGCGAACCCATGACCGCGAGCAGGACTTTATCGCGCGTTTCAGGGTCGCTCGGCAGGTCGGACGCGAGGAAGTACGGTCCCCGCGACGTGCCGCCGCGCATGAATACGCAAGGGATGGAAGTCTGCATCGCCAACTACCTCCTCTATCTCGTCATTCCCGCGGAGGCGGGAATCTCGCTTGGAAGGATTGCTTGTTGTTACACCCGGCTCTGCAGCTGGTGGTAGCGGAATTTCTCGCGCGCTGCGTCAAGGCGTCCGCCGAGCATGATCTCGTTGCGGATACGCTCCTCGGCCTCATCGATCTCCTGCGCGGCCTTCAGCACTTCCTGCTCGTGCTCCTGCGCGATGACGAGCACGCCGTCGCCGTCGCCCAGCAGCAGGTCGCCTGGGAGCACGCGGACCTCGCCGAGCGACACGGGCTCCTGGTAGGCGTCGGCGCGGACGCGGTCCTTGCCCGTGCGCATGTACGTCCCGCGGGAGAAGATGGGGTAGTTCAGCTTCAGTGCGCGGTTTGAGTCGCGGCAGACGCCGTGGATGACCGTGCCACCGAGGTTGTTGCGATCGGCCATGATGGTGAGGATGTCTCCCCAGACCGTGGCGTCGAGCCGCCCGCCGTTGTCGATGACGACCACGCCGCCGGGCGCGACCTCGTCGATGTAGTCGCCGACGCTCTCGCCCTTGTGTCCGGCGGTCATCGGCTCGTTGCGGACGGTGTGCGCGCGTCCGCAGAGCGTGAAGTCGCGGTCCACGGGCTTGATGCCGAAGCACTGCCCTATGAGGCCGAGCCTGTCCATCGCGTCGCTCACGGGCGTCGTGCCGAGTTTCGCGAACGCCTGCACCACGGGGTCGTTGGGGTCGAGATAGCCTGCCATATCACCTGCTCTCATCGTGTTGATTACCCCTCAATCGAGGCGCCCCCGCTGGGGGCGTTGAGGAGCGTTGCTAGGTTCCTACGAGCGGGCGCGCTCCGTCAAGCGCGAAGCGTCGCCAGCGCACGCTCCGCGAGTGAGCCAGCGTCGGCGTTCCACGCGATGCGTTCGTCGGTTGCCTTGAACCACGTCGCCTGCCGGCGGATCAGCCGGTGCGTTGCATTCTTGACGCGCTCCGCGGTCTCGTCGAGCGTCATGCCTCCCTGCACGTACGCCGCGACCTCCCGGTAGCCGACACTGGAGAACGACGGTAGCTCCGGGCCGTAGCCCGCGCTCAGCAGTTCACGCACCTCATCCGGCCAGCCACCCTTCAGCATGGCGTCGACGCGTTCGGCAGCGCGCTGGCGCAATGTGGCGCGCTCCGGAGCGATGCCCAACAGCACCGGCTCGAACCCCGGCGGCGACTTGCGGCGCTGGCGGGAGAACGGCGCGCCCGTTTCGTGCCACACTTCCAGCGCCCGGACGACACGCCGCACGTTGCGCGGGTCTATCGTCTCAGCGGAACAGGGGTCGACGGGGGGGCCGCGCCGGACGCACGGCGCAGGCCCAAAGAGCACGCCCGGCGCCGCCGCGAGAGGCCGCCCAGAGGGGGGAGGG
>VXQP01000010.1 GCA_009838965.1 Chloroflexota bacterium | reverse complement strand
TAAGTTACAGTCCCACGACATCGAGGATGTCCCGACGCTCAGTGTCACCTGTAACTCGGGCCGCGGCTTCTCGTTCGAGTGTTATCGCTGCTCGTGGCCTCAGATACTCGACGCCCTTGCCAGGCGCGGCCTGATGCCCCGGTCCCAGCTTTACACCTCCGCCGGCGCACAGGAAGCCGGACTCCAGCCCCTCAACCTCCTTATCCAGCAGCCCCCGGACTGGCTCTGGCCCAACCGCATCCCCCTCGGCAAGCTCACCCTCATCGCCGGTTACCCCTCCTCCGGCAAGACCTCCATCGCTATGGACATCGCCGCACGCGTCTCGCGCGGCGCCGCAGCCCCCGATCAGCCGGACGCCGCTTTCCCCTCTGCGCCCGTCGTCCTCGCGCTTCTCAACGGTAACCCGAGATCGGATGTCCTCCCCGTCCTGCGCCTCTTCGGCGCCGATCTGGACCGCATCTACCTTGCCGACCTTCTCTCGCCAACCCATCCCATCGACTACTACCCTGACGACCCGCCTAACGATGACGACGAAGAAGAGGACCGCGACTGGGGTGCGAAGGACTGGGACGACGAAGAGGATGATAATGACGAGTACCTGTTCGATAACGACGGCAATGAGATACGCGCTCCCCGCCGCCGTTCGGTCGGCGTCAGGGTTCCGCCGCCGCTTCCTTGGAAGCCGCCGAATGCTGCATCGGACTTCACTGCACCATGGCCCAGCCTCAACAAGGTCATGAAGCGGCTCGCCAATCTCATCGAGGCCGGAAGCGCCGCCCTCCTCGTCGTTGATCAGGTGGAGGGGCTTGCATCGATGCACCGTGCCCAACCCGCCACCGTCCTCGGCATGCTCAATGCGCTCGCCGCCCGGACGGGCGCAGCCGTCATTGCACTCACCCACAACCCAGCCCCCAACTACCCCCGTGCTGTCACTGCCATGCAGAGGCGTCTCGCTCAGGCTTCCGTCGTCTTCACCACTGCCCTCGTCGAGCCCGGCGAGCGACGCTTCCTCGTCCCCCTCCGCCCCGCCATGAGCGACGACGCCCCCGCCATACCGTTCGTGTTGCCGCCTGCCGAAGACTTCGCCGTCGCTTGGCGCAAGCCCGTCTTCCCCGCACACATGAAGACCCTCGCCGACCCCAGCCGTGACGACAACGCCAAGACCCGCGCCGCGCAAACCTTCATCATGCGCGCCCTCGCGGACGGCCCTCGCCCCGCCTCCGCCGTCGAGCGCGAGGCCGCCCTTCTCGGCATCGCCAGGCGCACGCTTGCCCGTGCCCGCGCCCTCTGCGGCGTCAGGTCTACTCGCGCCAGCCTGTCCGGTGGACCGAATGGCGCAGGCGCATGGCACTGGTCGTTACCGCCGGGCGACACTTTGCAACAATATGAGACCCCCAATGAACGTTGAAACTCGTGAAAACGTTGGCAGCCTTGCATCCTTGGTCGTGGGAAGCAGGCCATGGCCTTGCAAACGCCCCAAACCAAGGATGCCAGACACGGGTCAGTTGGCATCCTTGGTACTCGTGAAATGCCGACCAAGGATGCCAGGTGTGACATCTGTTGGCATCCTTGCTCCCCTTCCGCGCCGGAGGTGCCTCGCTCGAGATTCGTCATCGTGCCGTCATAAGAATCACAATGAAAAGTCACCCTAAAGTCACTGTGGCTGTGAGAAAGTCCTTCCCGCCAAGGCGTTACGCGTTGGCAGGTGGCGGTGCCGCATGAGCTACAGCATCCGAACGTTTCGCGGGGACCTTTTCGGCGGCATCACGGCGGCGGTGGTGGCGTTGCCGGTATCGCTCGCCTTCGGCGTGGCGTCGGGGATCGGAGCGATCGCGGGCCTGTATGGCGCGGTCGCCGTGGGTTTCTTCGCAGCCGTGTTCGGCGGGACGAAGTCCCAGATATCCGGCCCCACCGGTCCGATGGCCGTCGCGATGGCCGTCATCGTGACCGCCCACGCCGACGGCGACTTCACGAAGGCATTCACCATCGTCATCATGGCCGGGCTGATACAGGTGCTGCTCGGCGTGCTGCGGATCGGTCGGTTCGTCGCGTATACGCCGTACTCGGTGATATCCGGGTTCATGTCCGGTATCGGCGTCATCATCATCCTGATCCAGACGTTGCCGTTCCTCGGGTTGGATACCGCAACAGGCGGGCCGGTGGGAGCGGTCCGCGCGTGGCCGGACGCGTTGACCCACCTGAACCCGAGCGCGGTTGCCATCGCCGCGACGACACTCGTGGTCGGCGTGGTCTGGCCCGCCCGCTTCCGGAAGTACCTGCCGCCCACGCTCGCGGCGCTGATCGCCGGATCGGCGCTTGGGCTCCTGTGGCTGACGGACACGCCGGTGATCGGCCAGGTCCCGACCGGTCTGCCGGAACTCCAGCGGCCCGACATCTCCGCGGGGTTCCTGGTGGGCGCCGTTCAACCGGCGTTGATCCTTGCGCTCCTCGGGTCCATAGACAGCCTGCTGACCTCGCTGGTGGCCGATGCGATCACGCGCACACGGCACAGCCCCAACAGGGAACTGGTGGGGCAGGGAATCGGCAACACAGTCGCTGGGTTCATCGGCGGGCTGCCGGGCGCCGGAGCCACGGTGGGCACCGTGGTGAACCTGCGGGCCGGAGGGAGAACGCCGGTATCCGGCGTGCTCTGCGCAGGGATCCTGCTGGCGCTGGTGCTGGAACTCGGCCGGTTCGTCGAGCAGGTCCCCCACGCGGTGCTCGCGGGCATCCTGATGAAGGTGGGCTGGGACATCATCGACTGGCGTTTCATCACCCGCATGCACCGCGTCCAGCGGGAGCACCTGCTGGTAATGGTGCTCACCATGGGGCTGACGGTGTTCCTGGACCTGGTGACCGCCGTCGCCATAGGCCTGATCGTTGCCGGGATGGCGAGCGCGCGGCACTGGGAGCGGCTGGAGTTGGACAGCGTGATCTCCGTGCCGCTCCTGGACAGCACCTTCCTCACGCCTGACGACGAGTCAGACGACGCGGACATCTTCTCCGCGCGGGTTGGCTTGGTATCCATGCGCGGGAGTTTCTCCGTTGCATCGTCCGGCAAGATGATCGACGCGATAGGGGCCGACATCCGCGACCACGAGGTCGTGATCCTGGACTTTTCTGACACGGTGCACATGGATGACAGCGCGGCGCTGGTGATCGAGCAGATGGTCGACGTGGCGCACGATCAGGAAACTGAGTGTATCGTCATGGGGCTCGGCGGCAGGCCGGCTGTTACGATGCAGGCGCTCAACGTGCTGCGGCGCGTTCCCAAGGACCACTTCGTCGCCGATATCGACGAGGCGCGGGAGGTCGCGATGGGGATACTCGCGTGAGGATCAGCTACAACCTCACAACGTTCCGGGGCGACGTTCTCGGCGGCGTGACGGCGGGAGTCGTGGGGCTCCCGCTGGCGCTGGCCTTCGGCGTGGCATCCGGCCTCGGGGCGACCGCGGGCATCTACGGGGCCGTCGCCGTCGGGTTCTTCGCGGCGGTGTTCGGGGGGACGAAGTCGCAGATATCGGGCCCGACGGGCTCGATGACCGTGGCGATGGCGGTTATCGTGACCGCCCACGCCGAGGGCGACCTGGCCAAGGCGTTCACGATAGTCGTCATGGCGGGCGTGATACAGATCGCGCTCGGCCTCATGCGGGTAGGGCGGTACGTCTCCTACACCCCTTACTCCGTGGTCTCCGGGTTCATGTCCGGGATCGGCATCCTCATCATCCTCATCCAGACGCTGCCGTTCATGGGGGCGGAGGTCATCACCGGCGGCCCTGCGGACGCGGTGAACGGGTGGCCGGACGCGGTGACCAACGTCGACTACGCCGCGCTGGCGGTCGGGGCGACCACGCTGGTGGTGATGGTGGGCTGGCCGGCCCGGTTCTCGAGGTTCTTCCCGGCGACCCTTGTGGCGCTGCTTGCCGGGACGCTGCTGAGCGTTCTGTGGTTGACCGACGTTCCCGTCATCGGGAACGTATCGGCCGAGCTGCCAGGATTGCAGCAGCTGGACTTCGCTCCGAGTGTGCTGGCCGGCGCTATACAACCGGCGCTGATCCTTGCGCTGCTCGGCTCGATAGACAGCCTGTTGACCTCGCTTGTTGCCGATTCGATGACCCGGACGCGCCACGACTCCGACAGAGAGCTGATAGGGCAGGGCATCGGCAACACCATAGCGGGGCTCATCGGCGCCCTGCCCGGCGCCGGTTCCACGCCGGGCTCCGTGGTCAATATCCGTTCCGGCGGACGGACCCAGGTATCGGGGGCCATACGCGCGGGAGTCGTGCTGCTGCTTGTGCTGGGCCTTTCCGAGTACGTCAAGGTGATTCCCGAAGCTGTGCTTGCGGGCATCCTGATAAAGGTGGGCTGGGACATCGTCGACTGGCGTTTCGTCACGCGCCTGCACCGCGTCCAGCGGGAGCACCTGCTGGTGATGGTGCTCACCATGGGGCTGACGGTGTTTCTGGACCTGGTGACCGCCGTCGCCATCGGCCTGATCGTGGCCGGCATGGCGAGCGCGCGGCACTGGGAGCGGCTGGAACTGGACAGTGTGATGTCCATACCGCTCCTGGACAGCGTCTTCCTCACCCCGGAGGACGAGTCAGACGACGCGGATATCTTCTCCGCTCGGGTCGGCCTCGTCTCGATGCGCGGGAGCTTCTCGGTGGCGTCGTCCGGCAAGCTGACCACGGTGATCACCGCGGACATCCGCGACCATGAGGTCGTGATCCTGAACTTTTCGGATACCGTGCACATGGACGACAGCGCGGCGCTCGTGATCGAACAGCTGATCGACGTCGCCTATGACCAGGACACGGTGTGCATCATCATGGGCCTGAAGGGCAGGCCCGCGGTCACGCTACAGGCGCTCAACGTGCTGCGGCGCGTTCCCGAGCACCGCTTCGTCGACAACATCGACGAGGCGCGGGCAGCAGCAAGGGAGATACTGGCGGGTGCGTAGGGAGGCTCCACAAGCCTGCCCTGCAAACCCTGCTGGGCTCACCCCCATCCTAGCCTTCCCCCATCAAGGGGGAAGGGATCGTTGCTATACTCCCTGCATCCCACCACACGATGCGGAGGAGCGATGGCCGATCTGGAGAGGCGAACCCTGGGGCGCACCGGCATGGACGTTACCGTGCTGGGCTACGGCGCGATGGAGCTGCGGGGCGTCCCGCGCGGCAGGGAAGTATCCGAGGAGGACGCGAGCCGGATCCTGAACACGGTGCTGGACCTGGGCATCAACTACATCGACACGTCGATCGACTACGGCGTGAGCGAGGAGCGCATCGGACGGCACATCGCCCACCGGCGCGGCGAGTACTTCCTCGCGAGCAAGTGCGGGTGCTTGGTGGGCTGGGAGCCTGATCCCAGCCGGGACCGGGGCGGTCCGCACGTCTACACGAAAGAGAACATCGTCGCGGGGGTCGAGCAGAGCCTGCGGCGGATGAACACGGACTACATGGACCTGTTGCAGGTGCACATGACTCCATCCCGCCAGGTGCTGGAGGAGAGCGGCACCGTCGAGGCGATGCAGGAGCTGCAGGCGCAGGGGAAGGTGCGCTTCCTCGGCATGTCCGGCACCATCCCCAACCTGGCGGACCACATCGAGATGGGCGCTTTCGACGCGTTCCAGATCCCGTACTCGGCGTCGCAGCGTGAGCACGAGGACCTCGTCGCCGCTGCCGCAGCCGCGGGGTCGGGCACGATCATCCGGGGCGGCGCCGCGCGGGGAGCGCCGAGCGGCGAGGAGCGCGTGGCCAGCCGGAACCCGGAGCTGCTGGACGTGTGGGAGCAGGCGCAGATGGACGAACTGCTGGAAGAGGGACAGTCCCGCATGGAGTTCGTCATCCGCTTCACGCAGACACACCCCGGTATGCACACCAACATCGTGGGCACGATCAACCCGGAGCACCTGCGCCAGAACCTGGAAGCGTCGCTGAAGGGGAACCTGCCGGACGACGTCTACGAGGAAGCGAAGCGCCGCCTGGCGGAAGCGGGCACGGCCCCGGCGTAGCATGACCGGTCCCGTCGGCATCATCAGCGCGGGCGACATGGGCGCGGCCATCGGCGCGATGCTCACGTCGGGCGGCGTCGACGTCGCCACGGACCTCACCGGCCGGAGCGAGCTGACGAGGACCCGAGCCGCCGAGGCCGGCATGCGGGACGCGGGCAGCACGGACGCGCTCGTGGAGGAGTGCGACCTGCTGCTCTCCGTGCTCCCCCCCGCGGAGGCGGTGCCCATCGCGGAGGAGGTCGCCGGCGCGATGGCACGCACCGGCTCGAGGCCCGCGTTCGCGGAGTGCAACGCCATCGCGCCGCAGACGGTGGTGCGCATCGCCACGCTCATGCTGGACACCGGCGCGCCGTTCATCGACGCAGGCATCATCGGCAGCCCGCCGTCGCCCGGCTCCGACACGCGCATCTACTGCTCAGGCCCGGATACGTCCGCGCTGGAGTCGCTGCGGGAGTGCGGGCTGGACATCCGGCGCGTCGGTCCGCGTTTCGGGCAGGCGTCAGGCCTCAAGATGGTCTATGCGGCGTCCACCAAGGGCACAACTGCGGTGTGGACGGAGCTGCTGACTGCGGCGGAGGCGATGGGGCTGACGGATGCGCTGCTGGCCGAGTTCGGCGATGCAGTTGACCCGGCGCGCCGTATCAAGGCAACGACCCAGATGCCGCGACGCGCCCGCCGGTGGGTTGGGGAGATGGAGGAGATAGCGGCGACGTTCGAGCACCTGGGTCTGACGCCGCGCATCCTGCTCGGCGCCGCGGACATGTTCCGCCTCACCGGGGAGACTGCACTCGCCGAGCAGACCTCGCGCGAGCCGGACCCGGAGCTGAGGGAGATGCTGCGCGTGCTCGCGGAGCAGGCGCGGGCCGGGAATCAACAGGGATAGACGGGGTAGGCAGGATGAACGAACCGCACACAGACGGCAGCGCCGCCGAGGGGGCGCTGCTGTGGACGCCATCCGAGGAGCGGCGCTCCGGCACGCGGCTCGCCGACTATGAGCGATGGCTCGCGGAGACGCACGGGCTCCGCTTCGAGAACTACGAAGCGCTGTGGCGCTGGTCGGTGGAGGACGTCGGGCGGTTCTGGGCGTCCTGCTGGGACTATTTCGGGGTGAAGGCGCACACGCCGTACACGGACGTGCTCGCCCCTGGTCCGAACGGGACGCGCGTAGAGGGGGCGCGCTGGTTCACGGGCGCGACGCTCAACTACGCGGAGCACGTGCTCGCGCGCAACGGGAGCGAGGTCTGCATCGTCGGCGTACACGAGTCCGGCGCGACGACGGAGTGGACGTGGGACGACCTCCGCGCGCGGACGGCGGAGGTTGCCGCGGGGCTGCGGGCGGTCGGCGTCGGTCGAAGCGACGGCGTGGTCGCGTACATGCCGAACGTGCCGGAGGCCATCGCGGCGGCGCTCGCGGCAGCATCACTGGGGGCGTCGTGGTCGAGCTGCCCGCCGGAGTTCGGGACGCAGAGCGTCATCGAGCGGTTCCGGCAGATGGACCCGAAGGTGCTGTTCGCTGTGGACGGCTACACGTACAACGGCAGGAGGTTCGACTCGCGGGAAGCCGTGGCGGGCATCCAGGCGGCGCTGCCGACGCTCGAACGGACGGTCGTGCTGCCGTACCTCGAGGCGCAGCCCGACCTGGTCCCACTGGGGGAAGGAGCGTCGCTCTGGTCGGACTTCGTCTTGCCTGGTGGCGAGCTGTCGTTCGAACCGGTGCCGTTCGACCACCCGCTCTGCGTGGCGTACTCGTCCGGCACCACGGGAGCGCCGAAAGCAATCGTGCACGGGCACGGCGGCGCGCTGCTGGAGCACGCGAAGTTCCTCTCGCTGCAGATGGACATCGGCGAGGGCGACCGCTTCTTCTGGTTCAGCACCACGGGCTGGATCATGTGGAACATCCTGATGAGCGGACTGCTGTTGGGCTCGTCCATCGTGGTGTACGACGGCAGCCCCGGCCACCCGGACATGTACGCGCTGTGGCGGGTGGCGGAGCGGACGCGCATCACCTCCTTCGGCGTGAGCGCTCCGTACATCCTCGGCTGCATGAAAGCTGAGATCGAACCCGGCGCGTCGCTCGATCTCAGCGCGATGCGCTCCATCGGCTCGACGGGCGCGCCGCTGCCGCCGGAAGGTTTCGCGTGGGTGTACGAGCACGTCAAGAGCGACCTGCTGCTCGCATCCATCAGCGGCGGCACGGACATCTTCACCGCGTTCGTTGGCGGCGGCGCGGCCCTGCCGGTGCGGGCCGGGGAGATACAGTGCCGGTGCCTCGGCTGCAAGGTGGAGAGTTTCGACGAGAACGGCGCACCGGTTGTCGGCGAGGTCGGCGAACTCGTCGTCACTGAGCCGATGCCGTCCATGCCCGTGCGCTTCCTGAACGACCCGGACGGCTCGCGCCTGCACGAGAGCTACTTCGACGTCTATCCGGACGTGTGGCGGCACGGCGACTGGCTGAAGGTGACGGACGAGGGAGCGTGCGTCATCTACGGGCGCTCCGACTCGACGCTGAACCGGAGCGGTGTCCGCATGGGGACGAGCGAGTTCTACCGCGTCGTCGAGGACATCCCGGAGGTGCTGGACAGCCTCGTCATCGACACGACGCAGCTCGGGGTTGAGGGCAAGCTGTACCTCTTTCTCGTGATGCGCGAGGGCTGCGCGCTGGACGACGCGATGCGGCAGCGCATCGCCGGGGCCGTCCGCACCAGCCTCTCGCCGCGCCACGTGCCGGACGAGGTGCGTCAGATAGCGGAGGTGCCGCGCACGCTCAACGGCAAGAAGCTGGAAGTGCCGGTGAAGAAGATGCTGAACGGGGTGCCGCTGGAGCAGGCCGTGAGCAGGGACGCGCTGGCGAATCCGGACTCGCTGGGGTTCTTCAAGGTGCTGGCCCGCAAGCGGGCGCTTCAAGCGGCGCCCACGCTATCAAAGGCCCGTTTCCAGTCTGGCCTGCAGTGCCTGAAGCGCCTCTATCTGGGGTCATACCACATCGAACTCGCCGACCAAGTCGACGTTGGCCAGCGAGCGGCGTTCGACATGGGGAACAGCGTCGGCGAGCTTGCGAGGGAGCGCTGGCCCAACGGCAGGCTCATCGAGGAGCCGTACACGGAGCACGACCAGGCCGTCGCGACGACGCAGGCCCTGCTCGCAGCGCCTGCGCCGTCAGCGCTTTTCGAGGCAGCCTTCACCTACGAGAACATCCGGGTGCGCGTCGACGTCCTCGCCCCCAATGCCGGAGGCGGCTTCGACCTCATCGAGGTCAAGGCGTCCTCACGAGTCAGGCCCCAATTCATCACCGACGCCGCCATCCAGACCTACGTAGTCGAAGGTTCAAGGGTGGCGGTGGACCGCGTGCTCGTCATGCACCCCGGCATCGAGTACTTCCAGAAGGCCCGGTCACAGCCCCCGCGCTTCATCCTCGATGACGTAACGGACAGCGTCCGCTCGTACCTAGCCAAGGAGTTTCCTACTGATCTGGCACCGATGTGGCGCGTGCTTCGACAGGACGACCCTCCCACTATCGCCACGGGCCCCCACTGCGACCAGCCATACCGCTGCCCCTTCTACGGCTATTGCCACTACGAGGGTGGGTAAGCCAGTTGAAGCCAGGAGGCAGTTCAGGCGGAAGCCGGAATAGGGCAAAGCTACGGCCCATTGTGACTGATAGAGGAAAAAGACAATGGTTAGTGAGAACCTCGACATAAAGACGCTCATCACAGGAGCATGGGAGAAGGCTCTACACAGGGCACTACAGACAACGGGAGAAGAGTCTCGCGGTCAAGTTCACCGTGACCGTTCCAACGCCTGGGTTGACTGTCTAGGAAAAGGCTTCCAAGAGAAATATCAAGGAGAAGATCAGCTTGTGTTCTGGAGGCAGAACAACAGTAACAAAAGCGAGTTTAGATTAAGTGAATTACTGTTCGATGTGTCGGTATGTAAGGTCGATGAGGTTCAGTCTATCGAAAAGAAGAAAACGCTCCAGTTCGTCTCTAAATGTTATTGGCAGGTGGAGTCCGAGTTAAACGATAGTGACAGCAAAGAGATCACCAAGGACTTTAGCAAACTTGTTATAGGACTCTCAGACGATAAGTTGTTCGTATCGTCCTACCAAGGTGCTCGCCAGGAGCAGATATTGAGCATGTGCTCTAGCATCGCTAGAAAATGTGCCGGAAACCTGTACATGTGCTTTATCGAGCATCCAAATAAATGGAAGCAAAACCCAGCTGCTCCCGTAGTATTCCGATGGGACAGCGATAAATGGAACCCGCTGTAACCAATGTCCTTTTCACACGTGGCCAATCAGACTCAGCGGACTTTGGGATACCGGGAAACTACTTAGGGAACATAAGGTTCGGTTTATGGTCCGACGGTGCTGGATCGAGGAAGCCAACGTGTTGAGCTGGGGCGAAATCGACCGGTTGGCGAAAGACTACTAACTTCGCGCAACCTCCTCCGATTGATCCTCAATGCCTGCGCGACCGTAGGCGTAGAGCAGCGGCGAGAGCAGACCTGCGGCGACGGCGAACCCGCTGAAGATGTAGATGGAAGTCGCGATGCTCGTCTCCTCCGCGAGGAACCCGAACAGCAGCGGCGAGAGGAAGATGCCGATAGCCCAGTAGAGGCCCACGACGGAGAGGGCCATCGCGCGCTGGTTCGGTTCGCTGTTCTCCGCCGCAAGCGTCGGGTAGAGCGAGCGCAGGCTGCCGAACGTCATCCCTGTGATGGCCATGAAGACCACGGGAACGATCGGCACGTGGCCGGTCAGGCCAACGCCCGCAGCGAGTACACCGGTGATGGTGATGCCGAGCGCGGCGGTACGACGGCTGCCGAGTCGTCCGAGGATCATCCCGAAGAAGTAAGCGAGGACGCTGACGCCGATGCTGTTGAGTCGGATGACCAGTGCGGTCTCGCTCTCGCTGTAGTCGACCTCGCGGAAGAATGCGACGAACAGCCCCATCACGAGGCCGATGTACGCCGCGCTCGTGAACGCCACCATGTGAGCGTGCAGCAGCGTGCGCTTCACCAGCATCGTCTTCGCAGGAGCGAGGCTGGCGGCGAAGCTGCGCACCTGGTCCTTCCGCGGCAGCCTCGGCAACGAGGACGTGACGATGAAGCCGATGAACGTCGCTATCGCGGTCATCAGGAAGGCCTCCGGGTAGCCGACGCCCTCCGCGATGAACCCGGCGACGACACCGCCGATGATGCCGCCGCTCGACTCGAAAGCCAGCTGCCGCCCCATCACCTTCCCTGCCTCGCCCTCGGCACTGCGGCTGATGTACGACTGCGCCGCCGACCAGTAGACCGAGCGGGACGCACCGTTGAACAGTTGCGCCACGGTGAGCGAGATGAAGGTAGCGGTGAAGACAGGGACCATCGAGGCGATGGTAACGGTGCTGAAGCTGAACCAGAGGATGAACTTCTCGCCGAACCGGTCCGAGAGTGCCCCTCCCACGAGCCGCAGCATGATCATGACGATGCCGGGCGCGGCGACGATGAAGCCCTGGCTCGAGAGGGAGAAGCCCTGGTCGATGGCGTAGAGCGGGAAGAGGATGGTCGATGCGCCCATCCCGAACCCGTAGATGAGGCCGTTCACGTACCCGAGGTAGGTGGGGTGACGGCGCGGATGACGGGCGAAAGCCCCAAGGAGCGCGAGGTTGGGGAGCGCGTTCACGCCCGCAACCTACGCCCGCCGCAAGGCGCCGTCAATCGCCGGGACGGGTGCGCGTCTGGCCCATTCACCCCCATCCTGGCCTTCCCCCATCAAGGGGGAAGGGGGATCAATCAACGGCGCGTTGACACGCTCGCGGAGCCGTTCGTAGACTTTTCCAGTGCACGGCGCTCTCACACAGCGCCTTCCCAGAGGACTGTACGCCCTTGCCTGACATGCCCCCGACGACCAGCGACGAGATCCGCGCTGCATATCTGCGATTCTTCGAGGAGCGCGGCCATCTGGTGATGCCGAGCGCGTCGCTAATCCCCGCAGGCGACCCCACACTGCTTCTGACATCTGCGGGTATGGCGCCTTTCAAACCCTACTACGCGGGCGACGAGACGCCACCGAACCCTCGCCTCGCGTCTGTGCAGAAGTGCTTCCGCACCACCGACATAGACGAGGTGGGCGACTTCACCCACCACACGATGTTCGAGATGCTGGGCAACTTCAGCATCGGCGACTACTTCAAGCGCGAGGCCATCTCCTGGGCGTGGGAGTTCACCACCGGCGTGCTGCTGCTGTCCCCGGAACGTATCTGGGTCACGGTGCACTACACCGACGATGAGGCGCGCGCGATATGGCGCGACGAGGTCGGGGTGCCTGACGAGCGCATCGTCACCCTGGGTGACAAGGACAACTTCTGGGGCCCGGCGGGCGACGAGGGCGCGTGCGGCCCGTCCAGCGAGCTCTACTACGACTTCGGCGAGGAGCACGGGCCGGGTACGAAACCCGGGGACGACACGAGCCGGTTTCTCGAGTACTGGAACCTCGTCTTTCCGCAGTTCTACCAGGCGGCGGACGGCACGCGGACGGACCTGCCCGCGCCGGGCATAGACACCGGCATGGGGCTGGAGCGCATGACCGCCATCATGCAGGGCGTGGCCTCTGCGTACGAGACCGACCTGCTCGCGCCGGTACGCCGGCGCGTGGAGCAGCTTGCGGGCAGGACGTATCGACAAGACCCCGACGACGACTTCGCCATCCACGTCGTGACGGAGCATGCCCGGAGCGCGGCGTTCCTCATCGCCGACGGCGTCGTGCCAGCGAACGAAGGGCGGGGCTACGTGCTGCGCCGCGTGATACGGCGCGGCATCCGCTTCGCGCGGAAGCTCGGCATCGAGGCCGGTTTCCTGCCTGACGTGGCCGCGACCGTGATCGAGCGGTTCGGTGCCCTCTATCCCGAACTGCGCGAGCATGAGCGGTTCGTCCTCAAGACGCTGGAGTCGGAGGAGGAGCGCTTCTACGAGGCCATCGCGCTCGGCATGCCGGTGCTGGAGGAGTGCATCGCGCGAGGAGGAACGATAGACGGCGCTGACGCGTTCCGCCTGTACGACACCTACGGCTTCCCTCTGGAACTCACGCAAGAGATCGCACGGGAGCAGGGTCTGGACGTGGACATCGGGGGGTTCGAGCGTGCGATGGAGGAGCAGCGCGAGCGCGGACGGGCCGCGGCACGCTTCGGCGGAGGGCGCGAGGAGATACGCGCCTACGAGGCGCTCGACGTCCGCGAGACAGCGTTTCTCGGCTACGACCGCATCCAGACCGATACCGTGGTTGCGGCCATCCTCAAGGACGGCGAGCCGGTGCAGCGCGCCGACGCCGGAGAGCGCGTCGAGATCGTGTTGCGCGAGACGCCCTTCTACGCCGAGGGTGGCGGTCAGGTCGGCGATACGGGCCTCATCGCCGCATCCGGCGGCTCGGCCCGCGTGAGCGACACCCAAAAGCCGATCGGCGAGCTCATCGTCCACGCGGCGGAAGTCGTCGAGGGCTCGGTCGCTGTTGGCGACGCTGCACATGCGTCGGTGGATGGCGACCGCAGGCTGGACGTGGCGCGTAACCACACCGCGACACATCTGCTGCATGCCGCCCTCCGGGACGTGCTCGGCTCGCATGTGCGGCAAGCGGGCTCGCTCGTTGCTCCGGACCGGCTGCGGTTCGACTTCACGCACGTCTCCGCGGTGAGCCGCGACGAGCTGGGCGAGATCGAGCGCCGCATCAACGAATCGGTGCGCGGAGACCTGCCGCTGGTGAAGGACGAGCGCACCTACCGTGAGGCGACGGCCAAAGGCGCGCTTGCGTTCTTCGGTGAGCGGTACGGCGACCGCGTGCGTACGGTGCAGATAGGCGAGACGCAGCCGGTGAGTTTCGAGGTGTGCGGCGGCACGCACCTGGAGCGAACGGGGCAGATAGGCACGTTCCGCGTCGTGGGCGAGAGCAGCGTGGGTACAGGCATACGCCGCATCGAGGCGGTGACCGGCCGCGGCGGCGAGGAGTGGGTCAGCCAACGGCTGCGACAACTGGACGAAGCGGCGGCGCTGCTGCGCTCGGCTCCCGCCGAACTTCCGCAGCGTATCGAGGGGTTGCTGGCGCAGGCGGAGGAGGCTCGGCGTTCGCTGCGCGCGGGGCAGCGTGAGGCGTCGCGCCAGGAGGCGGAGACGCTCCTCGACGAGGCGCGCGACGTGGGCGGCGTGCAGGTGCTGGCGGTGCGGAGCGACGCTCCGGACGCGCAGTCTCTCCGCGAGATGGGCGACCGGCTTCGTGACAAACTCGGCTCCGGCGTGGTCGTGCTCGGCAGCGTATTCAATGGACGCCCGGGCTTGCTGGCGATGGTGACGCCCGACCTGGTGGAGCGCGGCCTCGATGCAGGAGCCATCGTAAACGAGGCGGCGCGAGTGATGGGCGGCGGCGGCGGCGGTCAGCCGCGACTTGCGCAGGCGGGCGGCAAGGACGCCTCGAAGCTGGACGACGCGCTTGCGGCGGTCGCGGACATCGTCACGCGGCAGACGGGCTGATGCGCGCGCTGGGTCTCGACGTTGGCGAACGCCGCATCGGCGTTGCGTCGGGCGACACGGATTCAGGCATCGCGGTTCCAGCAGGAGTGATCAAGAATTCACCGAAGGCGACTGAGGACGTGGTGCGGGAGGCGCACGCGCGGGACGCAGAGGTTGTCGTCGTGGGGATACCGTACTCGATGTCCGGACGCGTGGGGCCGCAGGCACTGGTCGTGCAGGAGTTCGTGCGCGGGCTGGAAGAGGCAGGGCTCACGGTCGAGACTGTGGACGAGCGGCTCTCGTCCGCGGAGGCGGAACGCGCCCTGGCGGCGGGCCGTACGGAGGGCCGGGGTCGGCGCAGGCCGGAGAGGGGCACAGTGGACGCTGCTGCTGCGGTGGTGATCCTGCAGGCGTGGCTGGACGGTAGAAGGAGGCCGGAGGACACACCCCCATCCTAGCCTCCCCCATCGAGGGGAACGGAATCGGGCATGAGAGGCGGGGCAACGCCCGGTCGGGGCTTGATAGAATGCCCGGTATGCGGATGCGAGGGAACCCCCGGGTGTATGGAGCCGCAGGCGCTTCAGTGCTGGCGGCTGCCGTCACGGCGCGCTATATCGCCAAGTGGAGGCAGCGCCGCACGACGCGGGGGCCGGGCGGCGGACGCGAGATCGGCGGCGGGCGCTGCTTCATCGGACTCGACCTGTCGGACCCGACGGCGGCGCAGAAGCGTCCGTGTGACTACGCGGTGCTCGATACCGAGCTGGTGTGCACGTTCGGCCAGTGGGACTATCGCGAGGACGCTTCGCACATCATCCCGGACCGCGCTATCGGGCGCTCCTTCATCCTTGCCATAGACGGCCCGCAGGGGCTGGCCGGTTCGCCGGAAGCGACGATGCGGGAGTCGGAGCGGCGCGTGAACGCACCGGGGCGCACCCCCTACACGCTGCCCGCAGACGGCAAGCCATACTCGGGGTTGATAGTGGGGTCAGTGCGACTTTTCCACCGGCTGGTCGAGAGCGGGAGCCGGTTCCGCCTGCTGGGGATGGACGGCACACCCGCCTCCAACGCGACGCTGATCGAGGTATTCCCCGGAGGCGGGTGGAAGGTGGTGTCGAACGGGACGAAACTCCCGTCGAAGCGCACGCTGGATGGACGCCATGCCCGTGCGGAGTTGTTGGCCGGACTGGGCGTGCAATTGCCATCCGAGGACTCGTTCACGGACGACCAGTTGGACGCGGCCATGGCGGCATGGACTGCGTACAAGCTGTGGGTGGGCGAGGCGGTGATCGAGGGCGAGGGGCCGCGCTGGGACACCGAGGCGGGAGTCATCCGCGAGGGATACGTCGTCCAGCCTGCGCCTGCGCCGGAGGCCGAGGGTGCGGAGGGGATGGCGGCGGCCTGAGGTTGATGGATTCACCCCCATCCCAGCCCTCCCCCATCAAGAGGGAAGGGATCAGACACCCGCAGACAGGCTTCAGAGACAGACGGGACGCCTCCCAGAGGCGCCCCGTCATGCGTTTCGGAGGCGATAGCGCAATCAGACCGCGGCGTAGTTCACGTTCTCCTTGGGAGTACGGTACTCGAGGGACGCCTCTACCCACTCGGACTCGCGTGGGAGCACGACGGCAGCCGACCTGATGTAGTAGACATCCGGGTCCCAGACGGACTCGGGCTCGATGTCGTAGTCGCGCAGGAGCTTCGCGGCCCGGAGCAGGGCACGGCGGGTGCGGATGATGCCGGTGTCGCTGATGCCGAGGTGTTCCATCGTCCGGTTGGTCACACGGCCCATCGTCTCCTGCATGCCGGAGTCCTGCGGCCAGGTGCCGGGCAGGCCGGAGAACTGGACGGTCTTCTGGCGCTCCCAGTCCACGTTGAAGTCGTTGTCGATATGGTGCTTCGGCCACCACGCGTTCTCGGGACGGTTGGCCATGGGCGGCAGGAAGCCGTCCACGGTGGGGTGAAGCCCCTGCTGCCCGTTGCCGGGGCCGAACTTGAGGAAGTCGAGCTCCTTCTCGGTGAGCGGGCGCACGGGGTTGTAGGTGAAGCAGAGGGCGAGTACGTGGTGGTCGTCCATCGGTATGTATGCGTGGCCGCTGAAGAGCGGGTCAGCGCCGTAGGGAGGGATGATGGTGTGGAAGGGGAACATGTACTGGGTGATGCGCCAGTAGTAGGTATCCTCTTCCGCGTTGCGGCGGGCGCCGATGAGCACGCCGTAGTCCGTGTCCTTCACCTGGAAGCGGGGGTGGCGGTCCCGCATCTTGTAGATCATCCCCTGCTCCTGCTTCGATTCGAGCCGGAAGGGGTCGACGAAGTTGGAGTGGAGGAAGCCGCTGTGGCTGGAGTCGATTTCGCCCTCGATGGTCTGGAAGTAGTTGTTCTGGGCGATGCGCTTGGTGAGGTAGCAATGGGACTCCGGCACCATGTTCCACTCGATGTTGGGCAGCGGCGGCGGGGAATCCTGCTCCGGGCCCATGTAGGTCCAGATGACGCCGTTGCGCTCGAGCGTGCAGTAGGTCTTGAGGGTCACCTTGTCCTTGAAGTTGCTCTCGGGCGGCTCGCTCGGCATATCCATGCACGTGCCATCCGCCGCGAACTTCCAACCGTGGTAGGCGCAGCGCAAGCCCTCCTCTTCGTTGCGGCCGAAGTAGAGCGAAGCGGTGCGGTGCGGGCAGTACGGGGTCATCGTGGCGACTGCGCCGCTCGTAAGGCGCACGACGAGGAGGTCTTCGCCGAAGAGCCGCGTGCGGTGCGGGGTCCCGTCCGCCTCGACCTCGGAGGAGAAGACGGCGGGTATCCAGTAGCGGCGTATGAGATCGCCCATCGGGGTCCCGGCGCTCACCTGCGTCAGCAGTTCGTTATCGGTCGCTGAGAGCATGGTTCCTCCTCAACTCCCTCGCTGAGTGCATAAAGTTACTCTTGCGCGCGAGTATACGCCTCTCTCTGTGTGTGAATCCACATCAGCACGAGGAGGGCGTGGGGTAGAATGAAGGGACGTTGCACGGGAGGTTGTTATCTTGGTGCGATTCCTGACCGCCGGCGAGTCCCACGGCCCCGGGCTCGTTGCGCTGCTCGAAGGGCTGCCTGCGGGCGTCGCCATATCCGAGGCCGCCATACGCGCCGACTTGGCACGCCGCCAGATGGGCTACGGGCGTGGCGGACGCATGCAGATCGAGACCGACTACGCGGTGCTGCAGTCCGGCGTGCGCCACGGTTACACGACCGGTGCGCCCATCGCCATGCTCATCGAGAACCGCGACCACTCGACCGGCAACGGACCCGACGGCAAACCATGGACGCACACGATGGCGAAGGAGCCCGTGGAGGGCGAGGTGACGCCGATCCACCGCCTACGCCCCGGCCACGCGGACACCCCCGGCATCAGCAAGTACCTGCAGGACGACGCGCGGAACATCCTGGAGCGCTCGTCTGCGCGGGAGTCCACGTCGCGGGTCGCGGTCGGCGCGATCTGCCGCGCATTCCTATCCGAGTTCGGCGTCGAGGTGCACAGCCACGTCACGAACATCGGCGGCGTGCAGGCGCACCCGCCGGAGCCGGTGGACTGGGATGCGGCGGAGGACTCGCCGGTGCGCTGCGCAGACCCGGACGCCAGTGCGCTGATGGTGCGCGAGATAGACGCGGCGAAGGAAGCGGGCGACAGCCTCGGGGGAGTTGTCGAGGTCGTCGCGGCCGGCCTGCCGATAGGGCTGGGTTCCCACATCCAGTGGGACACGAAGCTAAGCACGCGACTGATGGCGTCGGTGGGGAGCGTGAACGCGGTGAAGGGCGTCGAGGTCGGCAAGGGGTTCGAACTCGCCGACCTGCGCGGCTCCAAGGTGCACGACGTCATCAAGCCCATCGAGGAGTGGGAGCGGAACGGGAACGGCGGATGGGCGAAGCCGTGGCCCCGCCGCACGAACAACGCGGGCGGACTTGAAGGCGGCATGACGACCGGCGAACCGCTCATCATCCGTGCAGTCGTCAAGCCCATCGCCACGATGATGAACCCGCTGCCGTCCGTCGACCTGACGACTGGCGAGCTGGACCAGGCGCACTACGAGCGGAGCGACATCACGTTCGTGCCGACATGCGGGGTGATAGCGGAGGCGATGGTGCTGATCACGCTCGCGGACGCGTTCATGGAGAAGTTCGGCGGCGACCATATCACCGAGACGCTGCGCAACCACGAGAGCTACATAGCTACAGTGGGGCCGCGAGACGGGTCATAGGCGCATGATGGGAACGGGGGCATGAGAGCCCTGGGGCTGCTGCTCGTTGCCGGCGTGTTGCTGCTTGCTGCGGGTTGGATGTTCAGGCATAGCAGGAACATCTCCGGCGCGACGAAGTTCATCCTCGTAGCCGGTGGGACTGTCCTTGCAGGCGTTGCACTGGCGTTCCTGATCGGCGCGGTCATCGAATCCGTGCGGTCGTTCTAGGGGAGGTGGGAGTAATGACCACCCGTAACCGCATCTATCTCATCGGGTTCTCCGGCGCGGGGAAGAGTGCCGTCGGGCGCAGCACGGCGCGCCTGCTGGGCTGGCGGTTCGAGGACGCTGACGAGCGCATCGTCGAGCGCGCGGGCAAGCCGGTCGAGCGTGTCTTCGCAGAAGACGGCGAGCCCGCGTTCCGCGAACTGGAGCGCGCCACCATCGCGGAGTTCGCGCGCGAGGAGCACGTCGTCGTTTCGACTGGAGCGGGGTCGGTCATGCACGACCAGTCGCTCGGCGGGATGCTGAGTTCCGGCCTCGTGGTGGCGCTGGAGGCGCGCCCGGAGACCGTGTACCGGCGGCTGTCGCACATCGCGGAGCTGGACGGCGCGGAGGCGATGACGCGCCCGATGCTGCAGTCGGACGACCCGTTGGGACGCATCGAATCGCTGAAGCGCGAGCGCCAGTGGGCCTACGCGCATGCGCATTGGACAGTGCACACGGACGACCTGTCTATCGAGCAGGCTGCACTGGAGGTCGTGCGGGCGTGGCGCCGGCTCGGCGCGCCGTCTGCGTGGGAGGACGACCCGGATTTCGCCGCGACGGTGCGACTCGAGCAGGGGGCATATCCCGTGTTCGTGGGATGGGACTCGCTGGAGGACCAGCTGGGGCGTCGCCTCGCGCAGATGGGACTGGCCGGACGGGCGTTCATCGTGTGCGACAGCAACGTCGTGCACCCGTACGGGCGAGCGGCGCAACGGTCGCTGCACGCGGCCGGCATCGAGATGGGGCTGTTCACGTTCCCGGCAGGTGAGGCGAGCAAGAACCTGGCGACGGCCACCGTCCTCTACGAGTGGCTCGCCGAGCGACGAGCGGAGCGTCGCGATGCAATCGTTGCTGTCGGCGGGGGCGTGGTCGGCGACCTCGCAGGCTACGTCGCTGCGACGTTCCTGCGCGGGATACGGGTCGTGCAGGTGCCGACGTCGCTGACGGCGATGGTTGATTCGAGCATCGGCGGGAAGACGGGCGTCGACCTGCCGGTTGCCAAAAACATGGTTGGCGCGTTCCACCATCCGGCGATGGTGCTGACTGACGTGTCGGCGCTGCGTACGCTGCCGGAGCGGGCACTGCGCGAGGGCTGGGCGGAGGCGGTGAAGCACGGGCTCGCGCTGGAAGCGGGACTGGTGGACCTCTACGAGGAGCACGCCGACGCGCTGCAGTCGCTCGACCCGGAGCTGACGACACGGGCCGTCGCGTGGAACGCGGCGGTGAAGGCGCGCATGGTCAGCGCGGACGAGCGCGAGATGAGCGGGCTGCGCCAGCTCCTGAACTACGGCCACACCATTGGGCACGGCCTGGAGGCCGCGGCCGGTTACGATGCCTACCTGCACGGCGAGGCCGTTGCCATCGGCATGACGGGCGCGGCTCGACTCGGGATGCTGGAGGGCGTAACGCCGCCGGGACTGGTCGAGCGGCAGGCGTCGCTCATCGCCCGGTTCGGGCTGCCGTCAGCGTACATGGGCGTCGAACCGGAAGCGATCCTCGAAGCGATGAGCCGTGACAAGAAGACGACGGCGGGACAGATTTCGTGGGTGCTGCTGGACGGCGTGGGCTCGTCGCGCACGCACCGGGGCATTGCACCGGAGCGCGTCGCGAGAGTCGTGCGGGAGCTGGGGGCGTAGCGCCGCCTAGCTCGCGGCGGCGGGCTCGAGTTCCCCGGCCTTGAGTTGGCGGAGGGTGTGGAGGATGGAGGCGGTGGACGGGCGGTCGCCGATGTCCTGCCCCACCTGCATCGCAACGATGCGGTCCGAGGTCATGATGATTGTGGCGGGCGCCGCCACGCCGTCGCCAAGCAGGTTGAACACGCCGTACTCCTCCGCAACCCTGTGGTTCGGGTCGGCGAGGACCGGGTACCGCGCCCCGACGCGCTCCTGCATCTGCTTCGCGCGAGGGATGTCGTCCGTGCTCAGCGCGATGAGTTCCGTATCCAGCGCGCGCATCTCGTCGTAGGCCTGTTCCAGCTCGCCGAGCTGGGTGATGCAGATCCCTCAGAAGTGGCCCCGGTAGAAGACGATGACGACGGCCTCGTTGGCCGCGAGCGTATCGGAGAGGCTCACGAGCCCGCCCTGCGCGGCGGCGAGCTCGAAGTCCGGCGCCGGGATGCCGCCCGTGGGCTGCGTCGGGCCGGGCTCGGACTCGCCGTTGCACGAGAGTGCGATGACCGGAAAGAGCATAGAGATAACGATGAGAAAGGCGAAGCCGATGGCGACCCGCTGCCACCAGGGGTTCTGGAAGAACGAGCGGTGGTCTTCCGGCAGGCTGTTCAGCTCCTCGATCTCGGCGAGCTCTCTGTCGGAGTACTCGTCGTTGTTCCTGGGCCCGCGCATCGGAACGGCTCTTGCGCCTACCCTCCCGCAACCGCGGGGACGATGCTGACCTCGTCACCGGCTTTAACCGGGGTGCCGAGTCCTTCCAGGAAGCGCACGTCCTCGTTGTTCAGGTAGAGGTTGACGAAGTAGCGCAGCGCGCCGTTCTCGTCCAGGATGCGCTCCTGGATGCCGGGGAACTGCGCCTCGAGTTCCGCGATGACACCGCCGAGCGTCTCGGCGGTCACTGCTGCCTTGTCGGTCCCGTTGGTGATCCGCCGCAGCGGACCGGGTATGCGTACGGTTACGCTCATCCTGCCTGGTTCCTCCGTGGTTACGGTTCTATCAGGTCGCCCAATGCGGGGTCGACCCTGACGCCAAGCGAGCGGACCCAGTCCAGGCCGCGCTCGATCTCTTCCAACTCGCCCTCGACCTCGAGGATCACCCAACCCACGCCTTCCTGCACGTCGGCGCGGCGGATGTTGGTGACAACGTCGAAGTCGTGTCCCATCCGGTAGATGACAGGCTGCTTGATCATATGGTCAAGGAAGGTGAAGCGCACCCGCTGCATCGTTGTGGCCATGGCGTTCAGGCCTTCACTCCCACGCTCTGCTCGAAAGCGGAGACGGTGCTCTCGATGAGGATGGGGTTCACGACGTCGCTCACGATCTCCGTGGTCTTGAGTCCGTTGCCGGTGATATAGACAACGGTCGGCTCGTCCGGTTGGATCTCGCCACGTTCGACGAGGCGCTTCAGCCCGGCTATCGCGACGCCGCCCGCTCCCTCCGTGAAGATGCCCTCGGTCTGCGCGAGGAGCTTGATGCCCTCCGCGACCTCATGCTCCTCCGCGATGACCGCAGAGCCGTCGGACGCCTCGATCGTCTTCAGCGCGTAGTAACCGTCGGCGGGGTTGCCGATGCCGAGCGACTTGGCGATGGTGGCTGGTTTCACGGGGCGTATCACGAACCGCCCCTCTTCGTAAGCGGTTGCGATGGGGGAGCAGCCGCGCGCCTGCGCGCAGTGCATCCGCGTCTCCACCTTGTCGATGATGCCGGTGTACTCGAACTCCTTGAGCCCCTGGTAGATCTTCGTGAACATCGCGCCGGACGCCGACGGCGCAACCACGTGCGCGGGAGCGCGCCACCCAAGTTGCTCCGCGACTTCGTAGCCGAGCGTCTTGCTGCCGTCGGCGTAGAAGGGGCGGACGTTGATGTTCACGAACGCCCACTGATACTGGTCGGCCAGTTCGCTGCAGAGGCGGTTGACGTCGTCGTAGCTGCCGTTGACGGCGACCATGGTGGGGTTGTAGATGGCCGCGCCCAGCACCTTGCCGGCCTCCAGGTCGGAGGGGATGAAGACGTATGCCTTCATGCCGGCCCGGGCTGCATGAGCGGCGACGGCGCAGGCGAGGTTGCCGGTGGAGGCGCAGGCGAGCGTCTCGAAGCCGAATTCCAGCGCCTTGGCGGCGGCGACGGCGACGACGCGGTCCTTGAACGAGTAGGAGGGGTTAACGCTGTCGTTCTTGATCCAGAGTTCCTCAAGCCCGAGGCGCTCCGCGAGCGCGCGCGAGCGGATGAGCGGGGTGAACCCGGCGTTGATGTCCACGAGCGGGTTGTACTCGGCCGGAAGGAAATCAGCGTAGCGCCAGAGGCTGTTGGGGCCGGACATGATGCGCTCTCTGCTGGCGATGTCCGCGATAGCGTCCATGTCGTAGACGACTTCCAGCGGTCCGAAGCAGAAATCACAGACGTTGAAAGCGCCGATGGGGTATTCGCGGGAACATTCCTTACAGCGCAGAGCGGCGACGTTCACCATGTGGCAACCTCCTGCGTGCGATGCATCACGCGCGCGGCGGTTCGCCTACTCCGCGCGGGCTGTCCCGGTTTGGTTTGCCGTTCAAGGCGTGGGAGCGCATCTTGGCACACTCACAACAGCGTAGCATTCGAAGGAGCCGAGCGTCAAAGGCGTAATGGCGCGGCGGAGAGGTGTCAGGCGTTCGTTTGCCAGAGCCTGCGGCCTGTGGCGGCAAGGACGATCGGGATCATGACGGCGACGAAGTCCCAGATAACGTCGACGGGCACGCTGGCAGATTCGCCCGCGTCCAATGCCAGCAGATATATCCAGTTGCGGAAGAACCAGATGGCGAGCGCTGCGTTGGCGTAGAACAGCACGTGTGCGCCCAGCCGGGAGAGCGTCGGTTCGTCGCTGCCGGAGTATGAGCGCATGTGCCCGAAGTTGACGATGAGCGCTACGAGGATGCCCAGCGCGGAGACGTAGTTCATCACGTCCCAGACCGGCTGAGGATTGTCGTAGAGCGTGCTGAAGAGGAACTGCGCCAGGTACAGCACCGCGTACACCATCATCAGCCCGCCGGCCAATCGCAAGGCCATCGCCATGACAACTGCTCCTTTCGTTACGTTATGCAGCCGGACGACGTCAGTATAGGCTGGATAAAGGAGGCTGACGATGAGAGACGGGCGCGGCGTTGTACTGATAACCGGAGCGTCGAGCGGCATCGGCATGGCCACGGCGCTCTACATGGCGGAGCGTGGGTACCGCGTGATCGGGACGAGCCGGGCGAAGGGGCGGCTCGCCGAGTTGGAGACGGAAGCCGCTGGTCGCGGCCTGCCCATCGCGGGAGTGGAACTCGACATCAACAGCGAGGCAGGTCTCACGGAGACGCTCACGGCTATCGTCGAGGAACACGGTCCTGTCAGTGCGCTCGTCAACAACGCCGGATACGGCCTGTTCGGGCCCGTGCAGACGCTCGCCACCGACGAACTGCGCTCGCTGTTCGAGACCAACGTCTTCGCCGTCGCGCGTCTCATCCGCGCGGTGCTGCCGGGCATGATCGAGCAGGGCGGCGGGACGATCGTGAACGTGAGTTCGATCCTGGGACGGATCGGCGCGCCCTTCCACGGGGCCTATGCGTCCTCCAAGTTTGCGCTCGAGGGGCTGACCGAGTCGCTCAGGACGGAGGTGTGGCCGCTCGGCGTGCGCGTCGTACTGGTAGAGCCGGGACTGTTCCGCACCGCATTCCCGGAGAACCAGCTCATGACTGCGGACATCGAATCGAATGACGGAGCCCCCTACGACCGATATGTCCGGGCGTACCGGAGCAGGGTTCGCGGAGCGTTCGACCGGGGCGGAGACCCCGTCCTCGTCGCGAAGGCCATCCATGGCATAGTCCGCTCCCGCCGTCCCCGCCTGCGCTACCCCGTGGGTATGGACTCGCGCTTCGGCTCCCTGGCCGCTCGCGTGCTGCCTGAGGGCGTCTTCCTGTCGCTCCTGGGCCGGGCGACCCGCCGGTGACTGCCCCGTGCCCTCCATACGAGGCGTCGATACCCAAAGTTGATAATACTGCACTCAAGCTTGCTATACTATGAGTAGGGCAGACTACTCGCATCGAGCGGTGTCATGGCGAAGAACTACTACGAGACGCTGGGGGTGGCGAAGAACGCCACCGAGAAGGAGATACGCTCCGCGTACCGCCGTCTCGCACGGAAGCATCACCCGGACGTGAACCCTGGCGACAGCAACGCCGAGGCGAAGTTCAAGGAGATCAACGAGGCGTACCAGGTGCTGTCGGACGCCGACTCCCGGAAGAAGTACGACCGGTTCGGAGAGAACTGGCGGCACGCCGATCAGATGCACGGCGGCGGGCAGGGGTCGGGAGCGTCGCCGTTCACGTTCTTCACGAACGCGCGCACGCGCCGGGGCGGCTCCGCGGGGTTCAGCGCCTTCGCGGACGTGGACGGCCTCGGCGACTTCAGCAATCTCTTCGACGGGTTCGCGGACGCGCGCTGGGGCCCGCGCCGGCAGGCCGCGCCTCCTCGTCGGCTCGACGTGCCGGTAACCGTCACGCTGGAAGAGGCGTATGCGGGCTCGACGCGCACCGTGCAGCACCCCGGCGGCAAGCGACTGGAGGTGCGCATACCCCCGGGCGTCGAGAGCGGGGCGCGCATACACGTGGACCCGAAGCGCGACGGCGTGGGCGAGTTCAACCTCGTCGTGACCATTGCACCGCACGCCGTGTTCGAGCGTGCGGGCGACGACGTGCGTTTCACCGCGCGCGTACCGCTGCTGGATGCAGTGCTTGGCGGCGAGACGCAGGCGCCCACGCTCGGCGGAAAGAGCGTTGCAGTGCGCATCCCGCCCGGAACGCAGAACGGACGCGTGATACGCCTGCGTGGGAAGGGGATGCCGAAGCGTGGTGGCGGCCACGGCGACATGCTGGTGACGGTGATGGCGGTGCTGCCGGTCGAATTGACCGAAGAGCAGCGCGAGCTGTTCGAGCGGCTGCGTGACGCCGAGCACAGTGCGCAGCAGGCCGGAGTGTAGGAGGAGGAGGAGATGATGGAGCGGACGGTGGTTGCGGAGGTTTGGGGACGGCCCGCGAGCGCGGACGGCGTGAACGACGACGAGCCGTGCTACGTCATCAGCGTCGCCTCCCGCATGGTGGGCGTGCACGCGCAGACGCTCCGTACGTACGAGCGCATCGGGCTGCTCGCACCGAAACGCTCGCGGGGAAACATCCGCATGTTCTCCCCGGCAGACGTCTCGCGGGCGCGCTGGATCAAATCACTCATGGAGGACCTGGGTATCAACCTCGCTGGAGTGGAGGTGCTGATGCGTATGCAGGCGCGGATGGTCGAACTGGAGCGCCAGGTACGCCGTTTGGAGGAACGCCTGGGCAGCCGCTAACACGGCTCGCCGAAGGCTGATCGGAGTATCGTCATGGTTTTCAAGCAGGAAGATTTCACGGAACAGGCGCAAGCCGTCATCGGGATGAGCTACGAGATCGTCCGTCGGTTTCGCCACTCGCAGTGGGACGTGGAGCACGTGATGCTCGCGCTGCTCGAAAGCGCCGAGTCCGTGCCCGCGCGCATACTGACCGGAATGGGCGTCAACGTGGACCGTACTCGCGGTGAACTGGAGATCGTGCTCAAGAAGACGCCCCGGCTCGCCTACGAGTCCAACCAGTTGCACCCCACGCCCCGGGCTATGGCCATGTTGCAGGCGGCGAAGGATGAAGCTGAGCGACTGCACGACGAGCACATCGCAACCGAGCACCTCTTCCTCGCCATCCTCTCCGACGAACGGGGTGAAGCGGCGCGCATCCTGGCGGACCATGGCGTCACGAAGGAGCGCGTCTATCAGGCCCTCCTGAACGTCCGCGGCGGACACCGCGTCACCGATCCGCGCGCCGAGCGCCGCTACCAGACGCTCGAACGCTACACGATAGACCTGACCCAGCTCGCCCGCGAAGGGAAGCTGGACCCGGTCATAGGCCGCATGGACGAGATACGCCGCGTGATGCAGACGCTCATCCGCCGCACCAAGGACAACCCGGTCATCATCGGCGGGGCAGGCGTGGGCAAGACGGCGATCGCCGAAGGGCTCGCACAGCGCATCGTCGCGGGCGATGTTCCGGAGTCGCTGCGGGACAAGCGCGTACTCGCACTGGACATGGCCGGACTGGTCGCCGGAGCGAAGTTCCGCGGCGAGTTCGAGGAGCGGCTGAAGTCGGTGATCGACGAGATGAAGGAGGCGCGCCGCGAGGTGGTGCTCTTCATCGACGAACTGCACACCGTCGTGGGCGCGGGCGCCGGTGAGGGAGGACTGGATGCCGCGAACATCATGAAGCCTGCCCTCGCGCGCGGCGAATTGCAGGTGATCGGCGCCACGACGCCTGACGAGTACCGCAAGTACATCGAGAAGGACGCTGCACTCGAACGCCGGTTCCAGACGATATGGCTGGAAGAGCCGACGGTCGATCAGACCATCGAGATACTCCGCGGACTGCGCCCGCGCTTCGAGGCGCATCACAGAGTGCAGTTGGACGACGCCGCACTCGTCGCGGCGGCGCGCCTGAGCGCGCGTTACATCTCCGGCAGGAACATGCCGGACAAGGCGGTGGACCTGATAGACGAGGCTGCCGCCAGGCTGCGGCTGGACGTGGAGAGCCTGCCGCCGGACCTCATCGCGCAGGACCAGCACATACGTGACCTGCTGGAGCAGGAGGAGTCGGCCGCACAGCGGAGCGACTACGAGGGAGCGGCCAGCCTGAAAGTGGAGCGTGTCCGGCTGGAAGAGGAGTTCAATCGCGACCGCAGCGAGTTCCTGGGGCGCGACCACACTGACCTCGTGGTGCGCGCTGAGGACATCGCTACGCTCATCGCGACGTGGACGGGCATTCCTGCGACTCGCCTGATGGAAGAGGAAGCGGAACGCTTGCTGCACCTGGAGGACCGTCTGCACGAGCGGGTCGTGGGACAGCACGACGCCGTCGTTGCCGTGGCGGATGCTATACGCCGGGCACGCGCCGGTCTGCGCGACGAGAAGCGTCCGGTGGGCTCGTTCATGTTCCTCGGCCCGACGGGCGTCGGGAAGACGGAGCTGGCCCGTGCGCTTGCGGAGTCCCTGTTCGACGACGAGGAGAACATGGTCCGGGTGGACATGTCCGAATACGCGGAGCGCCACACTGTCTCCCGTCTCATCGGCGCACCGCCCGGCTACGTCGGCTACGACGAGGCGGGGCAACTGACGGAGGCGATACGCCGCAGGCCGTTCCGGGTCGTGCTCTTCGACGAGATCGAGAAGGGGCACCCGGACGTGTTCAACGTCATGCTCCAGATACTGGAGGACGGGCGGCTGACGGACGGCCATGGGCGGAAGGTGGACTTCAGCCACACCATCATCATCATGACCAGCAATATCGGAACGGCGGAGTTCAGCAAGGGAGGCATCGGCTTCCGCGCCGGGCAGCCCACGACCGAGGAGGAGCGGCACCGCCGTGCGGTGATGGAGGCGCTCAAGAAGCACTTCACGCCGGAGTTCCTCAACCGGGTCGACGAGTACATCGTCTTCCACCCGCTGACCCGGGAAGAGTTGCACGAGATCATCGACCTGATGGTGCGTCACGTACAGGAGCGTCTCGCCGAGCGCTCGATAGCGATACACCTCACCGACGCCGCGAAGGACTGGCTGGAGGACGAGGGGTTCGACCCGGTCTACGGGGCGCGTCCGCTGCGGCGCGCGGTGGAGCGCCATGTGGAGAACGTCATCGCGCGGGGCATCCTCGCTGGCGAGTACGTGGATGGCGACGCCATCACCGTCGACGCGGCCAACGGCGGTCTGACCTTCACCAAAGAGCCCGCCGCCGAGCCTGTGGCAGCAGGTGTTAGCGCGTAGGAGCCTCATCCCGCCTCCAAGATTGACGCTGAGGGTTGCATCTGGTATGGCTTGCCCGTGCGTATCGCCGGTTCCTTCGTCTCGCTCGCGAGGTGAAACGGAATCCGTAACAGAGCATGCTGGAGCTTGGCGATGCGCAGGAATCCTGCTGATGCAGAGGGAGGTCTGCGATGAGGAACCTGAGCAGAACGATGATCGGGCGGTTGACCGCCTTACTCCTGACGGGTGTGCTCGTCGCATTGGTTGGGGTGGCGTGTGGCGCAGACCCCACTGCCACGCCGGTTCCGACTGCCACGCCGGTTCCGCCGACGGCAACGCCCGTCCCGTCGCAGCCGTCTGAACCCGCACCTGACCCGACGGCTACTCCGACCCCCGACGCGATGATGATGTTCGAGTCGGAGTGGGAGGACTTGATCGCGGAGGCGCAGGCAGAGGGCGAGGTCGTCATCGTGATGGGCGGCTCCGCGAGCCGCAACTACCGCCCGGTGGCGGCGGCGTTCGAGGAGAAGTTCGGTATCACGACGACCGTTTCCACCGGCAGTGGAGGCGCGCAGACGGACCGCGTGCTTGCGGAGCAGTCCGCCGGTCGCTATGACGTCGACATCATGATGATAGGCGGCACTTCGGCCCTGCGGCTTATCGCAGCGGAGGCGCTTGTCCCGATACCTCCTCTCCTCATCCACCCGGAGGTTACGAGCGGCGATGGCTGGTTCCAGGGCCGGGTCTGGTACTCGGATGCCGCGACGCAGGAGTACGTCCTGAACCACGGCGCAGCGGCTTCCCCTGAGAATCTCGGCATGCGGTACAACACCGACATTGTCACCCAGGCAGACATTGACGCCATGACCTCTGTATTCGACTACCTCGATCCGAAGTGGGCGAACAGCATCGTTTCCATCCCGCCCATCGCAGAGGGCGCCGGCGGCACCTACTCCACCATCATCAGTCACCCGGACATCGGCGAGGACTTCTTGAAGCGGTACGTCGATCCCGAGTTCGGCGTCACGTTCTCCACGGACTTCCGCTTCATCACGGACAGCATCGCGGGAGGGAAGTTCGCCATGGGTATCGCCATCGGCTCAGCCGGGCGGGACCTGGACGGACTGGCGGAGCAGGGCGGTCCATCAGACCGGCTGATCAAGCCGTTCAAGGAGGCGGACACGCTGAGCGGCGGGGGAGCGGGCGACAACGTGCAGATGCCTATCAATGCTCCTCATCCGAATGCAGCCAAGCTGTTCCTCAACTGGTTCCTCTCCATCGAGGGCCAGACCGCCAAGCATGAGTTGAGCGAGGGCACTCCAAACCCGAGCCTGCGGGACGACATCCCCTGCACGGGCACAGTGGACCCGCGCGAGTGCAGGGAGTCGGGGAAGACATACATCTACCTCACGGGCGACCCTGTATACACACAACGGACTGAGGAGAGCCTGGAGCGAGCCAGGGAGATCTACCGCGCCGCACGCGGCGGGTAATGGACAAGCAACTGGGGCGCTTCGATGACGGAGCGCCCCAGTCTTCGGTGAGAGGAGGCAGGGCATGCAGTTGGCAAAGCCGCGGCTGCGGAGTCGCGGCTTCAGGATGCCCCCGACGAACGCCTACATCATGGCGATCGTCCTCCTTGTGCTGGGCTTCTACCTGATCTGGCCAGTCCTTCTGCTCGTCATCAACAGCTTTGACGCACGGGCCGACTGGTTCGTGGGTGAGCGCCAGTGGGGACTCCAGCACTGGCGGGACGCCTGGGCGACGCCGGGGCTCGTTGTCTCGCTCGGCAACAGCATCATGATCTGGGCGTTCGTCGTCGGCATCAGCTTCCCCATCGCGGTCGTCATCTCATGGGTGCTGGCGCGGACGAACATCCCGTTCAGCCACTCCATCGAGTTCCTCTTCTGGATCTCCTTCATGATGCCGGGCATCGCCACGACCATCGCCTGGATCACGCTCCTGGACCCGGACATCGGACTCATCAATATCGGCCTGGAGAAGCTGCCGTTCATCGATGATTCTCCGTTCAATATCTTCAGTGTGCCGGGCATCGTCTGGGCGCACCTCATGGCGAACGGCATCTCCATCAAGGTCATGCTGCTCACGCCCGCCTTCCGCAACATGGACGCCAGCATGGAGGAGGCCGCCCGGGTGAGTGGCGCCTCCAGCGTCCTCACGATGATGCGCGTGACACTGCCGCTCATGATCTCCCCGATGGCGCTCGTGTTCGCCCTGCAGCTGCTCCGAATCTTCCAGTCGTTCGAGACCGAGCTGCTGCTGGGCCTTCCGTTCGACTTCTTCGTCTACTCCACCAAGATATTCGAACTCGTCCGGCAGCCTGTGCCGAACTACGGTGTCGCGACGGTGCTCGCGAGCCTCACGCTGCTGGTGATCGCGTTCATCATCCCGATGCAGCGCTGGATCATCCAGCGCAGGCGCTACACCACTATCACCGGCAGCTTCAAGCCGGGGCTGATCGACCTCGGCCCCTGGAGGCTCCCTGTCTTCGGCATCATCGGCTTCCTGATCTTTATGCTGACCATAGGCCCGGCGATATCGCTCCTGTTCGGCAGCTTCATGACCCGGGCGGGCTACTTCTACCTTACCCCCACCTACACGCTGGAGCACTGGCAGCTCGTCCTCACGGACAACCTCTTCCTGAAAGCGATGCGCACGACCCTCATCCTCGCCATCACCGCCGCCATACTCAGTCCGCTGCTCTTCTCGCTCATCGCCTACATCCTCGTCCGCACGCGCTGGGTGGGCAGGTGGGCGTTAGACTTCATCATCTGGGGTTCCGGCGCCATTCCCGGCATCCTGTCCGGCCTCGGCCTGCTGTGGCTCTTCCTGGGCACCCCCCTGCTCAGCGCGCTCTTCGGCACCATCTACGCGCTGCTGCTCGTCGTCATCATCCAGGGCAACACTACAGGGACGAACATCATGAAGGGTGTATTCGTCCAGATTGGTGCGGACATGGAGGAAGCCGCGCGCGTCTCCGGTGCCGGGTGGATACGGACCTACTTCCGCATCTGGATACCGCTCCTGATGCCGACGCTGATCCTGCTCGCGACGCTCAACTTCGTCATCGCCGCCGGCACCACCAGCAGCATCGTCCTGCTCGCCTCCCGCGACACCATCACGCTCTCGCTCCTCGCGCTGGAGTTCGCGTCGCCCGGCATCGGGCAGCGCGAAGAGGCGAGCATCGTCGGCCTGTTCATCATCCTCCTCACTGTGGGACTTGCAAGCCTTGCCCGAGCGTTCGGTCTGCGTCTCGGCGTGCGACACGAACAGCAGGCGAATGCGAGGCAGGTCGAGGCGAGCCAGAGCCAGGCAGGCGCGTCCGCGCCGTCGCGCCCGTAGCCGGACGCGGTACGAGGAGGCGCCATGACGACCGACGCCGAGATCAGACGTGCGGAGACGCCGGACAACCTGGAGGTCTTCCCGGAACCGGACGCCTACCTGGACTGGCAGCGCGACGAGGGCGTCAAGGTGATCGTCGACTACGCCTTCGAGGACCTGACCCGTATCGAGCTCGGCGACTGGGAGCGCAAGGGCGGCAGGGGCGCCATCATCAACATCCCCAATCCGCTCCTCCTCAACGACTCCCACATCGTTGAGATCAGCCCCGGTGGCAGCTCGGAGCCGGAGCATCACCTCTACGAGGAGATGGTCTACATCGTCTCCGGCCGTGGCGCGACGAGCGTCTGGCTGGAGGGCGGCGCGGAGCAGACGTTCGAATGGCACGCAGGCAGCCTCTTCTCCATTCCGCTCAACGCGTGGTACCGCCACTTCAACGCCAGCGGCACGGAGCCCGCGCGCTACCTCGGCGTGACGAACGCCCCGCCCGTGCTCCGCTGGTGGCGCAACCGCGAGTTCGTCTTCAACAACGACTTCCGCTTCACCGACCGTTTCGGCGGGGACGGTGACTACTTCAGCGGCAGTGGCACCCTCTACCAGCGCCGCAAGTGGGCGAGCAACTTCATCCCCAACGCGCCCGACATGCAGCTGTACGACTACCTCACCCGCGGCGCGGGCGGGGTGAACGCCAGTTTGGAGATGGCGGGCAACGTCACCAAGGCCCACATCTCCGAGTTCCCCGTCGGCACCTACAAGAAGGCGCACCGCCACGGCCCCGGCGCGCACCTCGTCATCCTCAGCGGCGAGGGCTTCTCTCTGCTCTGGAACGGCGACGAGCAGTCCGACCTCCGGAAGGCGGACTGGAAGACCGGCGGTATGGTCATCGTCCCGGCTGACCGCACGTTCCACCAGCACTTCAACGGCGGCCCGACGCGGGCGCGCTACCTCGCGCTCCGCCCGGGCACCGGGCTCGTCAACGGGCCGCGCTCCTCCGACCTGAGCGTGAACGAGGGCGGCGGCCAGATCGAGTACGAAGACGAGTCGCCCCGCGTCCACGAGATATTCGAGGCGGAGTTGGCGAAGAACGGCGCGCCCTGCCGCATGAAGGCCTTCATCCCGTGGTGCACTGGCGAGGTCGGCCCCACCCGCGCCAGGGACACTTAGGCTTCCTGTCATTCCGAGCGGAGCGCGGCGGAGTCGAGGAATCTCTCTGGCGTGCCTGACTCGTGGTAACCTGCGCCGCATGGACACGAAACCATTGGGAAAGAGCGGCGTTGCGTTGCCGGAGATCGGCCTAGGCACGTGGGAGTTCAGCGGCGAGGCTGCCGTCATCCACCGCGCCATAGAGCTCGGCTCGTTCCTCATCGACACCGCCGAGTCCTATGGCACCGAGGGGCGCGTGGGCAGGGCTATCGCAGGTCGTCGGGACGAGGTCTTCCTTGCCACGAAGGTCTCGCCCTGGCACTTCCGCCACCAGGACGTGCTCACGGCGTGCGACCGTAGCCTGAAGGAGCTGGGCATCGATACGATAGACCTCTACCAGCTGCACGCGCCGTCTGCCGACGTCCCCATTGAGGAAACGATGGGCGCGATGGCCGACCTCGTCGCGGCGGGCAAGGTACGCCACGTCGGCGTCAGCAACTTCTCCGTCCGGGAGATGAAGGCTGCTGAGGCGGCGCTCGGCACAGACCTCATCGTCGAGAACCAGATCAAATACAGCCTGTTCGACCACCAGTTCGCCGATACCGTGATCCCGTACTGCGAGGAGCGCGGCATCATGGTGCTGGCGTACAGCTCGCTGGAGCAGGGCACGTTCGAGCGCGAGATGCGCGGCAACGCGCGGCTCGTCGAGACGATGCGGAGCGTCTGTGCGGAGACAGGAAGGACCGCTGCGCAGGTGCTGTTGAACTGGACGCTCCGCTCGCCCGTCGTCATCACTATCCCCAAGACCAACACGCTCTCCCGCGTGGACGAGAACTGCGCCGCGTCCGGCTGGCGGCTGACCGACGCTCAGTGGCACGCGCTGACCGACGCCGCAGGTGCGACGCGCTCCTCCTACTGGTGGCGCTAGCGTGAACGCGGGCGCCGTCATCGTCGCCGCTGGCGCGAGCACCCGCATGGGCGACGCAGGCGACAAAACGCTCGCCGACATCGGCGGAGAGCCGCTCATCGCCCGCACCGTGGATGTCTTCGAGCGGTGCGATGCCGTCACTGCGATCGTGCTCGTCGTTTCGGAGCGCAACCTGGACGCCATCACTGCGCTGCGCGACGCGAAGGGTTGGGCCAGGACGCTGCCTCCCCGCGTTGGCGGTGCACGGCGGCAGGACAGCGTCCGAGTCGGGATCGACGCGCTGCCGGCGGAGTGCGACTGGGTACTCGTCCACGACGGCGCGCGTCCGTTCGTCACTCCCCGCATGATCGAGGAAGGGCTCGCTGCTGCCTCCGCGACTGGCGCAGCCATCGCCGTCGTGCCCGCGTTCGATACCGTGAAGCGCGTCGCAGATGACGGGCGCGTCGTTGAGACGCTCGACCGCAGCCAACTGGCAATGGTGCAGACACCGCAAGTCTTCCGTCGCGACCTCCTCGAACGCGCCCATACTGAGGTCGCTGACGACGTAACCGACGACGCTGCGATGGTGGAGCGCATCGGCGTCGAGGTGCGCACCTTCGACGGTGCGCGCAGCAACATCAAGGTCACGACGCCCGAGGACCTGGTGATCGCGTGCGCTATGCTGGGCCGGACCCCAACTTAGTGACACCGACCCCTTCCGCCATCACCCCGTCCTCGCCTACGATGGTTCCGGCTGCGAGGCCATGCGTCAGCCGCGGGCTGCTCGGCGCGCTCAGGAGCGCAGTGGCGCTTAATGGCACACTTTGGCACACCTTGCACACCATTGCAGGGTAGAGGGGCGTTCACCCGGATACTGGCAGGTGTCCCACTGGCGCAGCGGCGCCCTCGGAGGTGAATGAGCCTGAATGAGCAGAAATGAGCCATAACTTTTGAGCACGCTTCTCTGGTGACCTCTGCTGGCCTCTACCGCAGGAGTAAGGAGGCATGTGCATTCCGAGGTCATCCGTGCTCGGAGGCGCGCAGCCCGTGCTCATTCGTGGCCGCTCGTTGCTCATCCGGGCGCAGGGTGAGGCGGTAACGCCGCCCCGCTGCTAAACTCACGGGACACCGCGACGGAGGGATGACGCGATGACCACGCGGTTCGGCATAGGCTATGACGCACACGCACTGGAGGCAGGCGTGCCGCTCACGCTTGGCGGCGTCCGCATCCCGTCGGAGCGCGGACTCGCCGGCCACAGCGACGGCGACGTCGTCGCACACGCCATCATCGACGCCCTGCTCGGCGCGGCGGCCCTCGGCGACATCGGCACGCACTTCAAGCCGGACGACCCCTCCGTCCCGAAGGGCGTCACGAGCACGTCGCTGCTGGAGCGCACCACCGCGATGCTGCGCAGGGCCGGATGGAGCGCGGTCAACGTCGATGCTACAATCGTTCTTCAGCGTCCTCGTCTCTCCGAGTACGTTCCGGCCATGCGGTGGGCTATCGCTGCCTCGCTTGGAGTGGGGCTCTCCGCCGTGAGCATCAAGGCCACCACTGAGGACGGCCTCGGGTTCACCGGCTCGGAAACGGGCGTAGCGGCCATGGCCGTGGCATCCATCACAGACGGCAATCCATGAGACTCTCCGACACCCTCACCGGCGAGAAGCGCGATTTCCAACCCGCCGGCGACGAGGTCCGTATCTACGTCTGCGGTGTCACCCCCTACTCCTCGGCGCACGTCGGGCACGCGATGAGCTACATCGTCTTCGACATCCTCCACCGCTACCTGGAGTTCCGGGGCTTCAAGGTCCGCCGCGTCCAGAACTTCACCGACATAGACGACAAGCTCATCGACCGCGCCGCCGAGGAGGGCACAACGGTCGAGGCGCTCGCCGAGCAGCACATCGCTGACTACTTCGCGAACATGGCTGCCCTCAACATCCGCGAGGCCGACGAGTACCCCCGCGCCACGCAGGAAGTACCCAAGATCATCGAGCTCATCTCCGGCCTCATCGATTCCGGCCATGCCTACGAGTCCAACGGCGACGTCTACTTCCGCGTACGCAGCGACGAGCAGTATGGCAAGCTCAGCCACCGCTCGCTGGATGCGATGCGGGCGGGAGCGCGCATCGAACCGGGCCTACAGAAAGAGCACCCCATGGACTTCGCGCTCTGGAAGTCCGCCAAGCCCGGCGAGCCGTCGTGGGAGAGCCCGTGGGGCGGCGGACGCCCCGGGTGGCACATCGAGTGCTCTGCGATGGCCCTGCGCTACCTTGGCGAGAGCATCGATATCCACGGTGGCGGGCAGGACCTGATCTTCCCCCACCACGAGAACGAGATCGCCCAGAGCGAAGCCTTCACTGGCACACGCCCGTTCGCGCGGTTCTGGCTGCACAACGGCCTGCTGAACATGGACGCGCAGAAGATGAGCAAGTCGCTCGGCAACCTCGTCACCATCAGCGACGCGCTCGAGCGCTACTCCGCCGATGCCATCCGGCTCTCCGTGCTCAACGCGCACTACCGCAGCCCCGGTTACTACTCGGACGAGGCGCTTGCCGGGTCCGAACGCGCAGCCGGACGGCTCCGGCAGGCGGCGTCGGGGGGGGCCCCCCCGGCGGGGGGGGGCGGCCGCGCGGGCGGCGGCGGGGGGGGGGGGTGGTGGGGTGGGGGGGGGGGGGCGCGAAACAACCC
>VXQP01000101.1 GCA_009838965.1 Chloroflexota bacterium | reverse complement strand
GGGTTAGTCATGTCGTGGAACCTCCTAATCCGCCCGCCTTATGCCACGAACCCCTGCGGGCGCTGGACCACTATGTTTGTAGTTTATGTCGATATATGTCACAGATAGCCAAGATGGATTATCCGCCAACCTGGACTCACCTGTCAATTGCGGCCGGGCGCGCCAGCAGGGTATTGGGGGCCACTCTGAGCACCTGGGCACAGAGCATGGCAGGTTGACATACATAACCACAAGGGTTATATTCATGCAATGTACCCAGTAGTCTTCCATCAACGGCCCAACGGCGCCATTCCCTATGAGGAGTATGTGCGGAGCGTCTATCACGCGGGACAGAAGGCGGAGGCGGCGAGAATCAGGGCGTTCGTTGAACGCCTCGGGCAGGAAGGCTCCCAGCGTCTCGTTGCGAGGCGATGGGCAGAGAAGATGAACGACGTATGGCAGCTTCGCCCCGGCCAGCACCGGATATTCTACTTCTGGCGCACAGGGGCCGAGCGGTACGTCATTCTGAACGGCTATCGGAAGAGATCGCGTCGGACTCCGCGCACGGAACTGGCGAGAGCCGAGAGCCTATGGGCCGAGCATCTTGGAGGATGAGGAGAAGATCATGAGACGGCATGAGGTCGAGGACAGCCACGCCGAGTGGCTGGAGGACATTGAGTACCGGCAGGAGTTTGGTTCGGAGACCGCCAAGCTTGAGGTCGCGGCAGCACTTGCCGACGCACGGGAAGCCGCCGGTATGACTCAATCGGCATTGGCGGAGCGAGCAAGGGTGTCCCAGGCGTACATCGCCAAGCTGGAGAGGGGAGACGCGAATCCCACCATCGGCCACATCGGCCGACTGTTGGCCTGCATGGGATTGAAGCCCTCCGTCAGCGTCGCCCCTATGGTAGCCGCCGCTTCCTCCGAATCGGTTGATGCAGGGAGCCGGGGAGACTACAAGTTTAAGGCGGTCTACTCCGACGGCCCTCTGGCCGACGTCGCCGGCTCCTCCGTCGAGCAAGCATCGCCAGCGGTGTGAACTCCCGACGGGGGTATGGGCGTTACATGACAACAGAACGACCTCCACACATCACAGCGGAAGACCCTCGCGGCGCTCAGGCCGCCGCAGAAATACTGCGCCGACACGCGGATGGCGAGCTTGAGGCAAACATCACGAGTGCGGTGCGGAACTTCCTCACCATCACCGGGTTGGTGCGGGATGATGAAGTGGTCGAGGAGGCCCCTCCAGCGGAGGGTTCGCGCCAGGCCGTGGACCTGACGGCGCTTGACACCTTCGTCGAGTTCAAGCGACGCATCGGATTGGCCTCCGGCGGCGCGCCTAACCCGCAGTATGTCGAGCAACTGGACGATTACCTGGAACAGTCAGCCAAGCAGGGCAGAGTGCGCATGGGTGTCCTCACGGACGGCAAGCACTGGCTGCTGCGCTGGCCCGGCGCGGGCGAAGAGGTCCGCTTGACCCGCCCGTATGCCTTCACGCTGGAGGACCCCGACCGCTGGTTCACTCTCCATGAGTGGCTGCGAGACTACGCCCTGGGCGTCCCTGAGAGTCTGAAGCCCAATAGAGAACAGATCGCCAAGCATTTCGGCCAGGGCAGCCCCTCCTACCAGCGGGACATCGCCACCCTGAAGGCCCACTACCAGGAGAACGCCGGGAAGGAGACCATCCGGGTCAAGCGGCGGCTGTGGTACGACCTGCTGCGCACCGCCCTGGGCGAGGTCGCCTACAGCACGGAGGGGATCGATGACGCGGTGCGCAGCGCAATGGGCGACAGGTTTGCCGAGGACACAGGGGAGATGGACGACCTGTTCGTCCGCCACACCTACCTGAGCGCCGTCATCGGCATGGTGGTGCAGGCGTCCTTCGGCATCGACATTCACTGCAGCACGCCGACGCCGGTGACGGTGACCACGCCCTGGCGGACGTACCGGACGGGTGACTGCCAGGCGAACGGGCAACGCACGCTGTACCAGGAGCAGCTCTACTCGGACGGCAGCCGGAGGACGCGGGAGCGGACTCAGGCTTGCAGCTATGGCTCGTGGGGCGAGTGGCGCGTTGTATCGCGCGGAGCCTGCGTCAACGGGCAGCAGCGCGTGACGTCGGTCCGGACGCACACGGACGGGCGCGCTCAGACGAGTAACCGCTACCTGGCCTGCAGCACGCCCACCCCGGACCCCGAGCCGGTGACGCCGGATCCGACGCCGGTCAACCCTGCGCCGGCGTTCGACGTCCCGGTCGACGTCCCTCCGGCTCCGCAAGTGACGTGGCAGGAGACGTATCGCGGGCCGTGCATCAACGGCCGGAGGATGATCACGTTCCGGTCGTCGGAAGGTGTCATCCGCAACAGGTTCCAGGGCTGCGTCGAGGCTGAGCCTGACCCCGCCCCTACGCCTGAGCCGGTGGCCGAGGCGAACGCTAGGGTCGAGGCGTCGGAGCAAGCGCCGCCAACAACGCGCCAGGCGCTGCTCTGGACGCCCCCGGCGCAGCCCACCGCGGCGGGCCTGGGGACGGCGCTGGAGACGCTGGGGAGCGGGCAGGACGAGACACGGATCGCCACGATCTGGACGCCGCCCTCGAGCACGCTCCGAAGCGATCCCGCATACCAGGCGGCCGGAACGTCGACTGCGAACGAGCTGGCCGCCCTGCACCGGAAACCGCGCTACCTGTGGACCGCCCAGGACTGGAATCGGATGCACCTACTCTCCGGCGCCCCGGAGCTCGCGGAGCGCTCGGCGATCGACTGGTGGGCGTTCCCGTACCTGGGCGACGCCCTCGAGCACGGTATCGTCGGCACGTCGGTCGACATATTCGGCCGTGATGCGCGCACCGGGTACGGGGAGGTCCGCACGGAAGAGCGGGCGCGCCGCGCCGACGCCCAGGCCGAGGCCGATCGGCACTTCGAGGCGCTCAACTCGGGCAACCTGAGCCCCGAGGAGATGGCGGCCGTCTATGAGCTCTGGCAGGCGGCAACCGCTCGAGCGCGAGGCAACAACCTGGCCGACGCGATCGACGAGCAGGTCGCGCCCGTCATCGAGCAGCTGCAGAAGAACGCCGACGACCGGGCGCGCCTCCGCGCGGAGATGGATGCAGTCAAGGACTCCGACCCCGTCCGATACAACCGGATGGTCCGCGAGCATAACGCGCTCCTGGAGCAGTCGGAGGAGCTCGCAGAGAAGAGCGCTGGTGTCCTGGACGCCGCGAAGGGGAAGGAGCGATTCCAGGACGTCAGCGTGGGGGTGCTCGCGGAGGGGGCGCAGGAGGTGGTCAAGGCGGTCGACGCCGCGGAGGACATTTGGTGGGTGGCCACCGACGGCCGCAAGTACGGCATGAGCCCCGTCGTGGGCGGATACATGGCCGCTGCGATCGCCACGGACCTGGTCCCGATCGTGGGGGATCCCCTGTCCAAGCGGTTCAAGGACTCGCTGCAGCGCCGCTTCGGCGAGGCCGGCGACGCCATCACCGGGACGCGCGACATACGGCTGGCGCTGGCGAACGAGCAGCCCATCCCGGAGATCCGCACGCGGCCGGACCTCGAGGGAGATCCCCTGGCGACGCAAGCAGTCGACGCCGCCTTTCTCCGGCAGGAGCCCTGGTTCCACATCGACGCCCAGGCCGCACGAGGCCTCGCTACGAATCCGAAGGACTGGATCCCGCTGGGCGCCCACCGCTGGCCGGGCCGCGTCTTTTTCCCGGAGCCCGACCCCGACCCTCGCGCGAAGATCGACGGCGCCAACTTCGACGTGCCCTGGGACGTGGACGGTCCGCGCGTAACGGTCGACGCCGAGAGCACGCCCGAGCAGGCCCCAGAGCAGGAGCAGGCCGCCACCACTGAGCCGGAGACGCAGCCCGAGCCGGAGACGCAGCCTGAGCCGACGCCGGAGCCTGAGCCGACGCCGGAGCCTGAGCCGACGCCGGAGCCTGAGCCGACGCCGGA
>VXQP01000054.1:20973-37073 GCA_009838965.1 Chloroflexota bacterium | reverse complement strand
GGCTCACCCAGACACCCCTGGCCCAGGGTGAGTCCGCGTAGCGCTTGATCTCCAGCACGGAGCCCTCCACGTCGCGCGCGGTCGCGAGGATGAGCGACATCAGCCGTCCCGGGTGGCGGGAGCACATGTCATCCAGCTGGCGGTGGACGCTGCGCAGCATCGCCATGTCGACTGCGGGGTCGGGATGGCCTGAGGCCGCGCCGGGCACCATGAGGTGCACGTCCACGCCCTCCTCGTCCATGTCGCGGACGCGGACATCGGAGTCCCAGTCGGAGCCGCCGGGGGTGGGGAAGGTGAAGCCCTGGAAGTTCTGGAAGTGGCGCTGGGCATTGGGGCGCGGCCCCGCCTCGCCGAGGATGCGCGGAGGTGCAGCGCCCCAGCCGCCCTCGCTGCCGAGGCGGTAGAGATGGGTGTAGGGCTCCGGCATCTCCTCCCCGGCCCAGCCGGTGCGGAACTCACGGGTCTGGAGCTCGTCCTTCATGTCCCGGAGCATGGGGTCGAGGAAGGGTTCGAGCGTCTCGGCGGACGCGTGGAAGTGCGTGTCCGCGTCGAATATCCAATAGCCGTTGCGCATGGCAGTGCCTCATTGTGAGAGGAATGTGGGGAGTATACGCCACCCCTTCTCTTGTCATGCTGAGCGAAGCTGAAGGCGCAGCCTGAAGCGTAGCCCCGCGCTTTAGCGCGCAGCATCTCTCGGGAGGGGTGCTAGGATGCGCGGGATGACGAACGGGAAACCGAAGCGGCGCATCGGGTTGCACGTGGCCGGCGGGGGCGACCTGACTCACCAGGAGGTGCTCGACCTCGTGCGGCGCGCCGAGGAGTTGGGGTACGAGTCGGTCTGGGCCGGGGAGTCGTGGGGGTTCGACGCGTTCACGACGCTGGCGTGGCTTGCGGGGCAGACGACGCGTATCGGCATCGGCACGCACATCGCGACGATGTTCAGCCGGACGCCCGCGATGACGGCGCAGAGCGCGGCTTCGCTCGACTCTATATCCGGCGGGCGGCTCACGCTGGGGCTTGGCACGAGCGGCCCCATCGTGGTCGAGAACTGGCACGGGCAGCGGTGGGAGCAGCCTTTGCAGCGCACCCGCGAGTTCGTCGAGATCGTGCGTCTTGCGTTGTCGGGTGAGCGTGTCGACTACGACGGCAGGGTCTTCCGCTTGCGCGGGTTCCGCCTGCGGGACGAGCCCCCGCGTCCCGAGGTTCCGGTGATGCTGGCCTCGATAGGGCCGCGGAACGTGGAACTGACCGGGGAGCTGGCTGAAGGCTGGCTGCCCATCTTCCTGCGAATCGACGCACTGCCGGAGATGCGGGCGTTGCTGGCGGCGGGCGCGACGCGGTCGGGGCGCGATGCGTCCGCCATCGAGATAGCGCCCGCGATGCTGGCTGCGGCATCCGAGCGCGCGCCGGAGGCTGCGCGGGACTTGGCGCGGGCGCACATCGCCTTCTACGCGGGCGGCATGGGAACGTTCTACAACCGGATGCTGCAGCGCTTCGGGTGGACGGAGGAGGCGGAGCGCATCAATCGGGAGTGGGCGCGTCCGAACCGAGAGGGACGCTCCGCAGCGGCTGCCTCCGTCACCGACGAGATACTGGACTCGACGAGCGCCGTCGGCACGCCCGCCCACGCCAGGGAACGGCTGGAGGCGGCGTACGCGGTGGGCGTCACACTGCCCGTGCTGATGTTCCCCTACGGGGCTGACGTGTCCCTGATGCGCGACACGCTGGAAGCGCTTGCGCCGTCGGGGTGGTGAGGGCGCCTACCCCATCTCGATGATCGCGCGGCCCACGATGTCGCCGCTGGCGAGTGCGCCGTAAGCGTCGTTCACCTCGTCGAGCGTGTAGCGGCGCGTGATGGGCGCGCTGGTGTCGACCGCGCCGCGCCGCACGAGCTCGACGATCTCCGGCATGTCGCTGCGCGCCTTCGCGCCGTAGGAGCCTGCAACGGTGATGCCGCGCCGGACGAACCGCGTGATCTCCAGCGGCACCTCGACGCCCACCGCCGCGATGCCGATGAGCACGACCTTGCCGCCGTCGCGCACGGACTCGAACGCCTGCCGCACCGTGACGGGCGAGCCGAGCGCCTCGATCGCGACGTCGACGCCGCGCCCGTTCGCGATCTCGCGGACGCGGGCCGGGGCGTCCTCGGTCGAGCCGTTGACGACAAGGGTCGCGCCCATCTCGAGCGCCTTCTCCAGCTTGTCGCCGCGTATGTCGACGGCGATGACCTGCGACGCGCCGAACGCCCGCGCCATCTGCAACACCTGCGTGCCGACGCCGCCGACGGCGAAGACGGCCACGCTCTGGCCGGGGCGGACGTCGGCCTGGTTCCGCACCGCGCCGTAGGCGGTGAAGATGGAGCAGCCGACGATTGCGGCGTCCGTGAGGGGCACGCTCTCCGGCAGGGGGAAGACGGAGGTGTCGGGCGTCACGGCGTACTCGGCGAGCCCTCCCATGCTGTACATGGCGATCGGTTCGCCGTTGGGCCGGTGCAGGCGGGTCGAGCCGTCGTAGAGCTGGCCCTTGAGGCGGTTGTAGGCGAAGAACGTCTCGCAGAGGTCCTCGCGCCCGCGGACGCAGTAGCCGCAGTTGCCGCACGGCATGATGAACGAGCAGACGACGCGGTCGCCCACGCCTACGTTGGTCACGCCGGGGCCTGTGGCATCGACGACGCCGGAGACCTCGTGGCCGAGCACGCCTGGGGTGGGGAAGGCAACCTCGCCCTTCAGGACGTGGAGGTCGGTGTGGCAGACGCCGCACGCCGCGACCTTCACTCGCACCTCGTGCTCGTGCGGCTCCGGCATGAGCAACTCCTCGACGGTCATCGGCTGGTTGGGCTGGGAGAAGACGGCGGCTCGCACGATCAGAACCACCTGCTGATGACGACCTTGCGGTCCGTGAAGAAATCGACAACCTCGCGTCCCTGCGCGTGCAGCGTGCCGAAGAACGAGTCCTTCATGCCGCCGAACGGGAAGAAGGCCATGGGCGCGGCGACGCCGACGTTGACGCCGATGTTGCCCGCGGTGACGCGGTGCCGGAACTCGCGCGCTGCGGCGCCGCTGGCGGTGAAGATGCTGGCCGCGTTGCCGAACGGCAGGGCCTCGATGTGCCCTATCGCCTCGTCCAGCGAGTCGGCGCGCATGATGCCCGCGACGGGGCCGAAGATCTCCTCGCGCGCTATGGCCATCTGCGGCTCGACGCCGTCGAACACGCATGGCCCGGCGAAGTAGCCCGCGAGCTCCTCATCCTGCCGGGCGGAGCGCCGGTCGACGATGAGGTCAGCGCCCTCCTCGACGCCCTTGTCGATGTAGCCGAGCACCCGGTCCAGCGAGCGCTGGGAGATGACCGGCCCCATGCCGACGGTCTCGTCCAGTCCGTAGCCCAGCTTGAGGTTGCGCGCGCCCTCGGCGAGGCGGTCGCGCACGCTCTCGTAAGCGCCGCCGACGGTGACGACGACCGAGCCCGCGAGGCATCGCTGTCCCGCCGCGCCGAAGATGGAGCCCATCATGTTGTCGATGGCGGAATCGAGGTGGGCGTCTGGCATGGCGACGAGGAAGTTCTTTGCGCCGCCTCCGCACTGGACGCGCTTCCCCTCAGCGGATGCCTTCGTGTAGACGTAGCGCGCCACGGGCGAGGAGCCGACGAACGAGATGCCGCGCACGTCCGGGTGCTCCAGCAGTGCGTCGACGGCGTCCTTCGCGCCGTGTACGACGTTGAGCACGCCGGCGGGGATGCCTGCCTCGAGCGCGAGTTCGGCCATGCGCGTCTGCGAGAGCGGGGTCTGCTCCGACGGCTTCACTACGACGGTGTTGCCGGTGGCGATGGCGTAGGGGATGAACCAGTTGGGCACCATGAGCGGGAAATTGAACGGCCCGATGATGCCGAAGACGCCGATGGGCTGGCGGACGGCCTCTGCGTCGATGCTGGGTGCGATGTTCTCCAGACCGTAGCCCTGCATGAGCGTGGGGATGCCGGCGGCGACCTCCACGTTCTCGATGGCGCGGCGCGTCTCGCCGCGCGCGTCCTCGATCGTCTTGCCGTGTTCTTGGACGATGGTGCGCGCGAACTCCTCGAAGTGTTGCTCCATCAGCCCTTTGAGCGTGAAGAGGCTGCGGGCGCGGAGCACGGGCGGAGTCTCACGCCATGTAAGAAACGCCTGCTTCGCCGCGGCGACCGCGTCGTTCACTTCGCTGGGGGTGGAGAGCGGGACTTGGGCGATGACACCGGTCGTAGCGGGGTTCTCCACGTCCAGCCAGCCGCTCGCGTCGGGCTCGACCCACTCGCCGTTGATGAGATTCCTCAGTTTGCCGTAGTTGGCTTTGACCTCGGGCAGCACGCGCGTTCCTCCTGGGTTTCGATATGGGCGGGGAGCATTGTAGCGGAGCAGGTCGGCATCGCGCCGCTGTCCTATAATCGCGCCGTTCAGCCAAGGAGGCGTGCGATGGACGAGCAGCAGGCACGGGAGCGCCGCAACGAGTTGACCCGGTACGCGTCGCGGTTCTGGGCGGGCGAGGCCGAGATAGCACGCACGTTCTTCTCGCAGCCCCGCGCGCCGGAGGAGCACCTGCGCTGGTTGCGCGTGCAGGCGTACAAGGAGCTGCAGCCGCGTGACGACGGCATCATCCTGCGGAACATCGAGCAGCTGGCGCGGAACTACCCGGCGCTCGAGAAGGGCGTCGATCGGGCCGACTTCCTCTACAACATCCAGTTCCTCGAAGAGGAGTTCCGGCACTACGTCGTCTTCGCGGACGTGATCGACTACATCACGGGTGCACAGCTGACGACCGAGGAGCTGGCGACGTACGACATCGAGCACGAGCGTGAGCTCCGCGCGGTGCGCAGGCGCTGCTTCGAGCGGCATGGCGAGCTCGGACGGTTCGCGTCGTCGTTCTGCGAGGGCGGCGGAGCCTCCATCTTCCACGAGGGGATGCAGATAGGCGGCGATGAGCTCAGCGACCGCATCGCGGCGGCCTGCGCCAACGTGTACGGCGACGAGGTCGACCACGCGGCGCACGGCGCGGACAACCTGAACGCGGTCGCGCGCACGGAGGAGGACTGGGCGCTGGCGAAGGAGATGGTGACGGAGATCTCCATGCAGCGGCTGCGGATGCGGAACGAGGAGTTCGGCTTCCCGCTCACAGACGAACGCCTGCTGGAGATCGCGGAGGGGCAGGTGGAGCTGCCGGCGCGGTTCGAGGCGCTGCTGGTCTGAATTTCAGCGGAGCTCGGGGAGGCGGGTGATGAGGTCGCGGCCGATATCTTCGATGCGGGCCTTGCCGCACATCATCATCGTGGTCTCGACCTCGTCGCGCAGGATATCCAGCATGTGCACCACGCCCTGGTCGCCGGCGTAGGCGAGCCCCCAGAACATCGGCCTGCCGAGCATGACCGCCTTCGCGCCGAGGGCGATCGCCTTGACCACGTCCGTGCCCCGGCGGATGCCGCCGTCCAGGTAGACCTCGACGTCGCCTGCCGCGTCGGCCACCTCCGGCAGCGCCTCGATGGTGGGGATGGTGGTGTCGAGGTTGCGCCCCCCGTGGTTGGAGACGATGAGGGCGTCGACGCCGTGCTCGGCGCAGAGGGCGGCGTCCTCTCGGGTGATGATGCCCTTGAAGACGATGGGCAGGTTGGTGACGGAGCGGAGCCAGGCGACGTCGTCCCACGATGCGCCCGGGTCGACGCGGCTGCGGGAGCTTATGCCGGAGTTGAACTTGGTGAGGTCTTTGGGCGGGGCCAGTCCCGGCGCGTCCCCGGCGGTGGGCTGGCGCTGGTAGGAGTTGCGGATGTTGCGCTCGCGCTTCGGCGGCCAGACGGCGTCGAGCGTCACGCAGATGGCGTCGTAACCGTTCTCCTCGGCCATGTGGACGCGGTCCACGGTCTGTTCGCGGTCGCGGTAGAAGTAGGTCTGGTACCACTTGGGGCCGTCGGCGGCGCGGGCTATCTCATCAGGGGCGTACGAGCAGTTGGCGCTGACGGCGAGGATGGTCCCGGCGGCTGCGGCTGCCCGTGCGGAGGCAAGTTCGCCGTCCTCGTGCGCGCGCTTGTGGCTGCCGCACGGGGAGAGCATGAACGGGAGCCCGATGCGCTGGCCGAGCACGGAGACGGAGAGGTCGGCGTCCGGTATGCCCGCGAGCATCCGGGGGCGGAGGGCGATGTGGTCGAACACCGAACGCGTGCGGGAGAGGGTGATCTCGTCGGTTGCGCCGCCCGCCACGTAGTCCCACTCGTTGAGCGGGAGCGTTTGCTCGCAGATGGCTTCCAGTTCGTAGAGGTTGATGGGTTCTCCGGCCATTGTTCCCCTCCCGGTGATAGTCAGCAGGGATCGTCGCCCGTGAGCCGTTCGAACGGCAGGGCGCGGTCCTGGTAGCGGGCGAGCATGAATATGAGGTCCGAGGCGCGGTTGAGATAACGGAGCAGCTCCGGGTTCTTGATCATGCCTTCGAGGTTCATCTGCACGGCGCGCCGCTCGGCCCTGCGCAGGATGGAGCGTGCGAGGTCGAGCGCGGAGGAGGCCTGGGTCGCGCCGGGGATGATGAAGCTGCGCGGGAGTTCCACCTGAGCGCCGAGGGTGTCGATATCGTTCTCGAGCGCGGCGGTCATCTCCGGGGTGACGACGCTGAAGTGGCGCTGGAGGTTGGCGTACTCGGCGCGGTCGGTGGCGAGCTCCGCTCCGACGGTGAAGAGCTCGCGCTGGAGGCGCTTGACGATGCGCTGCACGTCCGGGTCGCCGGTGAGCGCGCGGGCGAGGCCGAGGGCGGAGACGGCCTCGTCGGTGGTGCCGTAAGCCTCGGTGCGGAGGTCGCTCTTGGAGATGCGTCCGCCGTACAGGAGGCCGGTCTCCCCTTCGTCGCCGTACTTGGTGTAGATCTTGAGGTCGGTCATATCACGGGGATTATACGTGTGGCGAGGAAGGCGCGCGTGGCTTGGCGACGAGCGTGTACGCGGTTGACACAGGAGTGAGCTTGCGGTAGCATCCCCATGTTCGTGTCCGTACGGATACGGATTCGGCAGAAAGGCTTACGAAAAGCGCAGGGAGTACCGCACAAGTGCCTACCGTGAACCAGTTGGTGCGTCATGGACGCAAGCGCGTGGTGAAGAAGACCAAGGCGCCTGCGCTCCGTTTCGTGCGGAACAGCCTGCGCAACCGTGTGTACCGCGGAGACGGGAGCCCGCAGAAGCTGGGGGTTTGCGTCCAGGTGCGGACGGTTACGCCGAAGAAGCCGAACTCCGCTCTGCGGAAGGTGGCCCGTGTCCGCATGACCAACGGGATGGAGGTTACGGCCTACATACCGGGAGAGGGCCACACGCTGCAGGAGCACTCCGTCGTTCTGATCCGGGGAGGACGTGTCAAGGACCTGCCGGGCGTTCGCTACCACATCATCCGTGGGGCGCTCGACGCAACGGGGGTCAACGGCCGGAAGCAGGGGCGGAGCAAGTACGGGACCAAGCGCCAGTAAGTCCTCTGGAGGGTCCCGTTCTCCAATTCGTAATTGACAGGGACGCGGTTCGCTGGCGCGATCTGCGGACTCGGCGTCATGGGTTATCTGCGCCTCGGGGGCGCATGCTTGTGCCAGGGCACAAGGGGGAGGAAAGCGAATAGATGTCTCGTCGACGACGTGCTGAGCGCCGCGTGCCCGTAGCGGACCCCCGCTACGGGAGTGTGACGCTGGCCAGCTTCATCAACCGCGTCATGCTGAACGGCAAGAAGACGGTTGCGCAGCGCGCGGTCTACCAGGCGCTCGACCAGGTAGCGCAGGAGACGAACCGCGACGCGATGGAGGTGTTCCAACTGGCGCTGCGGAACGTCACGCCGAATACTGAGGTGAAGCCCCGGCGTGTGGGCGGCGCGACGTACCAGGTGCCGGTCGAGGTGCCGGAACGCCGCCGGAACGCGCTGGCGATGCGGTGGCTCATACGCTTCGCGCGTGCGCGCGGAGGGCAGCCGATGCGCTCCCGGTTGGCGGCCGAGATCATCGACGCGTCGCGGGGACAGGGAGCGGCGGCACGCCGCCGCGAAGAGATGCACAGGATGGCCGAGGCGAACCGGGCGTTCGTCCATTACCGCTGGTAGGGATAGATGACCACTGACTTGCAGAAAGTCCGAAACATCGGATTCATCGCCCATATCGACGCCGGCAAGACGACGGTGACCGAGCGGGTGCTGTTCTTCACGGGCCGGACCTACAAACTGGGCGAGGTGCACGAGGGCACGGCGGTGATGGACTGGATGGCCCAGGAGCGTGAGCGCGGCATCACGATAACGTCCGCTGCAACGCGTGCCGCCTGGAAGGGCCATCAGATCAATATCATCGACACGCCGGGTCACGTGGACTTTACGGCGGAAGTGGAGCGAAGCCTCCGTGTACTCGACGGAGGCGTTGTTGTGTTCGACGCGGTCGCGGGCGTGCAGCCGCAGTCCGAGACGGTGTGGCGTCAGGCCGACCGATATGGAGTGCCGCGCATCTGCTTCGTCAACAAGATGGACCGCATCGGCGCGGACTTCGAGAAGACGATGGACTCTATCCGGCACCGGCTCAAAGCGGTGCCGGTTCCTGTGCAGTACCCGATCGGGGCCGAGGACCAGTTCCACGGCGTCATCGACCTGGTGGAAGAGAAGGCCTGGTTCTTCGAGCGCGGCGGCGCGTCCGGCGAGTTACGTGAGGGCGAGATACCGTCCGAACTGCGCGAGGAAGCGACCCAGATCCGCGAGGAGATGATCGAGCGGGTCGCGGAGAACGACGAGCACGTGCTCGAACAGTTCCTCTCCGGCGAGACGCCTTCCCCGGAAGAGATCAAGGCCGCCCTCCGGCGGGCGACGATAGCGAACCACGCGGTGCCGGTCGTGTGCGGCTCTGCGCTCCAGAGTCTGGGCGTGCAACTGGTGCTGGACGCGGTGCTCGACTACCTGCCGTCGCCGCTGGATGTTCCCGCGGTGGTCGGGAAGGCCCCCAACAGCGAGAACGAGGTCGAGCGCAAGGCGGACATCTCCGAACCGTTCGCGGCGCTGGCGTTCAAGGTCGTGTCCGACCCCTACGTGGGGCGGCTCGTCTACTTCCGGGTGTACTCCGGCTCCATGAAAGCGGGAGCAAGTGTGTACAACTCCATCAAGGGAGTGCGGGAGCGGATGGGGCGCATCATGTTCATGCATGCGAACCACCGGGAAGAGGCGGAAAGCATCTCCGTCGGTGAGATCGGTGCCGCGGTGGGACTGAAGAACACGTTCACCGGCGAGACGATCTGCGACGAGAAGCAGCCCATCATGTTGGAGTCGATCCGCTTCGCCGAGCCGGTGATCTCGGTCGCTATCGAGCCCGCGACGCGAGCGGAACAGGACAAGCTGACGGACTCCCTCATCAAGCTGGCGGAAGAAGACCCCACGTTCCGGGTGCGGTACGACAAGGAGACCGGCCAGACGGTGATGTCCGGCATGGGCGAGCTGCACCTCGAGATCCTGGTCGACCGCCTGAAGCGCGAGTTCCACGTGAACGCCGCGATAGGCCGCCCGCAAGTGGCGTACCGCGAGGCGATCACCCACCCTGCGAAGGCGCAGGGGCGTTTCGTGCGTCAGACGGGCGGTCGCGGTCAGTTCGGCGACTGCGTGCTGGAGATCGAGCCGGGCCGGCAGGGCTCCGGCTTCCAATTCGAGAACCGGATAGTAGGCGGCGCGATCCCGCGGGAGTACATCCCGGCGGTCAGCAAGGGCGCCGAGGAGGCGCTGCTCACGGGCGTCATCGCGGGCTACCCGGTGATGGACGTGAAGGTCGCCGTTGTGGACGGCTCCTTCCACGCCGTGGACTCGTCCGAGATGGCGTTCAAGATAGCGGCGTCCATGGCGATCAAGGACGCGCTGTCCAAGGCCGGACCCGTACTGCTGGAGCCGGTGATGGAGCTGCAGGTGATAACGCCGGGCGAATACCTGGGCGAGGTGCTCGCAGACCTGAACAGCCGCCGGGGCAGGATCAAGTCGATGGAAGGCCAGGGCGACACGCAGGTGCTCGAGGCGGACGCTCCGCTGGTGGAGATGTTCGGCTACGCGACCGACCTGCGGTCGGTGACGCAAGGAAGGGCGAACTACTCCATGGAGTTCGGACGTTACGAGAAGGCGCCGGACTCCACCGTGCAGGCCGTGGCCCGCAGCGCATAGGAGAGCAGGACGTGGTTGAACAGACGACAACACGAGTGCGAGGCGCCCAGCCGGCAGGCCCGGGACAGAAGGTCCGCATCGTCCTGCGGGCGTTCGATCACAAGCTGGTCGACCAGTCGTCGGGTCAGATCGTGGAGGCGGCGGAGCGAACGGGCGCGGCTGTATCCGGCCCGGTCCCCCTGCCGACGCGCATCAAGCGGTTCTGCGTGATCCGCTCACCGCACATCGACAAGGACTCGCGCGAGCATTTCGAGCTCCGGACGCACAAGCGGCTCGTGGACATCCTGGACCCCAACTCCAAGACGATAGACGCACTGACCCGCCTGCAGATGCCTGCGGGTGTGGACATCTCCATCAAGTTGTAGCGGAACGATGATCGAAGGGCTGATAGGCAAGAAGATCGGGATGACGCACCTCTTTGCGGCAGAGGCGCGGGTCATTCCCGTCACCGTGCTCGAAGTCGGGCCTTGTGTCGTCACACAGGTCCGCACCGGGGAGCGCGACGGGTACGAAGCCGTCCAGCTCGGTTACGGCTCCGTGAAGCAGTTGAGCAGACCTGCGGCGGGACACCTGGCATCGTCGGGCGCTCGGGTGCGGCACCTGCGCGAGTTCGGTACGGACGACGTCTCCTCTTACAAGGTGGGCCAGGAGTTACGAGTCAATCAGTTCCAGGTCGACGACCTCGTCGACGTGGTCTCGACGACGAAGGGCCGCGGATTCCAGGGCGCCATGCGGCGTCACGGCTTCGGCGGCGGACAGAAGACCCACGGTCAGGGCGACCGTGGCCGAGCGGTCGGCTCAATCGGCGCGGGGACGTACCCGGGCCGTGTGTTGAAGGGCAAGAAGATGCCCGGCCACATGGGCAACAAGCGCAAGACCGTCCGCAAGCTCAAGGTCGTCGAGGTGGACGCCGAGCGCAACCTGCTCTTCGTGCGGGGCGCCGTGCCCGGCTCGCGCAACACCACAGTGATGGTGCGCTACGCACACGGCGTTCCCGTAGCGGAGCGCATCATTCCTGAGGAGCCGGTTGTCGAGATCGAGGAGACCGTGACGGAAGAGGCTGTCGCGGAGGTCGAGGAAGTGGCGGCGGAGGAGACGGCAGCGGAGGAACCGGCTGCGGAAGTCGAGGAGACCGCCGCAGCGGAACAGCCGGCCGAGGCCGAAGAAGCTGCTGCGGAGGAACCGGTGGCGGAGGTTGAGGAGACTGCTGCAGAGGAACCGGCAGCGGAAGCCGAAGAAGCTGCTGCAGAGGAACCGGCAGCGGAAGCTGAAGAAGCTGCTGCGGAGGAACCGGCGGCGGAGACGTCGCAGGAGGAGCCTGCCGCAGAAGTTGAAGAGCCCGCAGCCGAAGCCGATGAGACGTCGGATGACGAAGCGTCGGCGGAGGAAGCATCTTCCGATGAGCCTGCGGCAGAGGCGGCGTCGGTCGACGAAGCGCCTGCTGAAGAAGCGCCTGCCGATGAAGCCGAGGCCGGGGATGCCGGGCGATCCGAAAAAGAGGAGGAGCGTTCCTGATGCAACTTCCTCTGTATGACCTGAGCGCGAACGGCACGGACACGCTGGTAGTCAGCGACGTGGTCTTCGGCGCGTCTGAGAACCCGGAGCTGCTGCACCAGGCGCTGGTGTACCACCGCGCGAACCAGCGGCAGGGCTCCAGCAATACTCTGACGCGCGGACAGGTGAACGGCACCGGCCGCAAACCGTTCTCGCAGAAGGGCACGGGCCGCGCGCGGCAGGGCTCGTGGAAGTCTCCGCACCACCGCGGAGGCGGTGTGGCTTTCGGGCCGACGCCCCGCTCGTACCGGCAGCGGATGCCGAAGCAGATGCGCCGGCAGGCGATCCGGACGGCGCTGTCAGGCAAGGTAGCCGCAGAGCGGCTGTTCGTTGTCGACGGGCTGGACTCGATAGAGCAGAAAACGAAGGCTATGGCTGGAGTGCTGTCCGCTTTCGAGGTGAAAGGCTCGGCGCTCGTGGTGCTGGGAGCGGAATCGCAGACCGGAGTCGCGGTGCGGAACATCCCTCGCGTCAAGGCCATCCGCGCCGACCTCGTGAACGTGCTCGATCTGCTGCGTTACGACGCGGTGCTCATGAGCCCGGACGCGGTCCGGCGCACGGACGAGATATGGTCGGACACCCGCCGGGTGCGAACGCAGGAGGCGGTGGCCTGATGCATATCTTCCAGGTGTTGAAGCGTCCGTTGATCACGGAGAAGTCGACCCTGCTGCAGGAGCAGAACAAGTACGTCTTCGAAGTGATGCCGTCTGCGAACAAAGTGCAGGTGCGCGAGGCGGTGCAACGGGCCTTCGAGGTCAAGGTTACGAACGTGAACATGGTGCACACCGCGGGAGAGAACCGGCGTCTGCGCAACGGGCGGTGGCTCCGGACTCCGGCGACGAAGAAGGCGATCGTTACCGTCGCTCCGGGCGACACGATTCAGCTGTTCGAGGGAGCGTAGCGATGCCGTTGAAGCGATTGAATCCCACCAGCCCCGGCGTTCGCGCCGCGGTACGCCCCGACTTCTCGGAGGTGACGCGGCGGTCGCCGCACAAGCCGCTGACGAAGGGCCTCCACAAGAGCGGAGGCAGGAACGTCCGCGGCAAGATGACCGTCCGGCACCGCGGAGGCGGCGCGAAGCGGGCCTGGCGCGACATCGACTTCAAGCGCAACAAGCCGGGCGTCCCCTGCAAGGTTGAGTCCATCGAGTACGACCCGAACCGCTCCGCGCGCATCGCGCTGTTGCTGTACGCGGACGGAGCGCGGCGCTACATCCTCGCCCCTGGCGGCGTGAAGGTGGGCGATGCTCTGATGTCCGGTCCGGACGCAGAGATACGCGTGGGAAACGCGATGCCGCTGCGGAACATCCCGACCGGCACCATGGTGCACAACATCGAGTTGCAGCCCGGCAAGGGCGGCCAGATGTGCAGGGGCGCCGGCACCGGCGCGCAGCTGCTTGCCCGTGACGATGAGACGGCGCTGTTGCGGCTGCCCTCCGGCCAGATCCGGCGTGTCCCGAGCACCTGTCAGGCCACGATAGGCCAGGTGGGCAATGCGGAGCACAAGAATGCGTCGCTGGGGAAGGCCGGACGGAACCGGCATCTCGGCAAGCGCCCGCACACGCGCGGTACCGCGATGAACCCGAGCGATCACCCCCACGGCGGCGGCGAGGGCCGTGCAGGCATCGGGATGACCCACCCGAAGACCCCGTGGGGCAAGCCCGCGCTGGGTCCGAAGACGCGCCGCCGCATGCACACGGACGTGTTCATCGTTCGTGACAGGAGGAAGCGGTAAGCCATGTCGCGCTCAGTGAAGAAGGGGCCGTACGTGCACCCGAAACTCGCGAAGAAGGTCACCCGCGCCCAGAACTCGGGCACGAAGGTGGTCATCACGACGTGGTCGCGCGCTTCGACCATCATGCCGGACATGCTTGGCATGACGATCGCGGTGCATGACGGGCGTCGGCACATCCCGGTGTTCATCACGGAGAACATGGTTGGGCACAAGCTGGGCGAGTTCGCTCCGACCCGCACGTTCCGCGGCCACATCTCCAAGTCAGAGCGTCAGTCTTCGGTGAGGCGGTAGGCGATGCCGGTCTGGGCAACAGGCAGGCAGGTCGGGATATCGCCCAAACGGGTGCGCCCATTGCTGCGTGCGCTGCAGGGGCGGCCTGTTCAGGCTGCGCTCAACGAGTTGCGTTTCCAACCGGGGCCTACGGCGGAGGAAGTGCTTTCGCTCTTGAAGTCGGCGGCAGCGAATGCCGAGAACAACGAACAGATGGACCCGACGAGGCTGGTGGTGGTGTCTGCCTATGCGAACCAGGCGGTGAAGATACGCCGGTTCCGTGCACGGTCGCGAGGCCGCGTGAGCCGCATCGCCAGGCAGGCGAGCCACATCACGATCGTCGTGGACGAACAGGGAGACTGAGCGCGTGGGACACAAGACACATCCCATCGGCTTCCGCCTTGGCGTGATCAAGGGCTGGCAATCGCGCTGGTTCGCGGGTACCGGCAAGCAGTACTCCGAGAATGTCGTGGAGGACTGGCGCATCCGCGAAGTGATCCGCAAGCAGTATGCCGAGGCCGGCATCTCGCGGGTGGAGATCGAGCGGAGCACGCAGGACATCACGATCAACGTGCACACCGCGCGTCCCGGCATCGTTATCGGCCGGGGCGGTCAGCGCGTGGACGAGCTGCGGAAGCTTGTGGAAGGCGCCGCGGGCGGGAAGCGGGTCCGGCTCAACGTGCTGGAGATACGCCAGCCTGAGTTGGACGCGTACCTCGTTGCGCGGAACGTGGCGGACCAGTTGGAACGCCGTGTGATGTACCGCCGCGCGACGCGTCAGGCGGTGATGCGCTCCATGCAGGCCGGGGCTCGCGGGATCAAGGTGATGGTATCCGGACGTCTGGGAGGCGCAGAGATCGCCCGGCGCGAGAAAGTGATGGATGGCCGCGTGCCGCTGCACACGCTGCGCGCTGACATCGATTACGGGCTGGCGGAAGCGAGTACGACCATGGGCCGGATAGGCGTGAAGGTGTGGATATACAGGGGCGACGTGCTCAAGGAGCCCGAACGCGCCCAACCCGCTGCGCCTGAGGTCCCGGCGGAGATCGTCGCCGCGGCCCAGGAGGCGCTCGCTGCGCAGGCCTCGGGCACTGCGACTGCCGTCGCTGACCCCGAGGCGGCCCCGGTTGCCGTGGAAGACAGCGAGCCCGAGGCGGTGCAGGAGCAGGTGGTAGAGGAGACTCCTGAGGCGGCCCCGGAAGGCGCCGTCGAGGACGCGGAGAACGAGGGAGAAGCAGATGCTTCAACCGAAGAGAACTAAATTCCGGAAGCAGCATCGCGGCCGCATGCGCGGCATGGCGGTGCGGGGCAGCTCTGTGCGCTTCGGCGATTTCGGCCTGAAGACGCTTGACGCTGGTTGGATAACCGCGCGCCAGATCGAGGCGGGCCGTCGTGCAATCACGCGTCACCTCCGCCGTGGCGGAAAGGTGTGGATCAGGGTGTTCCCGGCCAAACCCATCACGCGCAAGCCGGCCGAGACCCGGCAGGGCGGCGGCAAGGGCCCGGTGGACGCCTGGGTCGCTCTGGTGAAGCCCGGGCGCGTGATGTACGAGGTCGGCGGGGTGCCCGCGGAGCTCGCGAAGGAAGCGCTTGCGCGCGCAGCGCAGAAGATGCCGGTGCAGACAAGGATGGTAAGCAGGGAGGAACCGCTCGTTACCAGCTAGCGGTGAGATAGAGCATGAGAGCCAAGATAGAAACGGTACGGGCGCTGTCCGACGAACGCCTCAAGGAAGAGGAGTTCAGCACACGCCTGGAACTGATGAACCTGCGCTTCAAGGTGGCGACGCGTCAACTCTCGGACCCGTCGGAGTTGCGGGACGCGAAGCGCCGCCTTGCGCACATCTTGACCGTGGCGCGGGAACGCGAACTCATGGAGGGCGCGCTATGAACGAAAGAGCTGCCCTCCGCAAGAGCCGCGTTGGCCGCGTAGTCAGCGACGTGATGGACAAGACGGTGGTGGTTGTCGTGGAGCGCCGTGTGCACCATCCCATCTACCACAAGTCCGTGCGGCACGTGAAGAAGTTCAAGGCGCACGACGAGCGCAACGAGTTCAAGGTCGGAGACGTGGTCCGCCTGATGGAGACGAGGCCCCTCTCCCGCACCAAGCGCTGGCGCGTTGCGGAGCTGTTGCACCGGGAAGAGGTCGCAGAAGCGCAACAGGTTGAGGCGACCGCAGAGGTCGAAGAAGAGCTGGAGGCGACAGCGGTCGATGACGCGGCTGCGGTCGCGGAAGTAGAGGAAGCCGGCGCTGGCGATGAGGCCGCGGTCGCGGAAGCAGAGGACGAAGCTGCCGCTGCCGAGGTAGAGGAACCGGCTGAAGCGCCTGTTGAGGAACCGTCGGAAGAGACGGACGCCGAAGAAGAGGCTGTCGTTGCCGAGGTAGAGGAACCGGCTGAAG
>VXQP01000054.1:0-20963 GCA_009838965.1 Chloroflexota bacterium | reverse complement strand
CGGACGCCGAAGAAGAGGCTGTCGTTGCCGAGGTAGAGGAACCGGCTGAAGCGCCTGTTGAGGAACCGTCGGAAGAGACGGATGCCGAAGATGAGGCTGCCGTTGCCGAGGCCGGGGAACCTGCTGAGGAATCGTCTGAAGAGGCGGCAGAGGAAGCGGATGCCGACGACGCCCCTGCGGTCGCTGAGGCCGATGAGCCGGCGGCGGATGCGGAAGAGCCGGAGGTCGCCGAAGAAGCGGGTGCTGAAGGGACGAGCGAGGAGAAGACGTCGTGATTCAGCCGCAGACGCGCTTGAATGTCGCCGACAACTCCGGCGCGAAAGAGATCATGTGCTTCAACATCCCAGGTGGGACGCGCAGGCGTTACGCCAGGGTCGGTGACATCATCGTGGCATCGGTCAAGCACGCGCAGCCGAACAGCGCCGTGAAGAAGGGCGAGGTGGTGCGCGCCGTCGTGGTACGGACCAGCGCCGTGACCAAGCGTCCGGATGGCTCCACCATACGATTCGACGACAACGCGGCGGTCATCCTGGCGCAGTCGGAGATGCCGCGCGGTACGCGTATCTTCGGGCCCGTGGCCCGGGAGCTGCGCGAACGCAACTTCATGCGCATCGTTTCGCTCGCTCCGGAGGTGCTGTGATGACGGCGCGGTTGCAGCGGGACGACGAGGTGATGGTGATAGCAGGCCGTGACAAGGGCAAGCGCGGCAAGATACAGCGCGTCCTGCCGGACAGCGGGAAGGTGCTGGTAGACGGCGTGAATATCGTCAAGCGGCATCAACGCGCAGGCGCGGGCGGCGCCCGGCAGGCAGGCATCATCGACAAGGAGATGCCCATCCACGCGTCGAAGCTCATGCTGGTCTGTCAGGCGTGCAACCAGCCCACGCGCATCGCTATCAAGGTGCTCGAGGACGGTAGGAAGTCGCGCATGTGTAAGAAATGCGAGGGGATGCTGAGTTGACGACAGACGCTGAAAACAGCGCAGCGGAGCCGGAGCCGGCCGCAGCGGAAGAGAAGCCGAAGCGGGCCACGCGGACGCGCCGAAGCGCGAGCGGAGAGTCTGCACCGCAGCCTCGCACGCGTCGACGGACCACTGCCGCGGCTGCCGCGGAAGCAGCGCCTGCTGCCGAGGTTGCTGTCGCTGAGCCGGAGACGGAAGCGCCCGCGACAGGCAGGACCACGCGGAGGCGTTCGGCTCCGAAGCGGACGAAGCCGGTCGTCGAACAGCGCCCGCTGCCCAGGCTCATGGGCCGCTATCGCGAAGAGATCCGTGCGCAGCTGATCAACGAGTTCGGCTACTCGAGCGCGATGCAGGCCCCGGAAGTGAAGAAGGTAGTGCTCAACGTGGGGCTCGGCGAAGGCTTGACGAACACCCGTGCCCTGGAGACGACGCCCGGACACGTGGCGGCGATCACCGGGCAGAAGCCCGTGATCACGAAGGCCCGCAGGTCGGTCGCGGGCTTCAAGGTGCGGGAAGGGCAGGCCATCGGCGTTATGGTCACGTTGCGTGGCAGGCGGATGTACGAGTTCCTGGACAGGATGATCTCGACGGCGCTGCCGCGTATCAGGGACTTCCGCGGTGTCCCGCGGGACTCCTTCGATGGCCGGGGCAACTACGCCCTGGGTTTCCGCGAGCAGATCGTGTTCCCTGAGATCGATTACGGGAGCGTGGACCGCGTTCGGGGGTTCCAGGTGGTCATCACGACGAGTGCGCGTACGGATGCGGAGGGTTTCCGTCTGTTGGAGTTGATGGGAATGCCGTTCGCACGAGTGCAGACGAACTAGGAGGCGGAGGGCCTTGGCGAAGAAGAGCAAACTGGCGAAGTGGAAGCGGGAGGCCCCGTACAAGGTGCGGGCGATGAACCGTTGTAACCGGTGCGGCAGGCCGCGTGCGTACATCAGGTTCGCGGGTCTGTGCCGCGTCTGCTTCCGGCAGATGGCGCTGACGGGTCAGTTGCCCGGAGTGCGGAAGGCCAGTTGGTAAGAGGCGCGCCATGACGATGACAGATCCCATATCAGACATGCTCACGCGCATCAGGAACGCACTGCTGGTCCGCCATCCTGACGTCGATGTGCCGTCCTCCAAGGTGAAGGTCTCCATCGCGGAGATACTGAAGAGCGAGGGCTACATCTCCGACTACAGCATCTCCAGGCAGAAGACGCAGAACTGGCTGCGGTTGCAGTTGCACTACAGAGTGAACCAGGAGCCGGGGATAACCGGACTGAAGCGGGTCAGCAAGCCGGGCCTGCGTATCCACGTCCAGAAGAAGGACGTGCCGCGCGCCTTCGGTGGCGTCGGCATCTCCATCGTCTCTACGTCGCAGGGGATCATGACCGGACGCGATGCGTACCGCCGGGGTATCGGCGGGGAGCTCATGGCGTACGTCTGGTAGGAGCACGGAAGTGTCACGAGTCGGGAAGAAGCCCATACCCATACCCAGCGGCGTCTCCGTGGAGGTTGCCGATGGGGAAGTTGTCGTCAAGGGACAGCGCGGAGAGTTGCGCCAGGCCGTGAACCCGGGCATCTCGGTGCAGGAAGAGGACGGCGCCCTCGTGGTGCGCCGTGCGTCGGACGACCGTGAACAGCGGGCATTGCACGGACTGACGCGTGCGCTGCTGGCCAATATGGTCACTGGCGTGAGCGACGGTTTCACGCGGACGATGGAGCTGGTGGGATACCGGGTGCAGTCCCAGGGCGATGCGGTCAACATGCAACTGGGGTTCAGTCATCCCGTGGTGATCGAGCCCATGGACGGGGTGGTGTTCGAGGTGGAGGGGGTCAACCGTATCCACGTACGGGGGATAGACAAGCAGATCGTGGGGGAACAGGCGGCGCGCCTGCGGCGTTTGAGGCCCCCGGACGCATACAAGGGCAAGGGCGTACGGTACCAGGGTGAGCAGATCCGGCTGAAGCCCGGTAAGTCCGCTGCGAAGAGGTCTTAGCGAGATGGCGAAGATCAAGACGAACCGCGCTGCGCGGGTAGTGAGGCACCTCAGGTTGCGGCGGCACCTGTCGGGTACGACTGCACGCCCGAGGTTGAACGTATACCGGAGCGCGCGGTTCACGTATGCACAGGTGATAGACGACACCGAAGGGCACACCATAGCGGCGGCGAGTTCGCGCGAACTCCCGAAGGACGCGTTCGGCAAGACGGATGCCGCCAAAGAGGTGGGTCGCTTGGTCGCCGGCCGTGCGAAAGCGAAAGGCGTTCAGACAGTCGTGTTCGACCGCGGTGGCTACCAGTACCACGGACGCGTGAAGGCGCTGGCGGACGGCGCACGGGAAGAAGGGCTGGAGTTCTAACCCATGGTAATGACCGAGCGTTCAAGCGAAGAACAGAGCGACCTGCAAGAGAAGGTCGTCCACATCCGCAGGGTCGCCAAGGTGGTGAAGGGCGGACGTAACCTCACGTTCAACGCTGTCGTCGTTGTGGGCGACGGCCAAGGCCAGGTTGGGGTCGGCTTCGGCAAGGGCAAGGCCGTTCCGGATGCCATCCGTAAGGGAGCGACGATCGCGCGGAAGGACATGACGCCGATCACGCTGAACGGTTCGACGATCCCATACTCGGTGACGACGAAGTTCCGCGCGTCCAAGGTGCTGCTGCGGCCTGCACAGCCGGGCGCCGGGATCAAGGCCGGAGGCGCTGTCCGTGCGGTCATGGAGGCGCTGGGTGTGAAGGACGTCGTCGCGAAGGCGCTCGGCAGCCGGAACCCCATCAACGTCGTGCAGGCCACCATCCAGGGGCTTCGCCACATGGAGGCACTCTCCCCAAGCGAGGACGAGCATGCACGGAAAGCAGTTCTCCCTGCTGCGCCTGACCGGCGCACTCCGTTGCGTCGGGAAGCGAGTTCCCGCCGCGACCGCGACAGGGGCGACCGCGAGCGCCGTGAACCCCGTGAACCCCGCGAACAGGCCCCGCGCCCAGCCCAGGTTTAGGAGCGTTACCGATGGCGAAACTGCGTATCAAGTGGGTGCGGAGCGGCATAGGTTACGAACAGAGCCAGCGCCGCACGATCAAGGCGCTGGGGCTACGGCGCCTCCAGCACGAGGTCGTGCGGGAGGACAGCCCCACGATCCGGGGGATGGTGCACAAGGTGCGTCATCTGGTGTCGGTGAGCGCAGGAGAGGAAGGCTAAGCGATGCAGGCGCACACGATCCGGTCTGCTCATGCTCGCCCGAAGCGCAAACGTGTCGGCCGGGGCGACGGCTCCGGTAGGGGCACCTACTCAGGGCGTGGGATGAAGGGACAGAAGGCCCGCTCCGGCGGCGGCGTCCGCCCCGGCTTCGAGGGCGGTCAGAACCCGCAGATCAAGGGTCTGCCGATGCTGCGCGGCTTCAAGAACCCGTTCCGCGTGGAGTACCAGGTCGTGAACGTCGGCAGGCTGGCCTCGCTGCCTGATGAGGTGAGCGGCATCACGCCATCGGTGCTGAAGGCGAACGGGATGGTCAGGCACGCGGACAGACCGGTGAAGTTGCTGGGCGGCGGTGGGATTGAGCGTGCTTTCACGGTATCGGGAGTGAAGGTTACGGCATCCGCCAGGGCCAGGATCGAGGCGGCTGGCGGCTCAGTGGAGGCGTAAGCGGTGCGAGCCGGGCAGACCGCCCGTGAGCAGCCGGGCCGACCGGCGCTCATCCAGGCGATGATCGATGCGTTCAGGACGCCGGACCTGCGGAGCCGGATCCTGTTCGTGCTCGCCATGCTCGTGCTCTTCCGTCTGCTGGCCCACGTGCCGGTGCCGGGTGTCGAGCGTTCGGCCCTGGGCAACCTCTTCCAGAGCAACCCGCTCGTGCCCCTGTTTGACCTGTTCAGCGGCGGCGGACTGCGGAACATGAGCATCGCGGCGCTGGGCGTGTTCCCGTATATCACGTCGTCCATCGTGATCCAGGTGCTGACGCCGGTCCTGCCGCAACTGCAGGCGCTGGCCAGAGAGGGTGACAGCGGGCGGCAGCGCATAAACCAGATCACGCACTGGATCACGGTTCCCATAGCCTTCTTCTCCGGCTACGGACAGTTGCTGCTGTTCTCCCGTGCGGGCGTATTCACGCACCCCATCGGCTTTGTCGGTGAGGGCTCCTTCGAGACGCTGACTATCGTCATCAGTTTCGTGGGAGGGACGATGCTGCTGGTCTGGATGGGTGAACTGATCACCGAACGCGGCGTCGGCAACGGCATCTCGCTCATCATCTTTGCGGGCATCGTGTCGGGCTTGCCCGGGTTGTTGTCCCAGGGGTTCCTCGCGCGCGACAACACCGTAGGCTTGCTCGCGCTCGCCGCCGCGGGGCTGGTGCTCGTCTTCTTCATCGTCGTGTTCAACGAGGCGCAGCGGCGTATCCCCGTGCAGTATGGCCGGAGCGTATTCCGGGGCGGCCGGATGTATCGACAAACAGGCGCGACACATCTGCCGTTACGCGTGAATTCGGCGGGCATGATCCCGCTGATCTTCGCGTTCGCCATCATGGTGCTGCCCGGCACGGTTGCGGGCTTCATCTACAACCCGTCCAGCTCCGGTTTCCTGTCGAGCGTCGCGGGCTTCATCGTACGCACGTTCGCTTACACGTCGCTCTGGTACTGGGTGGCGATCTTCATCCTGGTAGTGATCTTCACGTTCTTCTATACGCTCGTGGTCTTCCAGCAACAGCAGCTGGCCGAGAACCTGCAGAAGAACGGGGGGTTCGTGCCGGGCATCCGCCCGGGCGTGCCAACGCAGCAGTACCTGAACCGCGTCATCGTGCGCATCACGTGGGGCGGTGCCCTCTTCCTGGGCACCGTGGCGGTGCTGCCGTTCTTCTTCACGCGGGTTACGGGGGTCGAGGCGCTGACGCTCAGCAGCACGAGCCTGCTCATCATGGTGTCCGTCGCACTTGACTTCATGCGCCAGTTGGAAGCCCAACTGCTCATGCGCAACTACGAGGGGTTCCTCCGATGAGCGCGCGTGTTGTGCTGCTGGGTCCGCCCGGCGCTGGGAAAGGCACGCAGGCGGCGCTCATAGCCGAAGCCGGGGCTGGCGCGCACATCGCGTCCGGCGACCTGTTCCGTAAGCACCTGGGCGAAGGCACCGAGCTCGGAGCGCTCGCGAAGACGTACATGGACAAGGGTGAGCTGGTGCCTGACGACGTCACCATCCGGATGGTGCTCGAGCGCATGGAAGAGCCGGACGCCCGGGACGGCTACGTGCTGGACGGCTTCCCCCGGACCCTGGAGCAGGCAAAGGCGCTGGACGAGGCTCTGGATGGCCAGGGACGCGAGATAGCGGCAGCGCTGCTGATAGAGGTAGAGACGGAAGAGCTCGTGCGCCGGCTGGCCGGACGGTGGATATGCCGGAAGTGCCAGGCGCCGTACCACGAGGTCTTCTCTCCGCCACGGACTGCGAGGAGTTGCGACTTCTGCGGTGGCGAGTTGTACCAGCGTGACGATGACAAGCCGGAGGTGGTGCGCGCGCGGCTGGAGACATACGAGCGGCAAACTGCGCCGCTGGTGGGTTACTACGAATCGCAGGGGAAGCTGGCGCGGGTGAACGGCCAGCAGAGTGTGGAACGGGTAACGACAGACCTCGAGGCAGCCCTTGCTGCATGAGGCAGCGCTTTGCGTTGTCTGCATGCGGCACGTACAATAGGCGTTTGCGGATGATGACACAGACGAGATCGGTGCTGCGGGACCTGGGCGTCAGGAGCGGGCGCGGCGGCATCACGGTCAAGAGCTCGAAGGAGCTGGACCGGATGCAGGAGGCTGGGCGCGTTACCGGCGAGGTTCTGCGTGTGCTGCGCGAGTCGATAGCCCCCGGGATGACGACGCGGGAGATGGACGTTATCGCGGAGCGCGAGATTCGGGCCCGTGGGGCGATTCCCGCGTTCAAGGGCTACCGCGGCTTTCCCGCTACGCTGTGCATCTCGCTCAACGAGGAGATCGTTCATGGCATACCCGGCGAGCGCCGCATCCAGATCGGCGACGTCGTGGGGATGGACCTCGGGGCGATCGTCGACGGGCTGTACGGCGACTCCGCAGTGACCGTGGCGGTTGGCGACGTGAGCGAAGGTATCCGTGCGCAGATGGAGACGGGGCGCGCGGCGCTGTTCGCCGGCATCGCGCAGGCACGCGCGGGCAACCGTGTTGGCGACGTCTCCCACGCCGTGGAGCAGGAGATCCTGCGCCGCGGTCGGTATGGCATCGTCAGGGAGTACGTTGGGCATGGCATCGGCACCCAGTTGCACGAAGAGCCGTCCGTTCCCAACTTCGGCCCCGGCGGGCACGGGCCGCTGCTGCGTCCGGGGATGGCCATCGCCATCGAGCCGATGGTGAACTTCGGAGGCGACGCTACGACTCTGCTGGATGACGACTGGACAGTGGTTACCGTGGACGGATCGGTGTCCGTCCACTACGAGCACACGGTGATCATCACCGAGGGTGCTCCCATCATTACAACGAAGGTGGACTAGTAGGGAGAAGACGTAAGCCACATGGCAAAGAAAGAGTCCATAGAGGTCGAGGCCACGGTGATGGAGGCTCTGCCGAACGCAACCTTCCGCGCGGAGCTTGCGAACGGTCACGAGGTGCTGGCACACGTGTCAGGCAAGATGCGGATGCACTTCATCCGCGTCCTTCCCGGAGACCGCGTGCTGGTGGAACTGTCACCGTACGACCTTACCCGTGGACGGATCACCTACCGGTTCAAGTAGAAGGAGCAGGGACGACGTGAAGGTATCAGCATCGGTCAAACCGCGGTGTGACAAGTGCCGTCAGGTACGGCGTGGCCGCACGCTGCGGATCATCTGTTCCAACCCTCGATGCAAGCAGAAGCAGGGGTGAGGCTATGGCACGCGTAGCAGGAGTAGACATACCGGACAACAAGCGCGTGGAGATAGCGCTCAGACGCATCCACGGCATCGGGCCGACGGCTGCAACGCGCATCGCGTCGCGGGCGGGTATTGCCGGCAACCCGAAGGTTCGTGAGGTGCCGGACGACCAGATGGCCCGCATCAGGGAGATCATCGACCACGAATACACCGTGGAAGGTGACCTCAAGCGGGAAGTGAGTGACAACATCCGCCGGTTGATGGACATCGGCGCTTACCGGGGGCTGCGGCACCGCCGCGGGCTGCCGATGCGCGGCCAACGGACGAAGACGAATGCACGCACGAGGCGCCCCGGTGGCCGCAGGACGGTCGCCGGCAAGCGGCGTGTGATGAAGAAGTAGGACGGGCGGAGGATCATCTTGGCCAGGGCCAACAGGACAAGGACACGGCGCCGGGAGCGGAAGTTCGTTCCACGCGGCAAGGTGTTCATCACGGCGACGTTCAACAACACGATAGTTTCACTCACCGATCCGGAAGGCAACGTTGTGGCCTGGGGGTCCGGCGGTGGCGTTGGATTCAAGGGAGCGCGGAAGAGCACGGCCTTCGCGGCACAGCGCGTCTCTGAGACTGCTGCGCGCAAGGCTATGGAGTTCGGTCTGCGTCAGGTCGAAGTGTACGTAAGAGGTCCCGGTGCGGGGCGCGAATCGGCGATCCGCGCATTGCAGGGTGCAGGTCTGACCGTCACGAGCATCCGCGACGTTACACCGGTTCCGCATAACGGCTGCCGTCCTCCGAAACGGCGGCGGGTCTAAGAGGCAGAGATGGCAAGATACACAGGCCCCGTGTGCCGGCAGTGCCGGCGCGCAGGAGAGAAACTGTTCCTGAAGGGCGAGCGCTGCTTCACTCCCAAGTGTGGGGTGGAGAAACGCCGCAAGACGCCCGGCGACCAGCAGCCGCGCCGCCGCCGTGCGTCGGACTGGGCGATTCAGCTGCGTGAGAAGCAGAAGGCACGCCAGTCTTACGGCGTGTTGGAGCGCCAGTTCCGCCGCTACTTCGGCGACGCGCTCCGGATGCAGGGCGCTACAGGCGAGAACCTGATGCAACTGCTGGAGCGCCGGCTGGATAACGTGATCTACCGCATCGGCTTTGCGGACTCCCGGGCGCAGGCCCGGCAGCGCGTGCTGCACGGACACTTCACCGTGAACGGCCGGAAGGTGAACATACCCTCCTACCGTGTCCGGCCGGGCGAGATGATCGCCTGGAAGCAGTCCAGCAAGGACGCGCAGTTCGGGCAGGACGCGGTCCGCTCGGTCGGTCAGCGGCCGCTCCCGGAGTGGATCGAGTTCGACCGGAGCGAGATGACCGCGATGATCACGCGGAACCCGGAGCCCTCAGACATAGACAGCAAGATCGAGACCCGAATGGTCGTGGAGTTCTACTCGCGCTAACGGGCTGGCTTGGTTCGCCCGGCTCCTCCGAGGAGGACCGGGGCGCATGAAGGATGGGACAAGAGATGTTGGACTACGGCTACGACGAGCCTCGCGACTCCAGTTTCGACCTCGCGCCTGTGCCCAAACCCACGGTGAGGATGACGGAATCCGGTGAGAACTACGGGATGTTCGTCATCGAGCCGCTGCCGCGTGGGTTCGGGGTCACGTTGGGGAATCCCCTGCGGCGCGTGCTGCTGAGTTCGATCAACGGCTCTGCTATCAGCTCCGTCAAGATCGAGGGTGTTGAGCACGAATACTCCACCGTCCCCTACGTGAAGGAGGACGTGGTAGACATCCTGCTCAACGTCAAGTCCATCAACCTGCGCGCGCACACCAGCAGACCCGGCAAGCTCCGCCTGCGCGTTGAGGGACCCGGTGAAGTGAAAGCGGGAGACATCATCATGTCCCCGGATTTCGAGATCGTGAACCCTGAGTTCCACATCGCCACGTTGGACGGCCCGAACTCGAAACTCGAGATGGACCTGAACGTGGAGACCGGCAAAGGCTACGAACCGGCCGCATCAGGCGACGGACGCCCCATCGGGGAGTTGCCCGTCGATGCTATCTACACCCCGGTGCGCAAGGTGAACTACACGGTGGAGCGCACCCGCGTCGGGCAGCACACGGACTACGAGCGGCTGAACGTCGAAGTCTGGACGAACGGAGCAGTCTCTCCCGCCGAGGCGATGCGCCAGGCAGGGCAGGAGCTGGTTGAGCACTTCTTCCGCTTCTCCACCGTCTCAGAGTCGCAATCGCAGGACGGCGACCGGATGATGTGGGCGGCGGCGATCCCCTCCTCGCAGTACAACATGCCGGTTGAGAACCTGAACCTCACCATGCGGACACTCAACTGTCTGAAGCGCGCCGCGATCCACAAGGTGGGCGAGGTGCTGGAGAGGGACCGCGACGAGTTGCTGCGCATCCGGAACTTCGGCGAGAAGTCGCTCGATGAACTGGACGAGCGCCTGCGTGAGATAGGTATCACCCACCCCGGCTTGTGGACGCAGGAGAGCGCGCCTGACCCGCTCCCGGTAGCCGCCGCCTCCGAGCAGGCGATAGAGGAGGAGGCGTAAGGCGATGCGACATCGGGTAGCAGGCCGCAAACTGGGACGTCGCAGCGAACACCGCGAGGCGTTGATGAACAACCTCGTCTCCCAGTTGCTGCGCCACGAGCGCGTAACTACAACCGAGGCCAAGGCTCGCGAAGTGCGTGCTCTGGCCGAAAAGGTGATCAGCAAGGGGAGAGACGCCACGCTGCACAACCGGCGCCAGGCGCTCTCCGTGGTGCCGGACAAACACGCCGTCGAGCGGCTGTTCAATGAGATAGGCCCGCGGTACGCGGACCGGCCCGGCGGGTACACACGGATCGTAAAGCTCATGCCGCGCAAGGGCGACGCCGCCCCGATGGCGTTGCTGGAGTTGGTGTAGAGGAGGACCGTGACGAGACGGATCGCGCTCGTCATCGAATACGATGGGACGGGGTACGCCGGTTTCCAACGCCAGGCGGATGCCCCTTCGATACAGGAGGAACTCGAAAACGCAATAGAGTCGCTCACGACGGTCAGGGCCACGGTTCGTGGAGCCGGACGCACCGACGCCGGAGTCCATGCCCTGGCGCAGGTGGGGGTATTCGATACACAGAGTACGTTGCCCACCGAGCGTGTGGTGGCCGGGCTGAACCATTACCTGGGGGAGCAGATAGCGGTACGCGCGGCGTACGACGTTCCCCTGTCGTTCGACCCCAGACGGCATGCCGGGGCAAGGGTGTACCGCTACCGGCTGCTGGAAGGAGGCACACCGTCTCCGCTGCGCCGTGGCGTCACACACCGGGTGGTGCGCCGGCTGGATACCGGGGCGATGTCCCTGGCGGCGGCAAGCCTGGTCGGGGAGCACGATTTCCGAGCCTTCAGTGGACCGCAACCCGCAGGCAAGTCGTTCGTCAGGCGGATGACGCGGGCAACGGTCTTTCGGTACGGCGATGAGGTGATCGTGGAACTGGAGGCGAATGCCTTTCTCCCGCAGCAGGTGCGGCGGACGGCAGGAGCGCTGGTGGACGTGGGGCTTGGCAGGCTGACGGTGAGCGCGTTCGAGCAGATGATCGAGAGCGGAGCGCAGGGCGCGGTGGAGACGGTTCTCCCCGCGCGCGGCCTGACACTACAGGAAGTGAGATACGCGGGATTCCCGCCTGAGAACGATGCAACTACAACGCACGACGAAACATACGAAACCGGCAGCCCGTAAGGAGAAGTGGCACGTGGTGGACGCGGAGGGCGAGCGGCTGGGCCGCCTTGCCACGAAGGTCGCCGGCCTGCTGCAGGGCAAGCACCGCCCGGACTACAGCCGCCATCAGCTGTCGGACGACTTCGTCATCGTGGTCAACGCCGCGAAGGTCGGGGTCTCCGGCAACAAGCTGTCCCAGAAGCTCTACTACCGCCACTCCGGCTACCTGGGTGGCATGCGCACGCGCACGCTGGAAGAGATGCTGACGCGTTTCCCCGAGCGGGTGATCGAACTCGCGGTGAAGGGGATGCTGCCTCGGAACCGGCTTGGCCGCCGGATGCTCCGGCGGCTGAAGGTTTACACAGCCGCGACGCACCCGCACGAGGCACAGGTCCGCATAGGCATGGGCAAGGCGAAGCAGGCCCCTGCCGCCCCTGCGCCGACACCGGCGCGCCGCAGGCGCCGCGCCGTGCGCGAGGAGACGGCGGTGGAGGAAGAGGCTCCTCAGGCCGTCGTCGAGGCGGAAGCGGTTGAAGAGGCCGCCCCGGCGGAAGAAGAGCCCGAAACAGCCGTCGCCGAGGCTGAGGAGACCGCTGTAGACGAGTCGCAGGAAGGCGAACCGGGGACGGAAGAAGCCGCTGAGGGCGAACAGGACGAGGAAAGCGAGACCAAATGACGACGCAGGAGAGCTACTACTACGGGACGGGGAAGCGGAAGTCTGCCATCGCTCGCGTGCGTCTCTACCCGGGCGGCACAGGCACGGTGATCGTGAACGGCAAGCCCCTCGAAGAAGCGCTGCCCTGGATAGACTGGCAGAAGCGCGCGATGCAGCCGTTCTCGACGATCTCCGCGGCAGCTGACCGGTTCAACGTCGTTGCGAAGATCGAGGGTGGCGGCGTCTCCGCATGGGCGGACGCGCTGCGCCACGGCATCGCCCGCGCGCTGCTCGTTGCGGATCCGAACCTCAAGAGAGAGCTCCGCAGCCACGGCTACCTGACGCGCGACGCGCGCATCAAGGAGAGCAAGAAGTACGGTCTCAAGCGCGCCCGCCGTGCGCCTCAGTACACCAAGCGCTGATCCCCTTTGCCGTCATTCCCGCGCAGGCGGGAATCCAGCGCCCCCTTCCGTCGTTCCTGCGTAGTCCCGCGCTTCAGCGCGCAACCTCGCATCCCACCTCTCCTGAGGGAGAGGTCGCACGCCGTCAGGCGAGCGGGTGAGGGCCCTCCGGGGTGGCGCGGAGGTTGGGTTGCTTGTCATGTTGAGCGAAGCTGAAGGCGCAGCCTGAAGCGCAGTCGAAACATCTCTCGGGAAGAACGTTAGTGAGTGCAGCACGCCGCCGGAGAGATTCCTCGACTGCGCCACCGGCTACCGCCGACGGCTCCGCTCGGAATGACCGGAAGAATCCTGTCCATCGATGTGAGTGTTACGCTCCCGCGAGACCGCGCAGTTCCTGGAGCATCTCGGCGACGCGCTGGGGGCTGTCGCCTTCCGCATAGATGCGGAGGAGCGGCTCGGTGCCGGATGGGCGTATCAGTCCCCAGAAGCCGTCCTCCAGCACGTAACGCACGCCGTCCATAGTGTCGGTTCCCGTGACCCGCAGCCCCGCGATCGACGCCGGTGGGCGTGCGGCAAGCGCCTGCGTGTCTGGTTTCGGGTCGTCGGGAGCGAGGTCGACGTCGAGACGGTCGTAGGCGTGTTCGCCGACCTTCTCGAAGAGCAGTTTCACGAGTTCCGAAGCTCGCTTGCCGGTCCTGGCCATCAACTCCACGAAGAGGAGGCCGCTGAAGATGCCGTCCCGCTCCGGGATGTTGCCCTGGAAGGCATAGCCGCCGCTCTCCTCTCCGGCCGCGACCGCCGACTCCGTGATCATCGCAGGCCCGACGAACTTGAAACCGACGGGCGTCACCTGGACGGGCACGTCGTAGAGCGCAGCAAGCTTGTCGATCATCGCGCTCTGCGTAAGGGAGCGAATGATGGGCCCGCGCAGGCCCTTGCCGTCCAGCTGGTGAAGGCAGAGCAGGGAGAACGTGGAGAGCGTGTCGATGAAGGCGCCGTTCTCATCGAGCACACCCAGGCGGTCGGCGTCGCCGTCGTTCGCGAGAACGACGTCGAAACGGCCTGCACGCGCGGCCTCGATGCTCGGGCCGAGGTTGGGCTCGATCGGTTCGGGCTGGCGCATGCCGGGGAACGCGGGGTTCCGCTCGGCGCGCATCTCCTCCACGTTCGCGCCGACGCCGTCGAGCGCGGCGCTGAAGTACCCTCCGCCTGCACCGTGCATGGCGTCCACCCCGATACGCAGGCCAGCCGCTCCGATCGCCCGCATGTCGATGACGTTCCCGAGGTTGGCGAGATACGGAGCCGCCATCTCGACGGTCTGGGCCTTAGGTACATCCCGTCCGGGTGCGTCCACTCCTCCGGCAGCCTGGAGCGCGTCTATGTGGCGCTCGATCTTCTCGACGATCTCAGGCGGCGCGCTGCCGGCGTAGTCGGGCTTGTACTTGAAGCCGTTCCACAGGCCGGAATTGTGGCTGGCTGTGATGATGACGCCGCCGCCCGCCTGCCGGTGGAGGATGTTGTAGCTGACGACCGGTGTAGGGGAAACGTTATCGGAGAGGTAGGCAGGAACGCCGCTCGCGGCGATGACGGCGGCAGCCTCTGCCGCGAATTCCGGCGAACCCCAGCGGGTGTCGTAACCGACGACGGCGCCGCGCTCACCCAGCCCCTCGTCCTTGAGGTACGCGGCGACGGCAGCGGCGCAGATGCGCACGTTCTCGAACGTGTAGTCCCGGGCGATGAGGGCTCGCCAGCCGTCGGTACCGAACCGGATGAGCGGGTCGTTGCTCACCGCGAGGCTTCCGGCTTCGCGTCGGCGCGCAGGGCGTCCGCCTTGTCCGTACGCTCCCATGGCAGGTCGACGTCCATACGCCCGAAGTGGCCGTAGGAAGCGGTCGGGCCGTAGATAGGCCTCCTGAGTTCGAGGTCGCGGATGATGGCGCGTGGGCGCAGGTCGAAGTGCTTCTTCACCAGTTCGGTGATGAGCGCGGTGTCCACCTTGTTCGTGCCGAACGTCTCGATTGCGAGGCTGGTGGGCTCCGCCACGCCGATGGCGTAGGAGACCTGCACCTCGCAGCGGTCGGCGAGACCGGCCGCGACGACGTTCTTCGCGACCCATCGCGCCGCGTACGTTGCCGAGCGGTCCACCTTTGTGGGGTCCTTGCCGGAGAACGCCCCGCCGCCGTGGCGCGCGACGCCTCCGTAGGTGTCGACGATGATCTTGCGTCCGGTGAGGCCGGAGTCGCCGTGCGGACCGCCGACGACGAAACGCCCCGACGGGTTCACGTAGATGCGGGTGTCGTCGTCCATGAGGTCTGCGGGAACTTCCGCGCCGATCACGTGCTCGCGTACATCCCGCTCTATCTCCTCGTTGGTCACGTCGGCGCTGTGCTGTGTGCTGACGACGATGGCCGCGATGCGCTTCGGTTTGCCGTGGGCGTACTCCACGGTGACCTGTGACTTGCCGTCCGGCTTCAGGTAGGGGATGACGCCCTCCCGCCGTGCGATGGAGAGACGCCGGGTGAGCTTGTGGGCGAGTGAGATGGTGAGCGGCATGAACTCGGCGGTCTCGCTGCAGGCGAAGCCGACCATCATCCCCTGGTCACCCGCCCCGAGGTTCAGTTCGTCGGTCGCGCCGTCCTTGCCGCGCTCTTCCAGCGCCGTGTCCACTCCGGCCTTGATGTCGGGCGACTGCTCGTGCAGCCGGACGATGACCTCACAGGTCTTGTAGTCGATGCCGATCTCCTGGTCGTCGTAGCCGATGCGCCTGACGGTGTCGCGGACGATGGCTTCGTAGTCGACCTTGGCAGTCGTGGTGATCTCGCCGACCACCATGACGATGTTCGTGCCGGTGGCCGTTTCACAGGCGACGCGGGCCATCGGGTCCTGCGCATAGATAGCGTCGAGGATGGCGTCGGATACCTGATCGCACAGCTTGTCGGGGTGTCCCTCAGTAACGGATTCCGAGGTCAGCAGGTAAGAGGGCGAGGTCTCGAACGTCGTTCCGGTCTGTGTCATTCCGTGGGTCCTCCGAACTCCAAAGTTACTTGCCTGCGAGCTATGTGCCCGCTTCCCATCCCGCCAGGTAGGCGGCCTGTTCATCCGAAAGGATGTCCATCGAGAGGCCCATCGCTTCCAGTTTGAGCGAGGCGACCTGCTGGTCGAGCTCCAGGGGGACGTCGTAGACGTCTATGGGGAGGTTGGCGGCGTTCTTCGCCATGTACTCGGCGCTGAGCGCCTGGTTGGCGAAGCTCATGTCCATCACTGCAGACGGGTGTCCTTCCGCGGCGGAGAGGTTGACCAGCCGGCCTTCCGCGAGCAGGTTGATCTTGCGCCCGTCCGCCATCACGTACTGGTGCACCATGGGCCGCACTTCCTTCTTCTCGACGGCGGCGTCTTCCAGTGCGTCGATGTTGATCTCCACGTTGAAGTGGCCGCTGTTGGCGATGACGGCCTCGTCCTTCATCACCTGGAAGTGCTGCGCATCGATGGCGTGCTTGCCGCCGGTTACCGTGACGAAGACGTCTCCTGCGCGGGCGGCGTCGTCCATGCGCATCAATTGGTGGCCGTCCATCGTCGCTTCGAGTGCCCGGACCGGGTCGATCTCGGTAACGATGACCTGTGCGCCCATGCCCCTGGCGCGCATGGCGATGCCTCGCCCGCACCAGCCGTAGCCCGCGACGACCACGTTCTTCCCCGCGAAGAGCAGGTTCGTGGCGCGCGTGATGCCGTCCAGCGTGCTCTGGCCGGTGCCGTAGCGGTTGTCGAACATGTGCTTGGTGTCGGCCTGGTTGACGGCGATGATGGGGTAGCGGAGCTTGCCGGCCTTCGCCATGCTGCGCAGGCGGATGACGCCGGTAGTGGTCTCCTCCATCCCCCCGATGACGCCGTCGAGGAGCGCCTGCCGCTGGGTGTGGAGCATGGCCACGAGGTCGGCGCCGTCGTCCATCGTCATGTGCGGCTTCGCGTCCACGACGGAGGCTATGTGCTGGTAGTAGGTGTCGTTGTCCTCGCCCTTGATGGAGTAGGTGGGTATGTCGTAGGCGACGGCGAGCGCAGCCGCGATGGGGTCCTGCGTGGAGAGGGGGTTGCTTGCGCAGAGACGCACGTCCGCGCCTCCGGCCTGCAGGGCGAGGGCGAGGTTGGCAGTCTCCGAGGTTACGTGCAGGCACGCTGCGAGAGTGAGCCCCTCCAGGGGCTTCTCCCTGGCGAAGCGCTCCCTTATCAGGCGTATCACGGGCATCTCCCGCGCCGCCCACTCAACGAGGCGGACTCCCTCGTCCGCCAGCGACGGGTCTTTGACGTCTCCGAGTTTTCCTTCCGGTTGCAAGAATCTCTCCCTTCCTAGTCGCCGTAGTCGGTCGGCAGGTCCGCCGCGATCCAGGTCGGCGTGCCTTCCTCGACGTTGTAGAGGTGCTCGGACTCGAAGCCGAGCGCAGCGGCCATCTCCGCCGCCAGCCCGCTGCGGACGCCCGCGGCGCAGATGAAAAGCAGGTCGTTGTCCTTCGGAAGCTTCGCCTCCGCCTCTCCGAGGAAGTCGTCCACGGGGATGTGCAGTGCGCCGGAGACGTGTCCCGCGACCCATTCGTCGGGGCGGCGCACGTCTACGACGAGTGCACCTTCCTGTTGCATCTCGTGGGCCTCCTCGACGGATATCCGCCGGTAAGGCTCGCCCGGTTCCTGTCGTCCTCGTGCCATGTCGTCAACTCCTCACTTGGTTAGTGTACCGGGAGACGATGGGGCCGAGTCGCTCCAGGGTCTCCTGTGGGGCATGTCCGATGGGCGTGACTATCGCGTTGCGCAGGGCGTCCCCGCACTCGCACGTGCGCTCGCCCCCAAGCCGGGGGATGAGGCGGCTCAACGTCTCCCGTGACGCCGCAACGTTCCTCTGCAGGTTCTGTATCACCACCTCGACCGTCACGCTTGCGTACTCGTCGTGCCATACATCGTAGTCGGTCGCACACGCGAGCGTTGCGTAGCACATCTCGGCCTCGCGGGCCAGCTTCGCCTCGGGCAGCGCCGTCATGCCTATGATGCTCGCGCCCCATGAGCGGTAGAGGGCGGACTCTGCCCGGGTGGAGAAGGCGGGGCCTTCCATCACCACCAGCGTTCCACCCCGGTGCACGGTAGTCGAGGCGTCTTCCTCGGCGGCGTCCGCCAGCTGAGCGCTCAGGTCGGGGCAGAACGGGTCAGCGAAGGAGATGTGCGCTATAAGACCATCGCCGAAGAAGGTGTTCCCGCGCAACCTCGTGCGGTCGATCAGCTGGTCCGGCACGACCATGTGCAGCGGCGCTATCTGCTCCTGCAGGCTGCCCACGGCGCTCACGGAGACCACACGCTCGATACCCAGCTGCTTGAATGCGTGGATGTTGGCATGGGAGTTCAGTTCCGTGGGAGATATGCGATGGCCCGCGCCGTGCCGTGGAAGGAACGCAGCCGCAACACCCCCCATCTCGCCTATGGTGATAGCGCCGCTGGGGTCTCCGTAGGGCGTGGAGAGCGTTACTTCCCGCACGCTGTCCATGCTGATGTCGTACAGGCCGGTGCCGCCGATGATGCCGATGGTTGCGTGTGGCAGGTCAGTCATGCCACCTCCGTGACCTCCGGCTGCGCGACGAGTGCATGCAGCCCAGCTTCGTACGGCGGACGCAGCACTCCGTGTTCCGTGATGATCGCGGCGATGAGCCCGGCGGGTGTTACGTCGAACACCGGGTTCCACACCTCCACGCCTTCTGCCGCGATGCGCTGCCCCGCCAGCGATGTGATCTCCGTGGCAGGGCGCTCCTCCACCGGGATGTCTGCTCCGCTCTGTACGTTCGGGTCCACCGTGGAGAAGGGCGCGGCGACGTAGAAGGGGATGCCGTTCGCAGCCGCCAGAGCAGCCAGGCTGTACGTTCCGATCTTGTTCGCCGTGTCCCCGTTCGCGGCGATACGGTCGGCGCCGGTAACGACAGCCCCGACGTGGCCGGACGCCATGAGCGCGCCGGCGGCGGAGTCCACCAGAAGCGTCGCCGGTATGCCGAGCCGGGCGAACTCCCACGCGGTGAGACGTGCGCCCTGCAGCCAGGGGCGGGTCTCGGTGTGGAAGACGCGTACCCGCTTGCCGGACTCCCATGCCGCGCGGATGACGCCGAGCGCGGTGCCGTACCCGGCCGTTGCGAGAGCGCCGGTGTTGCAGTGCGTGAGTACGCCGCCGGAGTCCGGCATGAGCGTCGCGCCGTTGCGTCCGATCGACCTGTTGGACTCGATGTCCTGCTCTCGCATCGCGTGTGCGAGAGCGAGGACGTGTGCGGCAGCCTGATCGGGTGTACTGCACGTACGCGCGGCGCCCTGGCATCGCTGCACGGCCCAGCCGAGGTTGACCGCGGTGGGGCGTGCGGCGGTTAACCGCGCCGCTTGAGCGTCCAGCTCACCGAGAAACGCAGGCATGGCGGGGGCTTCGATGCTGCGCGCGGCAATGGCCATGGCGTAGGCGGCGACGATGCCGATGGCGGGCGCCCCACGCACACGCATGCTCCGTATGGCCTCGACGGCCCCGGTCACGTCGTGGACGGTCATCCATTCTTCGCTCGCGGGGAGCATCGTCTGGTCGAGCAGGAGGAGTTTTCCGTCCTGCCAGACGATGGGTTGAAGTTCCTCGGTGATGGTGGGTAGGTCGCTCACAGGATCTGTCCACGGGCGTACTGAACAATGCTATGGGCGCACAGGCGGAGTGTCAAAGCGCTACGTCACAACACCTGATAGATCAGTATGCGGTTGCCGCACGTGTCGTCGAAGATGGCTTGGGCAACGCCCCCGGCTTCGACAGGCTCGCTCGCCAGCGCGACGCCCAGCCCTGCGAGGCGTTCGTACTCGGCCTGGATGTCGTCAACCGCGAACGCCGCGTGCGGGATGCCCTGTTCATAGAGCGCCTGCTGATACGCCTGAGCGGCAGGGTTGTCGTTGGGTTCCAGGAGCAACTCGACAGCGTCCGGCGCTTCGGGCGAGACGACCGTCAGCCACTTGAACTGCCCCACGGGGAAGTCTTGCTTCTTCACGAATCCCAGCACTTCGGTGTAGAACGCCAGCGCCTTGTCCTGGTCGTCCACGTGGATACTGGTCAGTTCTATTCTCATCAGGTGCCTCCTCGTCGGCGTGATGCGCCGCATCGTACTCTCATGATTCCTATTTCGAACCAGGTCACTACCCCTTGGAGCGTGCCGGCCCTCCTGTGCCGGCCGGACCGGTCGGGCATGGACATGCCGCGAGCCGCCCTCAGGACGGCCCGCAACGATGGAATGTCTGGCCGGGCCAGGGACTACTGGCCGAACCCGCCCCCGCCTGCGGGAGGCGTCATCTCGAGCCCGCACGTCTCGGCGGCTGCCATCAGTTCACCCAGCGCCGCCAGGTCAGGCTCTCCCCCGAAGAACAGGGCGAGCAGGTCCTCGAGGCTCCCGAGCTGCTCCTCCATGCACCGCATGACGGATGGGGGAGGCATCGCCTCTCCGCTGCCCGCTGCGAGGCGTGCGGCCTCCTCGTCGCTCATGCAGAGCTGTATCTGTATGGCTGTGCTGAAGAGCTCCGTAGGGTCTTCCGGCTCCGCGCCGATCCCAAGCACGCTGGGGTTCTCCATCGCGAGGGTGCTGATGCAGCCGCGCGTCTCCTCGCTCAGCCCTCCGGCCGCCGCGGACATCATGGCGATGCTGATGCCGATGGCGCTCTCCGGCGCGAGACATTCGAACGGAAGGGCATCCATGGCTCCCGGGGGAGCGCTCGCCAGGGGAAGGTTCATGACAGCGCCTAACGTGGCCTCGCCCACGGCGTCGCGCAGGCAGGTGACCTCGCTCTCGGAGAGCGCAGCCATGAGGTCGCCCACGGTGGTGCTCTCGTCGATGACGAGGTCCGCTATGGAGCCCGCCTCCGGCTTGGGCATCATGGCGTCCGGGGTTGGTTCCGGCGCGGGCGTGGGAGTCGGCGTTGGCGGGACCGGAGTTGGCGTTGCCGTTGGCGTCGGCGTTGGCCGGGGGGTCGCGGTTGGCGTCGGTGTCGGGTCGCTGCAGGCGGCGGCGAACGCGGCGAGCATGAGAAGGATGAGCGTGACGGCTGCAGCGCTGCGGAAGCCGGCGCGGGTGGACTCTCGCTTGGTTGTGAGCACAGGGATACTCCTCCATGTTCGATCATCGAGGGGCGACCCATGACCGTATCTTCATTGTACATGGAGGGAGACGTGTCCCCACAACGCCGCTGGGCTGCGTTTTCCTTCGGGTGTGCGACGAAAGAGGCGCTTGCGCGACAGTCTCCAGCTCCCGATGCATGCGGCACACGCGCACCTTGGCATGGCGGCCCGCTCCATAGTGTACGTCTACCGACGCCCAATAGTTGCGCAGACAACACTCCACCGGTTATCATGTACGCAAACGCAGGGACGCG
>VXQP01000106.1 GCA_009838965.1 Chloroflexota bacterium | reverse complement strand
CACCACCGACGACAGCACGGACGAACCCGACGGCTCGGTCACGGCCACGGTGGACGCGGACAGCGGCTACACGGTGTCGTCGTCCCAGAGCGCGGCAACGGTCAGCGTGGCCGACAACGACGACGCGACACCTGAGATCAGCGTCACGGGCGACAGCGGTATCACCGAGGGCGGGAGCGCCAGCTTCACGGTGACGGCCAGCCCTGCGCCGTCGGCCAACTTGGACGTGAAGGTCACCATCACCCAGAGCGGGGACTACGGGGCGACCACCGGCCAGCGCACGGTGACCATCCCCACCTCGGGCAGCGTCACCTTCACCGTCGGCACCACCGACGACGAGGCCGACGAGGCCGACGGCTCGGTAACGGCCACGGTGGACGCGGACAGTGGCTACACGGTGTCGTCGTCCCAGGGCGCGGCCACGGTCAGCGTCGCGGACAACGACGACACTCCCAGGATAAGCGTGACCGTGGAGGACGCTTCGGCGACGGAAGGCGGCGTCCTGACGTTCCGGGTGCGGCTGTCTGCGGCGTCCACCGAGGAAGTGAGGATCAGGTGGTACACCGCGCCGGCCTATGACCGGGTGGACGACCGAGCGCATAGGTCCGACTATCAGGCTTCGGAGGGTCAGCTGGTGTTCGCGCCGGGAGTGACGGAGTTGACGGCGGAGGTGCTGCTGGAGCAGGACGACGAGGACGAACCCGACGAGTACTTCGCGGTGGAGGCGTTCCTGCCCGGAAGCTTCTTCACGCCCGACGCCGTGGGGACCATGACCATCGTGGACGACGACTAGTCCGGGGCATCTGAATCGGCGAAGCGTCAAAAGGGGCCGGCGGCGATGCTGCCGGCCCCTTGCTCACAACGACGCATCGACCAGCGACCGACCTGGTGCGCCTTCGGCGTGCTCACCCTCGAGAGCGAGCCGGTCGATTCGAGGCTATGAACTTCACCTACCTAGAGAGAGCGAACATGTGGAAACGGCACCTGGTGGTAGTCACAGTTGTCTCGGCTTCGTTACTTTCAATCGTAGCCTGCTCAGACGACGGTCAAACACCGGCCGTGCAGCCTACGGCGGAGGCAACGACCACCCGCGCGCCGGAGGCCACCGCTACGCTGACGCCGACGGCCACTCCGCAGCCTACGGCGACAGCGACACCGCAGACAGACCGCCCGGAGACCGCCCGGAGCCTTGCCCCGTTGGATTTGGAAGACCCACAGGCATTCCTGTCGGCTATATCTGCGCAGGAGCAGTCCTGCCTGTCCGACCGCAATCTCGGCATCGCCCAGATTATGACGGCAATGACTTCGACCGATGGAGCCGCGGAGGGGGACGCCATCCTCGACTGTCTGGAAGATGAGACGGTGTTGCGCATGTTCCTGAACGAACCGCTGACGGCAACCGGAGAACTGAGCGATGAGACCTCCGCGTGCATACGCGAAGGTTTCGGCGGGATGGACCTGCGTCCAATGATGAAACCGCCTGGGGCAGCTGCCGGAGCGATGGATGCCCAGATAATCGGGATGGCTGGCTTCCTGACGTTCGCCGCCTGCCTGAACGATGAGGAGTGGGCGGCGGCGTCCTCCGCACTGGAGTTAGGGCCTCGCGACAAATCCGGCACGGATTGCCTGCTGGCCGAACTGGGCGGACCGACGGGGGTCGCGGAGGCTCTGCTCCGACCGGACGAACCCGGCTTGCCTACGGCGTTCATGTCCGCAACAGCCAAGTGCGGCGTGGGGTTTGCGGGAACGTCGGAGAACGTGCCTGGCGACTCCGGCTCCGGTGCCATAGGCGGCGATAGTTCCACGGAGGGCATGGGGCTGCCGCCGGACACGCTGCACCCCGTGGCTGTCGACGACCCTGAGGCGTTCCTGTCTGGGCTGTCGCCCAGGGAACAGTCCTGCCTCGGCGATAAGGACATCGGCCCCCAGGAACTGTTGCAGATGACGGGGCGTTCTCCCGGCGGCTCGCAGGAAACCGCTGCGGACATCGTCAACTGCCTGCGAGACGATACGGTGCTGAGGCTGTTCCTGACAACGCTCGTTGGACAGGTTGACCCGTTCAGTGAAGAGACTTCATCGTGCATACGGGAAGGATTCGTACCGATTGATCTGCGGGGGCTGTTGGCTCCAGCCGTCGCCGGGTTTGCCCTCGAAAACTCACTGGCGCTGGGAATGACCGCACTGAACGTCTCCGTGGTCTGCATGAACAACGACGAATGGGACACCTACGCCCCAAGATTGGGGTTGCCGCCCGATTTCAGGGAGGGCGCTGCCTGCCTGTTCGAGGAGATGGGGGGGCCTGCGAAGCTGGTGGAAGCCATGCGAGACGCTAGCTTAGGTGAACCATCGGGAGCGTTCCTAAGGGCAGCGGAGACCTGCGGGTTGGAGGGCACACCTACATCTCAGTAGACTGGCGGTGCTTTGCCCTATAATCACAATTCAAATGTGGGGCCATCTACCGTCCCCACATGCCCAGCTTTGACGTTCTCTTGGTTCCCTCCGGCCCCTATACGTCACACTACGGGAATCGCGAGTCCTCGGTGCGCCGACAGGCTGCCGAGCGACATTTCGAAGATGGCGGTATCTACCGTAAGCGGTGGTGGGCTGAGTTAGGCATGAACCCAGCGCAGATCAGCGGCAAGTCGTCGTGATGGCTGCGGGTGTGTACCTCGGCTCAAGTGCGCGTACCGGTGTGTCTTCGCCCTCGGCTTTCTCGCCGTCGTGCTCATCGGGCTGGGGTACCGCTTCGGCATCATCGTCCTGCCATGAGCGAAAGGAGACGGAGATGGGAATCCACAACATTGACGGCTCTGTGATGCCTACCCCACAACGGTCCCACGGGGTAGTGATCGAGGGGACTGAACCTTGCATCGCCGTGCGCAGCACGGACGACGCGGACCACGCCGGGGCCATCGCTCAACTGCACGAGGCAACCTTCAAGGAGAGGCCATGACTCGCTTTGCACCTGTTCTACTCGCCGCGATCCCGCTCGCGCTCCTGCTGGGCGTCCCTCTCGCTTGTTCTTCCCCGACTCCCACGCCCACCCCTGAGCCGACGCCCACGCCCATCCCTACGGGGAGCTGGGTCACTTGGGAAGAGGTCCAGCAGCGGACGATACAGCACTACGGAGTCGGCCCCGTGATCGCGCTGAAGGCACGTGGCGTCCCCGTCTGGCTCTACGTCGAGTGCTACTGGAGGGAACATCCGGACGTCATCGAGTTGAGCCTCCTCTGGCCCAACCGCCTGCGCCTTCCGATGCTCCCCGACGAAGAGCCGCCCGCGCCGCACGTTGCCTACGCCCTGGACGGCGAGTTGCGCGAGGTCGCGGCGTGGAGGCCGTCCGCGTATGACCCCGCATGGGACGGAGCCTACGCGCCGACGACGCAGGCCGACGATATCCTTGACGCGCTACAGGCCGGTGCTTCCGAGTTCGAGGTCCGGGTAGCAGGGGACGCGGGCGGACGCTACATCTTCTACACAGAGGGCTTCACTGAGGCGTTCCTGCCGGTCCTCGGAAAGTGCGGTGCAGTATGAACAGGCAACACGACAACTCAGTAGACTCGCGCCGAAGGGCGTGGAAGGCCGCGTCCATCGTGCAATGGTGCATCCTCGCGCTTCTCGTGCTCAACATCATCGTGGACGGCGAGACGTTCTTCCTCATCCCAGCCGCTGTCGTGCTCGTCACCGCGAGCATCAGCCACTGGCGGTGGGATAGGGCAGCCAAGCGGAGAAAGGAGTCCACATGAACAGCGGCTACGTGCATGTGACACGCAGGTGCGACCGCTGCCGTTGTCGCGAGCGAGACTCGCTCGGTAGTGTCTCAGTTCAAACTGAGACACTACCGGCGGGGCGCAGTTGTCCCGGACGGCCCTCGACGCGGTACTCGACTAAGCAGCAAGGGGCAAGGGAGCGAGTCCTCCGCACACTTGCACGGTGCATAGTGCAGGCCCATTTGCGACGGCAGGGAGTATCTCTGGGGAGAAACTGCACCGAGCACGAACGACCCTCAGAGGCTTTCGAAGACCCTCGTGAAGCAGAGAGAGATTGAAGCGACCTGCGCGGGGATGCAGAAGGCTACTGCCGTCCTCGCTGCTGTCGGCGCCTAGCCGCGCGGTTCGGTGGATTCTGGGGTGCGGGAACTGGGATAGGGATAGAAGGCCCAGGGACCAGCATGTCTCGTCGCGACTGTACCCAAGCCCTTCCGTGGTGATTCTCGACTATCTTGGCCGACATGGTGTTGCTGAAAGTGTGCATGGCCGCGTGATGAACGGAGAGGACGGCGTCTTGGAGATCATGGTCGTCTTCCAGTCGAGTTACATGAACACCTTGGTTACGTGCGGGCTGGGGTCCGACCCGTCTACCGTGGGACTGGAATGAGTCGTAGTCGGCGAACCATGCCGCGACTCGCTTGGCCTTCTCCTCCCTGTCTGCTTCTCCTTGGAACATGTAGTCAGCCAGCCATTGGGAGACCATCCCTTCCGCAAGCTCGCGGGAGTCTTCGCATTGGGCCAACAGACCAGGGGCATAAGAGCGCAGGATTGGCATCCAAGCTGCCAAGTTCGCAGGATCGCGACACTCTCTCTTGGCGTGTTCGAACTGGTCGAGGATTGCCTTTGCAGGGGCTGCTCGTGGCCCCTCGGGAGTCGCAATCTGAAACTGTGGGCCTAGCTGCGAATGGTCGCCCATCACAATCTCATCTGCGGAGAGAGCAATCATGGTGGCCGCTGACATCGCCGCTAACGGGACGAAGGCCCGGACGTGCTTGAAGCGAGTCCGCAGGTACTCCACGATAGCCTCAGCCGCCTCCGCGGAGCCACCGGGGCTGTGGACTATTAGATCGAGTTCGTCTTCTTCGACGTTTGACACGACCTCCATGAAGCCAACCATGTCTTGCAGAGAAATTGAGACGGTCGCTGGAGGCAAGTCGCGAGCTTCGAGCCAAGCGCTGGAATAGAGGATTACCGCGCGGCCCGTCAGATTGTGCATCTGGTTGAGGTAATGTCGTCGAACTCTGTCAAAGTCGGGTCCGCTAGAGGGGGATGCCGAGGCAGTTAGTTCTTTGAGAATGTCACCCCAGGTAGGCAATGTGCGGGCTACCTAGGTGGAAGCATGTTGGTGGAGTCGGTCAAAAAGTCCAAGGGCATCGACGAAGGAGCGCCGTACGAAGCGATATAGACCTCTTCGACTTTCCTATAGAGGTCCATGAGGTCTGCAACGCCGGCCTCCTTCGCAAGATTCTCCACTGCTTGCTCATCAGTTGGCATCCGGTCAAGTTGCGGCATTGGCCACCTCCCGCAAACCGATGTTACCACACCTCCCTGGACGCCCCGCTCTGCTAGTCCTCTGGCGCTCAAGTAGGAGTGTCGGACGAACAGGTCGTCCATTTCCTCCGTGTCGTGATGTAGAGGGCTATCCATCCCCTTCGTCGTATAGGAGGTCTCGCCCAGGGCGGTCCGCAGCAGGTCGTACCACAGCCGCCGCTTGATCCGGATCGTCTCCTTCCCGGCGTTCTCTTGGTGGTGGGCCTTCAGGGCGGCGATGTCCCGCCTGGTAGGAGGGGCTGCCCTGGCCGAAATGCTTGGCGATCTCTTCTCTATTGGGCTTCAGGCTCTCAGGGACGCCCAGGGCGTAGTCTCGCAGCCACTCATGGAGAGTGAACCAGATACGGGCGGGTCAAACGGACCTCTTCACCCGCGCCGGGCCAGCGCAGCAGCCAGTGCTTGCCGTCCGTGAGGACACCCATGCGCACTCTGCCCTGCTTGGCTGACTGCGCCAGATAGTCGTCATCGGCGGCGAGGACAGGGATCAGTTCCGATAGGAATGGAGATGCGCGCGCTGCGCGCCCTGGCGTCGATGCCGTTCCGCTGCGCGCGGGATTGGCGTTAGTGTCGAGGACGACCGCATCCCACACCGCCTTCATGGGTGGCAAGGGGGCGACGGACAGGATGCACAGTAAGGGTGGCTTTGATGCAAAACCCCCTGCATGAGCCGACTTTTGCATCAAGTGCCCCATTCTGATGCAAAAGTCCACAGGGTGGGCTTGCCTTGACCTCACCTTGACGCGGCCCCTATAGTCCCATCAGCGAGAGTCCAGGGCACTAAGGGACGCCGGAGGTTTGGCATGGCGCGAATGGCTCCCAAGTACATCTCCCTCAAGTCCCAGAGGTACCACGACGATGATGATTGCCAGCACGTAAAGAATGCTCCCGCCCCGCTGCTGGAAGGCACGGGTGGCAAGATACGCTGCTGGAACTGCATCCGGCTGTCCCCCAAGGGTACGGACACCGAGGTGCGCCTGAGCGGCGATGGCCTCCATGATGACGTGGTGTGGAGGGGCACCATCGTCGAGGAACTTCCCCAGAAGTGAAGGGCTAGGGTTCGCCATGGCCAGGTGCGAGGAGCGGTGAAGGCCGGTACAGAGTGGCTGATCCCGATACCCGCGGAGGTAGCCCCTGCGAGGCGCGATTCGGTAGGTGTGGCTAGACGCGTCGGTGGGGAGTGATGCAGTGTCAATCGAAGAAACGAACAGACTCCAAGTCTTCTACAACGACCAACACAAGCCCTATTTGTATGGTGCGGTGCACATTGTGGACCGTAGCGTGGCCAATCAGCGGTGGGAGAAACCCTTCATCATCTCCAAGACAAAACCTAATGGGAAAGAGGTAGTTTACGGGACAGTTGAGCGAACTCTGTTGAAACTTCAGTCGCAACTGGACCGGATCGAGAAGTTGCACTCCGTATCCCAGGCCAAGCTAGCTGCTGAAGGCATCTCTCTATCCACACCGGGGAGTTCGGAACTTCCTGAATCCGAGACAGCGGATCGCATCCTTGATGAGCAGGAAGACTTGCTTGAGGATGTGCTGCTGGCGGTGTCCGTGAACATCCGCATCCTTTCCGAAGTTTTCCCGACTCAACTCAAGGGGCGAAAAGTCAATGTCTATGACTACGACGATGGCGAGGTCGGCAGAATCGAGATTAGAAAGATAGCGGACTTGCTTGTGCACAACAGGTACATAGCTATAAGAGGCCACCAGGTGGTGGACCTGATGTCGGATGAGCAGTTCATGGTCGAAGATCCTCAGATGGGCCTCAAATTCAACGTGGCCGAATATCTCTCGGAGGTCGGCAAAGTTGTCAGAGGTCTGACCGTCAAGGATCTGATAGGAAAGCTGTGGGGGATTGTGAAGAAGCTATCTCCGTCATCCAGCGTCAAGGACATCGTTTTCTTGACCCAGAATCTATACACGCTCGGAGGTTCAATCGTCGGAGGCGCCAGTTCCGTAAACTCAGGTCCTCTGAAAACTATTCTGGATAGGGCTGAGCGGCAACATCTTGCTAGGAAGTACCCAGCGGGTCTTCCTGCCGATGTTAAGGAGGTCACGACTCAGGTGTTCTTCACCACACCGAGATTTTACTTGGAGCCTGATCTCAACCAGAAGCAGGTCCGCACTGAGATTCGGGTGAATGGCGGCCAAGAGACGCTCGTCATGGGTTACGAGGACTTCTTCTCGGAAGTTGCCAGTGCATCCGGGGACAGGAGCCTGTGCGCAGAGCCTGGCAGTTAGCTTGGCCGCCGCATCTCCGCGCCCCAGCAGCCCTCCCAGCGCCATTGACTCGTTTGAACCTCGTCAGTGGGTAGTTGGCCGCTGCGGCCTGCTCAACTATCCTAGGTCTACCACCCACGAGTATCGAATCTTTCCGCTGCTATTGCCTCTCACCCATATGGGATGGCCTGTGGCGTCCGCTGGGCCGCTCACACATCACCATCACAATGCATCACGTTGTACAGGGGACTCCAACGGTAGGCTCGTAGCTCCGACAACCGCAGTCGCGAGCTCGCGGGCGCCCACAGCGGACGCCAGGAACGGCCCAGTATCCCGGAGCGCTCCAGCACCGGCCGGCACGAGACCAGCACCGGAATCGTCATAGACCTCATCACCGCCGCCGTCCGCACGTAGGTATCCTCGATGTCCTCACTGTCGACGACGAACAGGGTGAACGGGAACGGGGGATGATCGTCCTCCAACTCTCCCCAGTGGTAGTAACGCGTGTACGGCCTCAGCTTGGCCCTGACCCCGCGGGGATGGCGCGCGCGGTGCTCGCATTCGAGGTAGAACGGCACACGGCTGTCCCCGGCGATCAGCTCTCCGACCGCATCCGGCGCGATGACCGGCTCTCCACGTCTGACGGACCGTGTCGCCCGCTCGGTCGGAATCGTCCACAGCAGCTCGCTCGAATCATCCGCCAGCGTCTCTGCCGCCAGCTCCGACAGGAACCACGTCACCGCGTCAGCGTGCCTCGTCTGGCGCGCCCAGGTGTCGATCCGGTGTCCCAGGTGACGCCTGCGGCCGTGGTGGTCGGTCGTGAGCGCCGTGCTCCACGTCTCACGCGCCGCCGGGAGCTGCGCCCGGTCCCGGTGGGCCACGTGGCGGATGCCTCCGTCAGACAGCGTGTAGCGAACGCGGCCACGACGTCCGTGGCGCTCGATCAGGCCCCACGTATCCACGAGGCTGCGCATCACCTGGCTCACGCGCCCCTCGGAGACGCCGAGCCAGCGCCCGAGGTGTTCGCGCGGCAGCATCGGATGGTCGGTCACGAGGTCGAGGACGCGCTTCTCCGACGGGCTCAGGCCGAACGTAGGCGCCGAGCGCGCCATCCGCTCCGGATGGGGCAGCGAGGCGCGTCTCCGGCCCCGCTGCTGCATCAACCAACCCCTGCCGCTGCGGCACCGCGAGCGCACGTCGTGAAGCGTGTGGTACTCATCGCCATACGTCCACGTCCGCTCCAGCCAGAGGTGGCTGTTCTCGCTCTCCAGCGCGTCGCGCGACTCCTCTGCGACGTAGCAGTCGTAGAGATGCACCCGCTCGCACAGCCGAGCCGTCAGCCGCTGCTCCCACGGGCTTGGCACGAGGACAAGCACCGTGCCGGGCCGGAGGGAGGGGTCGTACTGCGCTATGGCACGCAGGCGGTCGTGCAGCGAGCGCCTGCGCAGCGCCAGCCCCTGGCGCACCACGCCGAAGCTGCGGCCGTTGTGCAGGGTGATCGTCGCGTCGAACCGCCCGCGGCGGTGGAACTCCACCCGGGAGCGGAGCGAGCTATGCCCCGGCGAAAGCGCAACCGCCAGCCGGTAGACCGATGCCACCGCGTCCATCCGGCGCAGCAGCAGCGTCAGCCACTGCTGCGAGACCGGGTACGCTCGCACGAACTCGGACGGCGCCGCGAAGCCCAGCTGGTCGGCGGCCTCGTCAATGCCCTCGGCTGTCAGGAACCACCTCCCGCTCGTCGGCAGGTGGACCGTTCCGTGATTGACCCGTGCGGCGATGCCGTCGGCGAGCAGGCCGCTCAGCGCGCGGTGCACCGTCGCGTACGCCTCGCCGAGGATGACCGCCATCTCCAGCGTGTCAGCGAACGACATCGACGCCAGGGCGCGCAGCATCTGCATCTCACGCTCCATCAAACTCACCTCCTGTCCTCGACGACGACGGACTCTCCGTCAGGCTCGCAGCCGTGTTTCGCACGGCGCAAGGGGCTCGTGTCAGCATGCGCGACCTCGGCTACGGCGGGTACGCCCTGGAAGGGGGTTCGCGGGCGACCCTTCCGTTTAGCCCGCATGGCAAACGGGTGGTTGGGGTGTGGGGGTGGGACAGAGAAATCAGGTAAGTGGCAATGGGACGCCGAGGTCGTGGGCAAGGCCGCTATGGGATTCCGCGCCTGCGCGGGGAGCGACGCAGTAAACACTTTGGGGTTACCTGCTGTGGCAAGCCGGATTGCAAGGGCCACTCCTGACGATTGCATGTCTTGCAGCTGCCGGTGACCGGGGCGAGGACAAGTGCTACGAGTGGCGATGACAAAACGGCACAGGGAGGGTGAGAGGTGAGGGCGAACTTCGCGGGGGCCATGCTGAGGCCGTGATGAGGACGGTGACGCGTCACGGCGGCACGGGGTTGCGCTACGCGCTGGGCATGGCTGAACTCGTGAGGGAGCACCTCCCCCAGCGTGTTCTGCGGGCCGACGTCGGGAGCGTGGGCGGGACCGCGCGCTGGCCGGATCATCCCAGCGAGAGCGGATACGCCGTCGATGGTCACGAGCGAACGGCGCACGGAACGGGCGGAGACCTCGGCATGGGCGACGTCCGAGAGGTCGAGAAGGTGGCGGCATGACGGTGAGGAGAGCAATCGGCAACCTGACAATGACCCCGACGGGAACGCAGCCGTGGTTGAGCTCCACGACGGATACGCGGGCCACCTCGTGCATGGCGAAACCGAGGGCGGCACGGACGACGACGACGTGGACGACATCAGGCGAACAATGCGGAACCGCTTCGCGCCCACGAGGCGCCGGATCATCTCGACGTGTCCGTCGAACGCGGCTGGAACGGAGGGGCTGGAGCCGGCAGTCCGTGCAGACCGGTCTCATTGTTCAGCCGGATAGTCGGGGCGTTGCTCTCCCGGGTCGGCGGCAGGAAGTGACGCTTCCCTCCGGAGGTAGGCGCGCACTGCGAGCCTCGCGAGGATGCGCAGCCCCTGTTCGAGCCGCTCCCTAGCCTCCGCGTCGCGCGCGGGGCCGGTGCCGACCCCGGCACCCGCTGTCTCGGGGGCGTCCCCTGAGGGCTCTCGTCTTCTGTTCGGTCTCCTGGCGTCTCTCATGGCTTGCACTCGCAGCGGCGGTTGAAGCAGGCCTTGGCCTCGTTACGGGCGGTGCGGCTGCGCCGCCGTTGACAGCGGCGACCGTCCTGGCCGGAACTTCCTTCGCGTAGCGACTCCGTTCGCCTCCGTGTGTTCTGCCACGAGCCAGTGGGTCGCAGCGACAACACGCGAAAGAGTCTGAACGATCGAACGCCGGAAAAAGACCTGCTGCAGGCCCCTCCCCTGTAAGCCCCCGCACGGATGCGGGGTGCTACAAGGCTTTCTCTTCGCGGTGCCTTCCGTGATGTAAGGGGTACACGAAAATGTGACTTGACAGAAACTCTCTCGCATGGCGAACCCGTCCACCTCCTGACAGAGCCCGCTTCCCTCGCATGGCAAGGCACGGGTAGGATGTCGCTTGCCCCTGCGTTGACCGCGTCAACGGGTGTACATACACTAGAGATGCCGTTCGAATGGGACGAAACCAAGCGTGAGGTCAACATCCGCAAGCACGGCGTGGATTTCGTGCTGGTGGAGGGGTTCAACATGGAGACGGCGATGCAGGTGCCTGACCTGCGCTACGACGAGCCGCGAGTCCGAGCATACGGCTACATCGGCGACCGGATGCACGTCCTCGGTACGTGCGGCGAGAGGCCGACATCCGGGTCATCAGCCTGCGCAAAGCCAATCGAAGGGAGGAGGTGCGCTATGCCGCCTCTTAAGCCTGGCCACATCAGTCCTGCACCAGAAGAGGACGAAGCCATCAACATGGGTATCGCCTCGGACCCCGAGAACCCTGAGTGGGCGGAGGAGGACTTCGCACGCGCGCGACCCATGGCAGAGGCCGACCCCGAGCTGGTGGCGATGTACCGCGCGGGCAAGCTGACCCTGCCGCCCCATGCACGCAGGGAGCACCCGAAGACGCGCGTTACGATCCGCCTCGACGCGGATGTGGTGGCGCGCCTCCGCGCAGATGGCCCCGGCTGGCAGACCCGCGCCAATGCCGCCCTTCGCGAGGCCGTTCTGGGGAGATAGGGAGAACGTGGAACTGACGCGCGAACCGAGGCGCCGCCGCCTGTGAACCTCCGATGCCCGACCTGCAAGGGAGTTGGGCGCGTCACTACGAGGTTCCATGACACGCTTGGGCTTCCCGTAGACCCGTCTCCCGAGGACATAGGCAAGGCCTTTCGTCGGAAGGCGCTGCAGTATCACCCTGATCGGAACAAGGCGCCCGACGCTGAAGCGCGCATGAAGGAGGTCAACGAGGCGCGGAGTCGCCTTGCCCGGTCTGCGGATATCCGTGCCGGTCAGGAGTGTCCGGAGTGCAAGGGGGCGAAGACGGTATGGCGGAGCAACGCGCAAGCTGGTGCCGACACCGGGAGGGACAGGCGGGAGCAACGCGGTTCGCGGCCGGGAGGCTCCGGCGCTCGGACTGCAGGCAGGCCGAGGTCCGGCGGGCGCGGTCGGTGTTTGTTCGTCATCGCGGCGTTCCTCCTCATCGGTGGGCTCGGCGGGGTCGGCTACTACTCCTGGTACGCCTCGCAGGAGATGGAGAGCGAACCTGCTGCAACACCCACTCCGACGGCCCGGCCCGTAGCGGTGGAGACGCTGCCGCCAACTCCCACACCCACCCCTTCACCGTCGCCCGCCCCTACCTCAACGCCAGCCTCGGTGCCTTGCGCAGACCCGACTCCGACGCCATCGCCCGCTCCCACAGCGACGCCCACGCCGGACTGGCCACCACAGCCGCTCTCCGACGCTTGGCGAGACTGGGCGCGTGGGTGGAGCGAGCGGCAGGTGGATGCTGCACTCGGAGAGAGCCTCCGGGTCTTCGAGGAAGGGCTGGACGAGTTGGAAGGCCTGCTGAAGGGCGACGCGTGCGCCTTCGTAGCCGCGTTCGAGGTGCGTCTCGAGATAGCCGAGTACCTCGTCGACGCGCACCGGCTCCGCGACGGGAACGTCCCGGGGCAGCACTCAGGCATCACGTGGACGATATGGCTGCGTCTCCAGCGCGAGTTGCTTGCTGAGGCCGTCAGGACTCACGCACCCGTCGCCGAGTGCAGGAGCCTCCTGGCGACGCCGACGCCCATCGCTACTGCGACTCCGGTCCCGCCTCCTACGCCGACGCTGGCTGCTATGCCGTCCACGCCACTTCCGCCCTGTCCAACCGCGACGCCCACGCCGCCTACTCCAACGGTCGCAGCGACCCCAACGCCGCGCCCTACTGCCACGCCGACACCACGCCCGACCCCGACACCCACGCCAGCCGTAGTCACTGCCCTCCCAACGCCCACGGCGAACGTACCCACGCCGATCCCGCCCTCACCCTCAGGCCAGCAATGGAGCGACCGCTGGATCGTGTTCTCGGTTGAACCGCGCGTCTGCGACGGCACCTTGGAGTTCAGAGGGCGAGCTCGGGACGGCAGCAGGGTTGAATACGGAGGCGGCTTCCTTCCGTTCCTTCTCTATGAGGAGGCCGCCCTACAGCCGTCGCTTGAGGCATGGGTGCGACCCACTGTTCCCTCGATAGCGGGGTACCTGAAACCTGCCCCTCCGGGTTCCTCGTACTCGGGCCTGTCCCGCGAACAGATAATTGCCGACATCCTGTCCACGCCTCGGAACGGGGAGTTCCACCTGAAGGGCGACTACCCTGCATGGCTACCGGACCCCGAGGACGTGGCGCTCGGTGTGTGGGGCACCCGTCCCGACTACGACGGGCTCGACTCGCTCAGGCTCATCGAACTCCAGCAGTGCTCCACTGGCTAGGCGTCGCGGGAGCGGGGTCTGAGATTGTATGTGATTCCCGCAGCCCTATTCAGGATGTCCGCGACTAACGGAATCTCTCTGCAATTGACCTCCCTCCCGCGCATCATGAGGAACATAACCAGAGAGTTCGAGGGGACTCATTTGACACGAGCCTGCATCGTGACTACTCGCCACCAGCTGTGAGTAGATCTTCTATGGCTTCGCCTAGGGCAGTCAGTAACTCGAATCCGGTCAGCCTGCCTAGGCCATTCGCTAGGACGATTACGCCGAACAGGGTGAACAGGATCGGAATGGCCTTCTAGGCCTCCCTCGCGAAGGCGCAGGCACTACGGTCTTCATCGGCTTTGTGGGCCGGTCTCCACAGAGTGTAGCCCATCCCGATGGCGAACAGGCCGAGGAGTGTAGCTGCGGCTGGATCGCTCACCCTGTAGAGGAAGACGGCGACGATGCCCAGTGCCATGGACACGCAGCAGAAGATAAGTAGGCGTCCCCACTCTTTCATGTGGATTCTCTTACGAAACCAGATGCTCATACGCATCCAGCATCAAGGATGTGGGATGATAGTCGGAGTTCCAGAGGGTGGGATTCGCTACACCAGGGATGCAGATGCGATAGATAGATTTGTGGGTGTGGGCCCCCGTGTCGGGAAACCGGCAGCGCGTCAGTTCTGTGGCGTTCTGCACTATGTCTGCGACCAATGGGAACTTCTCGCGGATGGGCTTCGGGATCTTCTTCCTATGCATGTAGTAGCGCCGAATCATCGCGGGGTTGTTGGTTCCCCCAGAGACTGGGCGCTCGCTGCTGTCCAAGAGGTGCCTGTCGCATCGGTAGATGTCACGGTAACTGTCATTGCCGACGAAATCTTCACCGCAGTAGACGCAGACATAGGTTGTGTTGGGTCGGTAGACCAGATCGAGCCGTTCAACCGGAACTAGTTCGCCCTGCACGCTGCACCTCTACGCCATACGTAGCGTTGACCATGCCATCCTATCTCCATTCGAACAGGAAATCCACGTTGTCCTCGGCATAGGCTCGACAGTAGTAACCTTTGAATGGCAACTCATGCGGGGTCAGCGGTGACACGCTCTGAGGGATACGGTCGAGCCTGATGCCATCCTGGGCGCACTAACCGGTGAGGCCTATGGCACCTCATCCGGGCCGCATATCGCGCGGCAGGATTATGCATCAGACAAGAAGTACTGCATCAAAGCCCCTTGACCTTGACGGCGGTTCAGCCTGCGTCAGACTTCGCCCTCACGACTTCCCTTGCGTATATCTCTTGCGTTCTCGATCCCAGACATCGCGTACGCCAGATTGACCAGAGCGCAGATGAATAAGCTGATACTCACGTAGAACGCAAATGCACCGACATAAAAGAAGACCCCACGCATCCAAGCCTGGAAGGTATCTGGCTCAAACGAGTGGAGGTCGATACCACCCAATAACTCAACTAAGTGCAGGGCGGGTAGGAAGAAGCTCATCAGGATTACAACCCAGATGAACGTCTTTGCGACCTGAACGACCTCTTTCCTCTTCTGGCCTTCTAGAGTCAGCCCTGCATTCAGCGTGAGCCCACCGAGCATCGCCGCAGCCGTCACGATCCCCAAGTCAAGGGCTTGTGGGCGGTCTAGCAACATGCCTGATCCGAAAGCATAGTATAAGACGAATGGAGCTAAGAACAGCAGCCAGACCCCCATCCGCACCACATTGCGATCGCGCAATGGAACCAAGAGTGCCTTGAATAAGGAAACCACACCAATACTCCTTAGCACCACCCGGCGCTTACAGCTCTGAACGACCGAACTAACAATCTAGTGTCCTGTAATCGTAGTTAGTCGTCATTGCTACCGGCATTCGGGAGTCCTCCTACCCTTCGGTTGGGCCAAAACCGCTGACCAAATCCCGGGCAGCGTGCCCGCTGTGGCCAACGTACTTCAGATACAGGACACTAGCCACGAGTATATGCGCCGTGCAGAGGGATGGGGTTAGGCTAGGAGCGCGGGGACTGGGTCTGGGACCGGCGTCGGCGTGGGGCAGGCGCCCGTGTTCCACGATGCTGACGAGTTGCGGTTGCAGAATCGTACGCCCCGAGCGCGGGCGTCCGCAAGGGGTGCTGCCTCCGATAGCAACTGTCTTGGAAATCAAGAGGGATTAGTGACTGCCTTAGGAGCCAGAATCACGCCATGGGGTACGGTGCTTGAGCATGGCGTTGAGGATGATGAGCAGCTTGCGCATCCAGGCCGCAAGGCTGCCGGGGATGGACTTTGATCAACCTGCCCCGGTAATAGATGCGCACCAGCTTGGCGCCCAGCCCGATCTCCACCTGCTGTCCCGGCGGGCAGAGGGCCGCCGGCACCGAATAGAGGGCGTACTGGCAGAAGACGTGGTGGTCGGGATGCACCTTGGCGATGCGCCAATCGGTGAGCTCGTAGGGGACGCCGTCCCAGGCGAGCAGGGCATCGCGCTCCTCCGCCTTGAAGACCGCCAGCGGCTGCCGCCGGGTGGTGCCATGCACCCGATGCCCGGCGACGTCGCGACACCAGCGCGCAGCCTCATCCCGCAGGTGGGCCAGATCCCTGAAGCAGCCGCCCTTGAAGAAGCGCTCCCGCACGTATTGGATCCCACGCTCCACACGGGGCTTGTTCTTGGGATGGCGCACCCGCGCCGGGTCGCAGATGAAGCCTCGGTGCTGGGCATACTCCAGGAAACCGCGCGTGAGCCGGGGGTTCAGCGCATCGGCGCCCGCTACCGCGGCGGGGAAGTTGTCGATGACCAGGTAGCGGGGAACACCGTCGAGAACGCCCACGCCGCTTCCAGCCCCGCGATCACATCCTCCAGCTTCTGGCCGTAGGTCGGCCAGACGAAGCTGTGCCGGGAGTGGGACAGCACCACGATCAGCGCCCACACCGTCCGGTTGCGACCGGTATCCGGATCGACTAGCCGTCCCAGCCGTCCGAAGTCCAGTTCCGCCACCTCTCCCGGCGCGCTGGATTCCATGCGAACGGTCGCGCGACTGCGCCGCCGCCAGTTGCGCCGTTGAATGAAGCGCCTCAGTGTCGTGTAGGAGACCCGGCAGCCCTGTTCCTCCAGCAACTCGAGGATGCGGGTCAGTTGCAGACGCTTGACCGTGAGCCACTGGTATATCTGGTCAGCCCAGGGAGCCGGCTGACCGTCGACCGGTCGCGCCGCCTTCCGCGGACTCGAACGCCCCATCGCCGCCAGACGGCTGAGTTGCTCCTCCGTGGGGGCCGAACCGCTCTCCCGTATCCCAGCCTCCAGGGCCGCGCACATACTTGCGAACCGTCTCCCGGGACAGCCCGGTGCCCGACGCTAGGACACCGCTGGCTGTTCCCCCACTGCCACCGCCGGATAACCTCTGCTATGTCCACTCTGGACACCCCAGCCACCGCCGATCCCCGCTGTGAAGTGCGGCCATGCTCTCCGGTTCGGTGCCCAGGTGGCCTAAAGACCTTGGCGATTCCTCACTTTACTGGCCTATAGTTCTTGGCGTTTGACTGTTTGACACATTCTCTCATGCAGGGTCGGCTAAGCTCTTATGGATCTCATGGAGGGCTTAGAACAATTGCCAAGTCGAGGAACCCCATCAACAAGCTGGAGGTCAGATACTCAATGGCGCAGCTTACGCAGAGCATTCTATATCGTGCTGCTGTTGTGGAACTGGGCGCGGTCTAAATGTTATGGAGTTCCCGGAGAGGCGCTAGGTTGCTTACGAATTCGTCCGGTGTGCACCTAAGGTACAAAGAGGCGGTCTCTTCAGAGAGAAGACCTTGCTCATAACAGACTGCTACTAGACTCGAAATCCTACCTCTGCGCTGATCCGGTGTGGACAGTATTGGGAAGTAGTCCAGAGCGAAGTCTTCTGCGGCTTTTTGTTCATCTGTTGGTTCCAAGTTGAACGATAAGAAGGGGACACTGTCTTGTTTGTAGTGGGAATTGGCAACATGATAGCGTGCCGCCGTTTGACTGATGCCGAAGGTACGCATGACATGGTACACGGACTCCTCCGAAATCGGGGAGGGTGTCATGTCCCGCACCATGTCATTTGGAGCTAGGAATGCTATGGCGAAAGCGTTGGCACGCTGCTCCACAAAATCCACCCCCTGCCTTTGAGGGTCCTTCTGGCTGTCGACGTACGAGTCAACTCGGACGCTTTCAAGGCTTTCTTCAGCGTCATAGAGGAGATGCCCAAGTTCGTGAGCCAAGGTTGCTCGTCGTACCCAGACGTTCTTGTTGGCTCCTACGGTATTTAGAATCACTCCCCGAACTTGTTCGCCGTCAATGTTCTTGGTGCTCACGGTCGCGCCCGCAATCTCTTGGCGGAGTCGGGCTTGGATCACTGGGATGCCCAGCCGCTTCTCAACTAATTCTCTCATAGAAGGTACAGGCGACTCCCCGAGACCCAAGGCCCTCCTGCAATCTTCCGCTAGTCGGTATCCGATGCTCCAAGCAGGATTGCTGGGCGATCCGTAGTTCTTGTGTATTTCAAAGTAATCCTTTTCCATTGGGATTGTAAGCCAGTCCTGTAGTCTCAATTGCACACGTGCAATTGAAGCCGCCTCGGCAAAAAGAAGAGCCGTTCCGGCTGAAACAAGTCGTGGAGAATTGTCGCCTTGCCCGATTAGCATCTTGAGGCGGTAGGCTAGTTTGTCGTCTCCGCCAGAGTGCACATTGTAGGCAAGCAATCGCTCATCTAATCCTAGCACGAACGCGACGCGCTCCAAGGTTGAGAGAGAGACTGCTGATTCACCGGATTCCGCAGACTTGAGGTCTGCTAGTGCTATCTTCGCTGCTCTGGCAACGGATTGTGCGGACAAGTCAAGGGCTTCCCTCCGACGCTTCAGGACGGTACCAGGGGACTCCTGAGTGCGCCTCAAGATCGCAGAACCATAGTCGGCTGCTTCCTCAAGGACACCAAGTCCGTACGCCGTGAACGCCTCCCATGCAGTGAGTACATGACCGGTAGGATCCCGCGAGGGATCGTATACTGCTAGCTGGCCTTCACTCCGGACGAAGTTCTTGTTGGATGCCCGGGCCGCAGCTTGTGGGGAAAGGCCTTCAGCACTTGACCCAAATATGTGCGTTAGGCTATTCATTACGGTTCCTCCAGAAAGCGTTTCGCTGTTCCTGTCCCATCGTCCCAGCCCAACGAAGTGACAGAATAGTCAAATAACTCCAAGACTTCGCCCGCCTCTTCAAGTTGGCGACTATCCTGCGGAGGATAACGACCAGAACCTCCTGAAATGTACAGGGCGTCACTGGAAGCGAACCACATTTCGCCTCCTAGGTATGCTTCTTGCCCTCCCGTCAAGTTCGTATGCTTTGGTTTCATGCCAATCGCTGGGATCGGTATCTCACCGATGTAGGGGACACCGCTAGCGTCGATTACCCATAGATACCTGTGTTGCCCCGGATCTTCCAATGACACAGGAGGCTTTCCAAACAAGACATCTGTCACCGGGGCCGGTGACAGATGCCGAAGTCCATCCTGGGTGCTTAGCTGTTGTTCTTCTTCTGGGATTGAAGTTGACCTTGGGTGCCGAGGAGTATGTCGGCTTCGGAACTCGTCTAATGCCTGTGCGGCCCGCATTCCGTGTCCATCGCTATCTGTCCGCTCCCCTTCCAACGAGCTAACCTCTTTCCAGAAACGAGTGGATGGTAACGGAGGAGTAGTATACAGGAGCGAGGCGGTGTTGTGGTGATGCCATTTGGATTGGAGGAGGAGAAGCCTTGAAGCACGAGGCAACTGCCACACTCCTCTGCAAGCCAATCTCGTGGGGGTGACTGCGGGACTACGCGAATCAACGTTTTCCAGCGGTCGGCCCCGATCTTCGTTGTACGGTGCGAGGCATCTCCTTGGTGCTACTCGCATGCCCCTGTGCCTTCCCGTCGAGGCCACCTCGTATCTGGCGCATTCCTGCAATACTACCTTGCACTCTACCGCAACACTCGTAGCGCGTACGCTGCATGCGCCCGTATGGACCGACGAAGGAATGCTAGCCATTGGCGGCCGGGTACCTCCTAGCGCCTCAAACCGTGGCTCCAGACGGGAGGATAGCATAGTCGCTGACAACGCTCCCTCCTTGCGAGGCACCTCAGCCAGCGGGCGGTACACCGCATCCTGATGGGGGCAGACACCCCAAGCCCACGAAAAACGGCGTCCTCCCTAGCGGATGCCCTAAGGGACTTGTGTAAAATCGATGGCAGTCATCATCCGTGGTTGGAGAAACGAGGTCTGCAATTCGTCCTGCTGCTGGCTGTAGACGAGGCCACTGGCATCGTGACGCACGCCGTGTTTCGCACCGAGAGGTACCCGCGGGTACTACAGTGCAACCTCCCACTGGAAAGTTCGCAATACGGTAGCCTCTGGTTCACCATGAACGGGCTGCGAGGTTCCTGCCTCCGCAGGAACGACGAAACGCGGGCTAGACGACGACCCCGACGGCGGTGCCGATACCGTAGGCGGCGGCGACGGCGATACCCGCGAGGACGACCATCTCCGTTCCCTTGCGGAGCATGTTGCCCTGGCTGAGGGTGGCGCGCCACGCGCCGACTGCAAAGAGCGCGACGCCGCTCATGATGAACGTCGAGGCGAGCGCGGCGGCGCCCTCGGCGAAGAAGAACGGCAGCACCGGCACGATAGCGGCGAAGGCGAACGCGACGCCCATCACGCTGGCGGCGAGGTGCGGCTTCGGGGGCTTGCTGGGCAGGCCAAGCTCCTCCGTCATCATCAGCTTCACCCACTGGTCGTGGTCGCGGGAGACGGCGTCGACGACCTCGTCAAGGAGCGGACCGGTGATGCCCTTGAGGCGGAATATGCGGCGCGTCTCGGCGAGTTCATGCTCGCGCATGTGCTCGATCTCCCAGAACTCGCGGGCCTCCTCGGACTCGTGGAGCTCGCGCTGGCTCTTCGTGGAGACGTACGCTCCGAGCGCCATCGAGATGGTGCCGGCGACCATCCCCGCGATGCCGCCGAGGATGATGATGCCGGGGTCCGACGTGCCGCCTGCGACCGCGGCGACGAGCGCCGTGTTCGAGACGAGGCCGTCGTTCGCACCGAAGACGACCTCGCGGACGGACGCGCCTTCGCTCCGGTGATGCTGCTCGCCGTGCGCGTGCTGGCCGAGGTTGAGGCTGATGGCGCGGCGGATGCCCGTGAGGGCGGTCTGGATAAGCGTGGTCATGTCAGAGACAGCCTATCACCAGCGGGGGGCATCAGGGGTAGAGGCCGCCCTGCGGAAGGAGGAGCAGGTCCTCGACGACCTGCCTGTCCGAGAGGGTCATGGCGCTCACGATGGCGCCGGCGACCTCGTCCACGGTGAGCATCTCCTCCCGTGGGAGCGGCGTGGTCATGCCTTCCCATATCGGCGTGTCCACAGGGCCGATACAGGCGTTGACGACACGCACGCCCTGCCGCCGCACCTCGGTCGTGAGAGCACGGGCGAAGCCGGTAACGGCGTGCTTCGTTGCGCCGTAGCCGGTCATGCCCGCGAAGCCCCGGTGCGCGACGACGGAGGAGACGATGACGATGCAGCCGAAGCCCCGTTCCAGCATGCCGGGCAGCAGTGCGCGGGTGGGGAAGAGCGTACCGTTGACGTTCGTCTCCCAGAGCTCGCGCCAGGTCTCGTCGTCGAGTTCCGTGAGGGCGGCGGCCTTGAAGGCACCCGCCGAGTTCACCAGGATGTCGACGCGTCCGAGTTCCTGCTCGGCGCGGGCGGCCATCGCCTGCACCGCTGCGCTGTCGCGCACGTCGCAGGGGAGCGCAAGCCACGAGTCCCGGGGCCAGGCAGAGGCGGCCTCGCGCAGCCGCTCCTCGCTGCGTCCGACGAGCGCGACACGCGCGCCGGAGTCGACGAGGCGCTGCGCAACAGCCTTGCCGATGCCGCTCGACGCGCCGGTGACGACTGCGGTCTTTCCGGCGAGGTCCATCACGGGGCGGGGTACTCGAAGCGGTTGTTGCGCGTCTCGTCGAGGATGACGCGTTCGAGGCGTCCGGCGAGGGGGCCGCTGAGGCGCTGCCAGACCATGCGGGCGATGTTCTCGCCGGTGGGAACGAGGTGGAAGTAGTCCTCCACGTCCAGGTTGAGGTAGCGGTGGTCGTAGAGGTCGAGGACGTTGCGCTTGACCGCGTCGTCGAGCTCGGCGAGCGGGATCACGAAGCCGGTGTCCGGGTCGACGGGGCCGGTGACGGTGACGGTGAGTCCGTAGTTGTGGCCGTGGCCATTGGGGTTGGCGCACTTGCCGAAGATGGCCTCGTTCTGCTCGGGCGAGAGCGCGTCGGCGTAGAGGCGGTGGGAGGCGGCGAAGGTGTAGCGCCGCGAAAGGTGGACGACGGGCGTGCTCATGCGGTCGCTCCGAAGTAGTCGACGTAGAGGTCGTCGGCTTCGTAGAGGCGCAAGCGCGACAACGTCGCGCCTGCGAGGGTGTCGGCGATACGGTCCCAGAGCACGGCGGCGAGGTTCTCGGTCGTCGGCTGGCGGTCGGTGAACCACGGCGTGTCCAGGTTGAGGTGCTTGTGGTCGAAGTCGACGAGGACACCCTCGACGGCGGACTTGAGGTCGACGAGGTTGATGACCATGCCGGTTGCCGGGTCGGGCTCGCCGGAGACGGCGACCTCCAGTGTGTAGTTGTGGCCGTGGCCGTTGGGCAGAGCGCAGAGGCCGAAGACACGCCGGTTCTCCTCCTCGCTCCAGTCGTCGCGGTAGTAGCGGTGGCTGGCGGAGAAGTCGAACCGGCGTGAGATGGTTACGGGGCCCATACGGGTGTTCGCTTACTTGACGTCGCCCACGAGGACCTCGCCGCCCTCGATCTTGCACTCGTAGATGGCGATGGCGTGGCCGTCGCCACGGGCGGACGTGCCGTCGCTCACGTTGAACTGCCACGCGTGCCAGGGGCACTCGATGACGCCGTTCTCGATCTTGCCCTCGCTGAGCGGGCCGCCGCTGTGGGGGCATACGTAGTTGGTGATGTGGAACTCGCCGTTCTCGTTCCAGACGGCCATGGGCTTGAGGCGCCACTTGCCCGCAGTGGGCCGGAAGTGACGGGCCTCGCCAGGTCTGACGTCGTCCACATTGCAGAGGGCTACGAAGTCGGGCTGTTCGGTCATGGATGCCTCCCCTGAGCGCCAGTATTGCGGGGCGAGTGTAGCACGGGATGAGCACCCACGAGGGTGATGCTCCTACGCCGTCACCAGTCCGCCCTCACCCACCGCGCTGGCGCGCGTCGACCCGTTCGGCAAGCTCAGGGCTGGCTCTCTCCCCCGGGGAGAGGTGGGATACGAGGTTCCTGCTCTCCGCGCGCGCTGAAGCGCAGGAACGACGGAAGTTCAGAGGATGGGGCGGATGGCGGCGGCGGCGCGGCGGGCCCTGGCGCGGGCGTCGTCGATGGTTGCGCCGAGGGCAAGGGCGACGCCCATGCGGCGATGGCCAGTGACCTCCGGTTTGCCGAAGAGGCGCAGGGCAGTGTCCGGCTCGGCGAGGGCTTCGTCGAGCCCCTCGAAGGCGACAGCGGACGATTCGCCGTCGACGAGCAGGGCGCAGGAGGCGGCGGGGCCGAACTGGCGTATCGCAGGGACGGGCAGGCCGAGGATGGCACGGACGTGGAGTGCGAACTCGGAGAGGTCCTGCGAGACGAGCGTCACCATGCCGGTGTCGTGGGGACGGGGCGAGACCTCGCTGAACCAGACGTCGTCTCCCTTGATGAACAGTTCGACGCCGAAGATGCCTGTGCCGCCGAGCGCGCCGGTCACGGCCTCGGCGATGCGGTGCGACTCTTCCAAGGCGCGGGGCGTCATCAACTGCGGCTGCCACGACTCGCGGTAGTCGCCGTCCACCTGCAGGTGTCCGATGGGCTCGCAGAACGACGTTCCGCCAGCGTAGCGCACGGTGAGGAGGGTGATCTCGTAGTCGAACGGGACCACGCCCTCGACGATGACGCGGGTGCTGTCGCCGCGGGCGTTCTCGATAGCAAAGCGCCATGCCGTGGGGATGTCGTCAGTAGCGCGCAGCACGCTCTGTCCGTGGCCGGAGGAGCTCATGGCCGGCTTCACGATGGCCGGGAGTCCGACGGCATCGACGGCGTCACGCACCTCAGCCTCGCTGTCCGCGAACCGGTAGGGCGAGGTGCGGAGTCCAAGCTCCTCGGCGGCGAGACGGCGGATGCCCTCCCGGTCCATGGTGAGACGCGCGGCGCGTGCGGTGGGGATGACGCGCCAGCCCTCGTTCTCCAGCTCGACGAGCGTCGGGGTCGCGATGGCCTCGACCTCGGGCACGATGAGGTGGGGGCGTTCGCTCTCGACGACGCGGCGGAGGGCACTGCCGTCCAGCATCGAGAAGACGTGTGCGCGGTGCGCGACCTGCATCGCGGGGGCGTCGGCGTAGCGGTCAGCGGCGATTACCTCGACGCCGAGACGCTGCGCCTCGATGGCGACCTCCTTGCCCAACTCGCCGGAGCCGAGCAGCAGGAGGCGCGTCGCCGTCGGGGAGAGCGGTGTGCCGATGGACGCCATGCGCGGATCAGGACTCGTAGCGGATCTTGTCGAGGCGGTCGAAGTTGTGGATGGCGTCGATCCAGCGGATGGTGCCGGAGCGGGAGCGCATGACCAGCGACTGCGTGGACGCGCGGCCTGATGAGAAGCGGACGCCGCGCAGAAGTTCGCCGGTGCTCGCGCCAGTGGCGGCGAAGAAGACGTCTTCCCCGCCGACGAGTTCCATGGTGTCGTAGACGTGATCGACGTCGGTGCCGCGCTCGATGGCGGCCTGCCGCTCCTCTTCATTGCGCGGCCACGGCTTGCACTGGATAGCGCCGCCGGTGCAGCGGACGGCCGCGGCGGCGAGGACGCCCTCCGGCGAGCCGCCGACGCCCATCGCAGCCTGGATGGGACCGTCCGGCAGGGCAGCCTGGATGACGGTGGCGATGTCGCCGTCCGGCACGAGCTTCACGCGCGCTCCCACGGAGCGTATCCGCCTGAGCAGCTCCTCGTGACGGGGGCGGTCCAGCACACCGACGGTGATCTCACCCATAGCGCGTCCGAGCGCCTTGCCGATGTTGGCGAGGTTCGTCTCAACGGGGGCCTCGATGTCTATCACGCCCGCAGCGCCGGGGCCGACGGCGATCTTGTCCATGTAGAAGATGTCGGCGGGGACGTGCATGGTGTCGCGAGGGGAGAGGGCGATGGTGGCGATGGCCCCCGGCATTCCCTTGGAGAGGAGTGTGGTGCCGTCTATCGGGTCAACGGCGATGTCCACCCGGGGGTCGGAGCCGTCGCCGATCTGCTCTCCGATGTAGAGCATGGGGGCTTCGTCCTTCTCGCCCTCTCCGATGACGACGATGCCGTCCATGCTGATGCCGTCCAGGGTGTGACGCATGGCGTCGACGGCGGCCTGGTCGACCATCTCCTTGTCGCCGAAGCCCATGTGGCGTGCGGCCGACATGGCCGCGGCCTCGGTCACGCGGACGAGCTCCATGGCAACGTTTCGCTCGATGGGTTGGCGGCTTCGTTGTGTCATTGCGGGTCAGTCCTCCGGTTGATGGGGCGCGGTGAGATTCTAGCAGCGGGGCGGCGGGGATGCCGTATACTCCGCGCGGGCGCCCCGGGCATCGCCGGTCTGCAACAGGAGGACAGGGAATCATGTGCAATACGATCAAACACACCTTCCACCTGATGAAGATGAGCTGGGACGTGCTGATGCTCGACAAGGAGTTGCTGCTGTTCCCGGTGTTCTCGGCCATCTCGATACTCATCCTGGTCATCGTGTTCGGCGGGCTGGGGCTGCTGGGGGAGGTCACCGGCGGAGACGGCACGACCACCGCCGAGAGTTCGTTCCAGGCGGGGATGGTGATCTTCATAGTGCTGGCGTACATCATCACGACGTTCTTCAACGCTTCGCTGGTCTCTGCGGCGCTGGAACGTCTGCGCGGGGGCGACCCTGACGTGGGGTCCGGACTGCGCCACGCGCTGAAGCACGCGCATCACCTCGTCCTGTGGGCGCTCATCACGGCCACGGTGACCATCGTCCTGACAGCGCTCCGGGCGGCGTCTCGGCGGATCCCGCTCGCCGGCCTGCTGCTCCGCATGGTCGGCGGCGTGTGGGAGTTCCTGACGTTCTTCGTCGTGCCGGTGATCGTCGCGGAGGAGCAGGGGCCCATCAGCGGCATCAAGCGCTCGGCGAGCATCGTGCGCCAGACGTGGGGGCGACAGATCACGGCGAGCTTCAGCTTCATCATCTTCTACTTCGTGGCGGGGTTCATCGCAATCGTCCCCGCGGTGCTGGTGGGGCTGGTCAACATCGGAGCAGGCATCCTGCTGGGCGTCGTGCTGATGGCGGGAGCGCTGACCATCGTGCAAACGCTGGAGGGCATCTTCAAGGCGGCGCTGTACGACTACGCGGTGGGGCAGCAGCCGCAGGGGTTCGACCTGCCAACGCTGCAGATGGCGTACCGTCCGGCGTAGCGGCCTCAGCACGGTGCGGATAGCGCAGATCACGAGCGTGTACATCCCCGTGCCGCCGCCAACGCACGGCGGCACGGAGATGATGGTCTCCCACCTCACGGAGGAGCTCGTACGGCGCGGGCACGAGGTGCGGCTCCACGCCTCCGGCGATTCCTCAACAGCGGCCTCGCTTCGAGCGGTGACGGAGCAAGCGACGCTCGGTATGGCGGACGTGACGCTGTACATCGAGAAGGAGCTGGAGGCGCGCAATGCGTTCGAGGCGTACCGGAGCGCGGGTGAGGTGGACGTCGTCCACGCGCACTGGCCGGTGCTCGCGCAGTACTTTGCGCAGTTCACGGCAACGCCAACACTGCTGACGTACCACTACATCGAGCGTCACCTGCATGAATACTACCGCCGGCAGATACCGAGTCTGCGCCCGGTGTGCGTGAGCCGCAGACAGGCGGAACTGCTGGGCGAGCCGGACCTGCCGGTGGTCTACAACGGGCTGGACGTCGAGCGCATCCCGTTCGGCGAGACGGCGGAGGACTACGTTGTGCTCGTGGCGCGCATGACGCCCACAAAGGGCATAGTCGAGGCGATACGCATCGCGCGGGCGGCAGGGGAGCGGCTGGTGCTCATCGGGCCGGTGTCGCGCTACCTGCCGTGGAGCCGCGCGTTCTACGAGGAAGAGGTGCTGCCACACGTCGACGGCGACCGTGTGACGCACATCGAAGAGGCACCGAACACGGAGGTGCTGGATATCGTGTCGCGGGCGAAGGCGTTCCTCTTCCCGTTGCAGTGGGACGAGCCGTTCGGGCTCGCGGCGGCGGAGGCGATGGCGTGCGGCACGCCGGTGGTGACGTACGCTCGCGGGTCGATGCCGGAGCTGGTGGAGGACGGCGTGTCCGGCTGCATCGTGGCATCGGAGGAGGAGGCGGTCGCGGCGATCGCGCGGGCGTCCACGCTCGACCGGCGCGCTGTGCGGTCACACGTCGAGGGCCGGTTCACGGTGGAGCGCATGGTGGACGGGTACGAGGCGCTATACCGGGAGTGCGTGGGGTAGATGGGGGGGCGACCCTCACCCGCCACGCTGTCGCGCGGCGACCTCTCCCAGAGGGCGAGGTAAGCGAAGGGCGCCCAAGAGATTCCTCGGCTCCGCTGCGCTTCGCTCGGAATAGCAACTCCCCGGCAACCACCCTGCCGCCGAGGGCCCTCACCCACGGGCTGAAGCGCGTTGCCCTCTCCCTCAGGAGAGGGGAGCGAGGGCTGCGCGTCAGCCGACACCGATGAGCATCTACTCCATGTCGGGGGAGTAGGCGCCCTGTCGGGCGGCGCTGGTGAGCTTCGCGCGGTGGAGGAACGCCTGCTGCGCGGCCGGGACATTGGCGGCGTCGCCGAGCCAGGTGTTGAGCGGGAGGGCCTGCAGGCCACGTCCGAAGGAGTAGCTCAACTCCCATGGCGCGTTGACCGCTGCGCCACGGACAGCGATCTCGTGCATGTTCAGCGTGGCTTCGTCGTCCGGCTGGCCGCCGGAGAGGAAGACGATGCCGGGCACCGCGGCGGGGACGCTTCGCATGAAGGCGTCGACCGTCCTGACGGCGACCTCGGTGGCCGGGGCGCGGTCGGATGCGGTCGAGCCGGAGGTGACCATGTTGGGCTTGAGGAGAGTCCCTTCTAGAGCGACGTCGTAGAGTGCGAGCGCGCTGTAGACCTCGCGGAGCGTCCACTCGGTTATCTCCTGGTCTGCCTCAATGGTGTGGTCGCCGTCGATGAGCACCTCGGGTTCGACGATGGGGACGAGTCCGGCCTCCTGGCTTAGGGAGGCGTAGCGGGCGAGGCCGTGCGCATTGGCGTCGATGCACTTCGCGCTGGGGATGCCGCTGCCGATGTTGATGACGGCGCGCCACTTGGCGAAACGTGCGCCGAGTTCGTAGTACTCGGCGAGGCGCGGGCGGAGGCCGTCCAGCCCCTCGGTCACGAGCTCGCCGGGGGAGCCTGCGAGGGGCATCGCTCCGGTATCGACCTTGATGCCGGGGATGATGCCCTTGCTCTGCAGGCCCTCGACGAGCGGAGCGCCCTCAGCGCCGTTCTGGCGGATGGTCTCGTCGTAGAGGATGACGCCGCTGACGTAGTTCTCGGCGCCCTCGGCGGTGAAGAGCATCTCGCGGTAGTCGCGACGGTTCTGCTCAGTGCTCTCGACGTTGATGGAATCGAAGCGGCGCTTGATGGTGCCGGAGCTTTCGTCGGCGGCGAGGATGCCCTTGGCGGGGGCGACGAGCGCCTGCGCGGTCTGCGCCAGTGCGTTGATGTCCATGCGTTCTCTCCTTCTCCTGACCGGGTTCTTGAATCGCCTGCGCGGCTGCTTCGAGATACGCGCCCGCAGCCCTGCGCACGGCAGGCCTATGATACCCTCCGGTACCGGCCTCGGCCATATCAGCGGCCGTTGCCGCCCGCAACCCGGCAACACCCAAGGAGCCTTCCCGCATGGACAGTCTCACCGTCGCAGTGCCCGTATTCCTCGCCAGCGCAGTGCTGGTGGTGCTCGCTGGGGTCGCGCTCGCGCGGTACGGGGACCAGATCGCGGACATCACGGGATGGGGGACGTTGTGGGTCGGCACGATACTCGTGAGCATCGCGACGTCGCTGCCGGAGTTAGTGACCAACATCACGGCGGTGCGTCCTCTGGACTTCCTGCCTGTGAAGCTGGAGAACCCTGCGCCAGGGCTGGCGCTGGGCAACGTGTTCGGCGCGGACATGATCAACATCTTCGCCATCTCCCTGGTGGCGATCGTGTTCGGCATCAGGAACCTGTTCGGGAACCAGCCGAAGGACACCCAGACGCTGGTTGTCGTGGCGGTGGTGCTGGGCATCATCGCGTTCGTCTTCGGGGCGCTGCGGGACTGGGCGCTCGGGCCGACGAGCGTGGGCGCGGTGGTGATAGCGGTGGGGTACGTGGTGGGGATGAAACTGGTCTACAACGCCGGCAGCGAGGGTCGCGCGGCGGCTGCGGAGGAAGGCAACGGGGATGCGGGCGAGCAACCGGCGAGCGCATCCCGCGTATGGACCGGGTTCTTCGCTGCGGCGGCGGTCGTGCTCGTGGCGGCGTACTTCCTTGCGCTCAGCGCGGACGGCATCGCGGAGGCGACAGGGCTGGGGCGCAGCTTCATCGGCGTGCTGCTCGTCTCCATCGTCACGACGCTGCCCGAGGCATCGGTCACGGTCACGGCGGCGATGCGGCGGTCCTACGGGCTGGTGCTCGGCAACATCTACGGGAGCTGCGCATTCAACCTGTTCATCATCCCGATAGCGGGGCTGTTCTTCGTAGGCGGGCCGCTGCTGGCCGAGATGGAGTCGGCACACTTCGTGGCGGCGGGCGCGGCGGTAGGACTGATGACCTGCGGTTTCATCATCATAAGGAGCTTCCAGACGGCGATGTTGTCGTGGCTGTGGCGGCTGACGTACGCACTGCCGCCCGCGTACATCGTGGCGCTGTTCTTCGTGTTCCAGCTGTCGGGAGACTAGGGGGACGCGTCCATGGCGCGCTCGCGGGCGAGCTGTTGCTGCTGCTCGTAGCGGACGGCGTAGTAGAGGGAGAGGAGGAGGGCGGCAGCGACGACGAACGAGCCGGGTATCCACATGGTGACGCCGCCGATCTGCTGGTCCTCCAGCGCCGTGAGGCCATAGGCGGGCGCTGTTGCCTCGTAGTGGGGGTAGAAGGGATTGGGGGCGAAGGTGAGGAACGCGCCGAGGACGAAGGTGGGGACGATGGTGATGAAGACGAACGGCACCCGTGCGAGGTAGGAGAGGCTGGCGCGGAGCGGGAACGGGTCTATGACGTTCCACCACCAGAGGTAGGCGCCGAGCGCGAAGGTGAGGTGCTCGAGGAGGTGGATGGCCTCGTTCCTGAGCGCGGCCTCGTAGGCAACGGGGAAGTGCCAGCCGATGATGATGCCGATGAAGAGCGGCCACGCGATGAGGGGTCGGAAGAGGTTGCGGAGCGCGCTGCGCACGAGCGGGGACTTGAATATAGGGATAGCGACGCGCCTGCGAATGGGACGCGGGATGCCGCGCATGAGCGGAATGACCGGCGCGCCGATCTGCATAGCCGGGACGGCAAAGAACATGAGCAGCATGTGCTGTCCCATGTGGGCGAGGAAGAGCTCGTCCGAGAGCGCATCGAGGGGGCTGACGAGGGCGACGAAGAGGGCGATGAGCCCGATGTAGAACGACGCGGTGCGGCGCTTGTCATGGATGCGTCGGCGCTCCAGGCTGCGCAGGCCGCGCGCATAGAGAATCGCAGCGAGCGGAATGCCGATGAGGGCGGTGGGGTCGGCGCTCCAGGCGAGCCAGAGGGAGTCGTTCACGGCGTCCCTCCAGCGTCACAGGCAGGGCGCCGAGAGATTCCTCGGCTCCGCTGCGCTTCGCTCGGAATGACAAACAATGGGCGGGGAGCGCTATCGGGTGAGGTTGAAGAAGAGCGCCATGAGGACGACGGCGATGCTCACCATGATGAGGAAGGGAGCGAAGAACAGCCCCGAGAAGCGTACGTCGTCGAACTTGAGGTGCATGAAGTAGCCGACCACGAGCAGGAACTTGGAGGACGAGAGGATCAGGATGATCCAGGTCATCAGCGCGGGGTCGATCGAGAGGTAGAAGACGCCGAACTCGATGAGGGTGATGACGGCGAGGATCGCGCCGATGATGACGTACTGGCGCGGCCCCGGGTGGTTGTGCTCTTCGACGTGTGCGTGCTCGGTGGTCATGCTCTCCACTCCCGCTTAGCCGATGCCCACTGCGCGCGCCGCGTGGTGGGCGTCTTCCAATGCACGGCCTTCCGCGCCGTACGCGCCGATGAGGTAGACGACGCCGAAGATGACGATCCAGACGATGTCGACGAAGTGCCAGTAGAGGCCGGCGATCTCCACCTGCAGGGAGTTGCCCTGGTGGATCTTGCCTTTGTACGACGCGAAGAGGATGGACCACAGCCAGAGGATGCCGACCGCCACGTGCGTACCGTGGAACCCGGTCATGACGAGGAAGGTGCTGCCGAAGAGGTTGGTGCGCGGCGTGAGGCCGTAGTGCGCGGCGAACTCCGTGAACTCGAACATCTGGAAGCCGATGAATATGGAGCCGAAGATGCAGACGATGGCTGTCCAGAAGCGGAACTGGCCCATGTTGCCGCGCTGGATGCCGGCGAGGGCGAGCACCATCGCGAGACTGCTCATGAGCAGAACGAAGGTGCTGATGGTGGTTATGGGGATGCTGAGGATCTCTTCCTGCGGGCCGGAGAGGTTGCGGTTGCGGTAGATGAGGTGCGTGCCGATGAGCGTGCCGAAGAACATCACGTCCGAGCCGAGGAAGGCCCACATGAGCATCTTCCGGTTGTCGAGCCCGGTAGAGGTGCGATGGTCGTCTATGCCCGATAGGTACTGCATCCGTTGTCTCTGGTTCCTTCCGTTGATGCGCCGCGCTAGTGGTGGGCGTGGACGCGCTCCGCGCTCTCCTCGGCGACAGGCTCGAACACCCAGCCGTAGATGCCGCGCATGCCGATGAAGCCGGAGACGGCGATGACGAACAGCCCGAGCCAGGTGTTGGCCTGCCAGATAAGCAGACCGCCGGCAACCATGGTGATGCCGAACGCGACGACGATGGGCCAGTAGGAGGGGTCAGGCATGTGAGGCTCGCCGTGCGCAGGCAGCGGCGGAGGCTCGACGGCGTTGGCTTCCTCGTCCCAGAGCGGGTGCTGGCTGCGGACGGTGGGAATCACGGCGAAGTTGTAGTGCGGGGGCGGCGACGGGATGGCCCATTCGAGCGTCGCGCCGGCCCAGGGGTTCATGCCCGCGGCCTCGCCCTTCCGGGCGGAGCGGACGATGTTGATGATGAGGAGCAGGATGGAGACCGCGATGATGAACGCGCCGACGCTGACGAAGAGGTTGAGCCCCGCCCAGTTCTGGTCAACGGAGTAGGTGTAGACGCGGCGCGGCATACCGAGGACGCCCAGGATATGCATGGGCATGAACGTAGCGTTGAAGCCGATGAACATGAGCCAGAAGTGCCACTTGCCGATGCGCTCGCTGAGCATGCGTCCGGTCATCTTGGGGAACCAGTAGTAGATGCCGGCGGTAAGGCCGAAGATGCTGCCGCCGAAGAGGACGTAGTGGAAGTGGGCGACGATGAAGTAGGTGTCCTGCTGCTGCGTGTCGACGGGGACGGCTGCGTGCATGACGCCGCTGAGTCCGCCGAGCATGAACATGCTGATGAAGCCGAGCGCGAAGAGCAAAGGCGTCTTGAACTGGATGGAGCCTCCCCAGAGGGTCGCAAGCCAGTTGAACACCTTGACGCCGGTGGGTACGCCGATGGCCATGGTCGCGCCCGCGAATGCGGCTGTGGCCCATGCGCCGAGACCGGTGGTGAACATGTGGTGCGCCCAGACGCCGAACCCGAGGAACGCGATAACCGCTCCCGCGAAGACGACGGTGGTATAGCCGAACAGGGGCTTCCGCGAGAAGGTGGGCAGGACGTCGGAGACGATGCCCATGGCGGGGAGGATGAGGATGTAGACCTCCGGATGGCCGAAGATCCAGAAGAGGTGCTGCCAGAGCAGCGGGTCCGCGCCAGCGCCAGCGGTGTCGAAGAAGTTCGTGCCGAAGAAGCGGTCGAACAGGAGCAGGGTGAGGGCGATGGTGAGCGGCGGGAAGGCGAAGATGATGAGGAAGGAGACGATGAGCGTCATCCAGGGGAAGAGGGGCATGCGCATGAGGGTCATGCCCGGCGCGCGCATGTTGAGGATGGTGATGACGAAGTTGAAGCCTGCCGCCGTGGTGCCGACGCCCATGATCTGGAGACCGAGCACCCAGTAGTCGGTGCTGCTGGAGAGGGTGTACTCAGAAGTGGTGAGCGGCGCGTAGCCGAACCATCCCACGTCCGGGAAGGCGGCCTTGAAGAAGCTGAAGTTCATGAGGATGGCGCCGAAGATGAAGAGCCAGTAGCTGAGGGCGTTGAGCCGCGGGAAGGCGACGTCTCGCGCGCCGATCATGAGCGGGACGAGGAAGTTGAAGAAGGCGGCTCCGGCAGGCATGACGACCATGAAGACCATGGTTGTGCCGTGCATAGTGAAGAGGGCGTTGAAGGTGCCCGCGTCCACGAACGTGCTGTCCGGCTGCGCGAGCTGAACGCGCATGAGGAGAGCCTCTATGCCGCCGACGAGGAAGAAGATGAAGGCGGACACGCCGTAGAGGATGCCGATGCGCTTGTGGTCAACGGTGGTGATCCATCCCCAGACGCCATCTGTGGAGACGGGGCGTTTCAGGATGCCTATGTTCGCTGCCATCGTATGCCTTCTCTCTCAGGCGCCGACGCCGGACAGTCCGGCGTTCCTCTCTCAGATTACCGCAACTTGAGGCTCTTCAGGTAGACCACCACCTGGTCAACCTGGGCCTCTGTGAGCTGGTCCACGAGCGGATCGCCGACGTAGAACGTGGGCATGGCGTTGGTGGTCTCGAGCACAGGCTTGATGTCGCGGATGTTGGAGACCCACGCCTTGAGGTTCTCGTCCGTGCTGTCGAGGATGCCCGCGCCCAGAGTGGCGCGGTCGCCGAAGAGCGTGAGGTTGGGGCCTATCTCTTCGGTGGAGACGCCGTAGATGGTGTGGCAGCGCGCGCAGAAGTTGGTGAACACGCGCGCGCCCGCGGCCTCGACGCTGCCCTCCTCGGGCGGCACGGGATCGGCGTTCATGTTCTCGACCCACCGGTCGAAGTCGGCGTGGGAGTCGACGTGAACGCGGAAGCGCATGAGCGCGTGGGCGGAGCCGCAGAACTCGGCGCACTGGCCGTAGAAGGTGCCGACCTCCGTGGCGGTGAACTTCTCCAGTATGTTGGTCCTGCCGGGCACCATGTCCGTCTTGCCGACGAGCTGGGGCACCCAGAAGGAGTGGATGACGTCCTTCGCCTCGAGCGTGATGGCGACCTGACGGCCGACGGGGATACGGAGTTCGTTGGCGGTGACGAGGTCCTCGCCGTCCGGGCCGAGGCCGGGGTAGCGGAACTCGAACCACCACTGGTGTCCGACAGCCTCTATATGGAGAGCGTCCTCGTCCGGCTCGGCCGTCGTGCCTGCGATCCAGACGATGGTGGGGATGGCGATGGCGACGAGGATGAGGATGGGGATGACCGTCCAGGTGATCTCCAGCGTGGTGTTGCCGTGGATCTGCTGGGCGGTGTGCCCCGGGCGCTCGCGGTACTTCCAGAGGATGTAGGCCATCGCGGCGAGGACGAGGAAGCCGACGATGCTCGCGGCGACGATGACGAAGATGTATATGGTGTGGACGCGCTGGGCAGCGTCGGAGCGGGGTTCGAACGTGGTGAGCGGGGTGTCGCAGGAGGCGAGGACGGCGACAAGCGCCACGGCGGCAAGTGCGAAGTAGAGAAGCCGCCGGAGGGTCGCTGCCAGGTTCTGCGGATGAGCGGTAGGTGTCGTCACGTTCGTTGCATATCCCCGCGCCAGTGGGGCAATTGTTACGGATATCACAGACGGGGCGCGGGGGTCAAGCGCGCAGGGGTGGGCTGAGGGGCGTAAGGGGTGTCCGGTGTGGTTGACACCGGCAGAGCGGGCTGCATATACTCAATCAGACCGCCATCTGGGGAGGCTTACGTAGCCACATGAGGACTTCTTCGTAATGGCAGTGCCAGTGAGCACGTAGGACCGATCCGGCGTTGCAATGCTACCGAAAGGCGGTGGCGCGCCAAGGTGCCACCGCCTTTGCACGTTAACAAGGGAATATCGAGCGAGTACGAGCCAAGGAAGGTTCGCAGCGACTGCGAACCGAGCGTGAGGTCAAGTTATTAAGGGCCCACGGAGGATGCCTTGGCGTCAAGGGCCGATGAAGGGCGTAGCACGACTGCGATAAGCCTCGGGTAGCCGTCAAGCAGGCTTAGCCGGGGATTCCCGAATCGGGGAACCGGTCTCGGTGAAGCCGGGACATCCTCAGCTGAACACATAGGCTGAGGGGGGTAAGCAGGGGAACTGAAACATCTCATTACCCTGAGGAAAAGAAAGCAACCGCGATTCCCTGAGTAGTGGTGAGCGAAACGGGAACAGCCTAAACCGTTGTCGTTTAGTGGCCTGGGGGCCTATACGTCAGCGGGGTTGTACGGCGTGTCAGCACGAACCCCAGATAGTGCACGGAGTGAGCAATCCATGGTCTAGCCGAAGGAGCCTGGAAAGGACCGCCATAGCGGGTGATAGCCCCGTAGGCGAAAGGCTATGGACTCCGGATGCGTTCGTGAGTACCACGGGACACGTGGAATCCCGTGGGAAGCCGGGGGGACCACCCTCCAAGGCTAAATACCCTTGACGACCGATAGCGCACAAGTACCGTGAGGGAAAGGTGAAAAGAACCCCAGACGGGGAGTGAAATAGACCTGAAACCGTGGGCCTACAAGCGGTCGGAGCCCGTTTTCGGACGGGTGACGGCGTGCCTATTGAAGAATGAGCCGGCGAGTTACTCCTGTGTGGCGAGGTTAAGGGATGCAGACGTCCCGGAGCCGCAGCGAAAGCGAGTCTGAATAGGGCGAAGCAGTCGCACGGGGTAGACCCGAAACCGGGTGAGCTACCCATGGCCAGGGTGAAGCCTCGATAGTCTCGAGGTGGAGGCCCGAACCCGTATACGTTGCAAAGTGTTGGGATGAGCTGTGGGTAGAGGTGAAATGCCAACCGAACCCGGAGATAGCTGGTTCTCCCCGAAATGCATTGAGGTGCAGCCTTCAGGAAGAGGGACGGAGGTAGGGCTCTGAATGGGCTAGGGGGTGTGAGCCTACCAAACCCAATCAAACTTCGAATGCCGTTCCATCCATGCCTGAGGAGTGAGACCGTGGGGGATAAGCTCCATGGTCGAGAGGGAAACAGCCCAGACCACCGACTAAGGCCCCTAAATACAGGCTCAGTGTCAAAGGAAGTATGGTCGCTTAGACAACCAGGAGGTTGGCTTAGAAGCAGCCACCCTTTAAAGAGTGCGTAATAGCTCACTGGTCAAGGGACCGTGCGCCGACAATTTATCGGGGCTTAAGCCTGTTGCCGAAGTCGTGGCTTCTGCCGTAAGGCGGAGGGGTAGGGGAGCGTTCTCTGTGCACAGAAGTCTGCCTGTGAGGGCAGGTGGAGCGCAGAGAAGTGAGAATGCCGGCATGAGTAGCGTAAAGATGCGTGAGAACCGCATCCGCCGAAAGTCCAAGGTTTCCTACGCAACGTCGTTCGTCGTAGGGTTAGCCGGGCCTAAGCCGAGGCCGCAAGGCGTAGGCGATGGAGAGCTGGTCAACATTCCAGCGCCACCTATGGATCGTTTTAAGGCTAAGGAGGGACACGGGAAGCTAGGCAGAGCGTGCCTATTGGACATGGTGCGTCTGAGCCTGTAGGTGAGCCCGCGGTAGGAAAATCCGCCGTGGGGTTTGAGCTGAGGGGTGAAGCAACTTCAGGGCCTGGCCCTGGGGAAGTCTGTTGAGGCTACACCGGCAAGAAAAGCTTCGTAGCTAGAGTCATAGGTGTCCGTACCGCAAACCGACACTGGTGGACTGGTATAAGCGTACCGAGGCGGACGAGAGAACCATCCTTAAGGAACTCGGCAATCTGACTCCGTAACTTTGGGAGAAGGAGTGCCCTGGAGGGTGAAATCCCTAGCGGATGGAGCACCTTCGGGGTCGCAGCGAAGAGGCCCTGGTGACTGTTTAACAAAAACACAGGTCCCTGCTCAAGTCGCAAGACGACGTATAGGGGCTGACGCCTGCCCAGTGCCGGAAGGTCAAGAGGCGCGGTGAGAGCTGCAAATCGAAGCCCCGGTGAACGGCGGCCGTAACTATAACGGTCCTAAGGTAGCGAAATTCCTTGTCGGGTAAGTTCCGACCCGCACGAAAGGCGTAACGAATGGGGCACTGTCTCAACGGAGGACCCGGTGAAACTGAACTAGGAGTGAAGATGCTCCTTTCCCGCAGCAGGACAAAAAGACCCCGTGGAGCTTTACTGCAACCTGACATTGATCCGAGGATACGGTTGTGTAGGATAGGTGGGAGGCTATGAAGCCAGGACGCCAGTTCGGGTGGAGCCATCGTTGAAATACCACTCTTCCCTGTTTTTGGATCTAACCCCTGAACAAGCAGGGGGACCGTGTCTGGCAGGCAGTTTGACTGGGGCGGTCGCCTCCTAAAAGGTAACGGAGGCGTGCAAAGGTCCCCTCAGGGTGGATGGAAATCACCCGCAGAGCGCATTGGTAGAAGGGGGCTTGACTGCGAGGCCAACAAGCCAAGCAGGGACGAAAGTCGGCCAAAGTGATCCTACGGTCCCGTGTGGAAGGGCCGTGGCTTATCGGACAAAAGCTACCCCGGGGATAACAGGCTTATCTTGCCCAAGAGTTCATATCGACGGCAAGGTTTGGCACCTCGATGTCGGCTCGTCGCATCCTGGGGCTGAAGAAGGTCCCA
>VXQP01000016.1 GCA_009838965.1 Chloroflexota bacterium | reverse complement strand
AGGACGAGCACGCCCATGAGGACGAGGACGAGCACGGGCACGAGGACGAACACGCGCACGAGGACGAGCACGGGCACGCACATGGGGAGTTCGATCCGCACTTCTGGCTCGACCCGCTGCGCGCCATCACCCAGGCGGAGCGCATCGCCGGGACGCTGATCGAGGCGGACCCCGAGGGCGCCGACGTCTACCGGGCGAACCTCGCCACGCTCTCTTCCGAGCTCCGGGCGCTGCACGCCGAGTTCGAGGCGGGCCTCAGCTCGTGCGTCCACCGCGAGTTCGTCACGTCGCACGCCGCATACGGCTATCTCGCACTGGCGTACGACCTTGAGCAGGTGCCGGTGGCTGGTCTCTCTCCCGACGCAGAGCCATCGCCGCAGCGCCTCGCGAGCATCGCCGACCGCATCAACGACCTCGGCTTGGGAGCCATACTCGTGGAGCCTGTGCTTTCCGGTTCGTACGAGCAGGTGCTCGCCGCCGAGACCGGCGCAAGCATATACACGATCCACCCGATGGACGGCATAACCCAGGCAGAGCTGGACGAGCACGGAGACTACTTCGGTCTGATGCGCGACAACCTGAAGAGCCTGCGGGCCGCGATGGAATGCTCGTAACTGGACCGGCCCACTGTTCCGGCCGGGCGACTGAAGTAGAGAACGGATATGGACGATACGCTGGCAGTTGAACTGGAGGAGGTCTCCTACACCTATGCGGGCGCCCCCGCGGTGCACGGCGTGACGCTGCGCATCAAGAGTGGGGACTTCACGGCCATCGTCGGGCCCAACGGCAGCGGCAAGAGCACGCTTGTCAAGGTCATCCTCGGGCTCATCAAGCCGGACAGTGGAAGCGTACGCGTCTTCGGGACCGACATCGAGCGGTTCAGGGACTGGCACCGCATCGGCTACGTCCCGCAGGTCTCCACCGGCATCCACGCCATGTTCCCCATCACGGTGGGCGAGGTCGTGGCGCACGGACGGTACACCGGCTTCTCGCCGTTCGATTTCTGGAGCCGGAAGAATGGCGCCGACGTTGACAGCGTCCTGCGGGCGGTCGACATGATGGACTTCAAACGCCGGCGCATCGGCGAGCTCTCCACCGGCCAGCAGCAGCGCGCACTCATCGCCCGCGCCCTCATCCGCAAGCCGGACCTGCTCGTGATGGACGAGCCCATCGCCGGAGTGGACGCTCAGGGAGGGGAAGAGGTCTACATGCTGCTCCGCCAGCTGCGCGAGAGCGGCGTCACCATTCTCATCATCTCCCACGACGTCGGCGCTGTCATGCGCGAGGCCTGCACCGTGGCATGCATCAACTGCACGCTCCTGTGCCATTGCCCGCCCCATGAGCTGACTGAGGATGACCTGGTGCGGCTCTACGGCTTTCCGGTCGAAGTGCTCCACCACGGCGTGCATCACGACCACCATGCCCACGGCGAAGACGCCCCCCGCCACGACGGGTTCGACCGGCTCGCGCACCGCTGATCCCATGCCGGCCATACTGCAATACGAGTTCATGGTGCGGGCCCTCATCGGCGGCGTCCTCGTAGGCGCACTTGCGCCCGTGCTCGGCACGTTCCTGGTGCTGCGACGCTTCTCGCTCCTCTCAGACACGCTCGCGCACGTTGCGCTGTTCGGCGTTGCTGTCGGGTTCGCGGTGAACGTCTACCCGACACTCACCACGTTCATTGCCGTCACCATCGCCGCCGTTGTCATGGAACTGTTGCGCTCGCGCGGCAGGCTCCCCGGCGACGCCGTCCTCGCCGTTGCGCTCTACTCCTCGCTCGCGGCGGCCGTGGTCGTCATCAGCGCCGCGCAGGGGTTCAACGTGGACCTGCTCAGCTTCCTCTTCGGCTCCATCCTCACCATCACGGAGCTGGACCTCTGGCTCCTTGCAGGCCTGGCGTTCTTCGTGGTCGTCGGCGTAACTGCATTCTTCACCGAACTCGCGCAGACCTCGTTCGACGACGCGCTTGCCCGTGTCTCCGGCATCAAGGTGGACTGGGTCAACCTCGGCCTTGCAGTGCTGGCCGCAGCCACCATCACGCTCGCCATGCGGATCATGGGAGTCCTGCTGGTAGGCGCGCTCATCGTCATCCCCGTCCTCGTCGGGCAGGGAGTTACGAACAGCCTGCGCACCGCGATCATCGTGTCATCGATCGTAGGAATCATCAGCACCGTTACCGGACTGGCGCTCGCCTTCTACCGGGACATCCCGGGCGGCGGGGCCATCGTGCTCGTCGCCGTGGCCATGCTCGTGCTGTCCATAGCCTGGCGCAGGTTCCGCCGGCGCTCCTCGTAGTCCGCGCGAGCGGTTACACTCTCCCCGCACAACACCACTGACTGAACGGAGGACTACGCATGGGAGCAGGGACCATCGGCCTTGCCGTCATGGGCGGCGACAGCAACGCGGTGCTAGCACGCATTGAGGACAGCGAGGAGCGCGGCATCGACGCCGCCTGGCTCACCGTCGGCGGCGCGAGCCTGGACGGCATCACGCTCATGGCCGCCGCCGGAGCGCGTACCGAGCGCATCCTGCTCGGCACCTGCATCGTGCCGACGTGGGGACGGCACCCCGTCGCCGCTGCGCAGCAGGTGCAGGTCGCCGCGCAGCTATCGGGCAACCGCTTCCGGTTCGGCATCGGGCCCAGCCACATCCGACCCATGACCACCGTCTTCGGCGCCGACTACCGCACGCCGCTGACGGCGCTCCGCGAATACCTCACCGTCACACGCACGCTGCTGCACACCGGCGCAGTCGAGTTCGAGGGCAGCATCTACCGCGCGAACGTGAGCCTTCCCGCGCCCGTGCCGGACGTGCCCGTGATGGCCTCAGCCCTGCGCCCGAAGTCATATGAGCTGTGCGGGGAGGCCGCCGACGGCGCGATCAGCTGGGTGTCGCCCGGCGTCTACCTGCGCGACGTCGCCCTCCCTGCGCTGCAGCGCGGCGCCGAACGCGCGGGACGGCCGTGCCCGCCGCTCATCGTCCACGCGCCGATGTGCGTTCACGACGACGCCGACGAGGTCCGAGCCGCTGCCCGCGAGCAGCTTGCCAACTACCCCCGCATGCCCTTCTACCAGGCGATGTTCGCGGAGGCGGGGTTCCCCGAGGCCGCGCAACTCGAGGGCTGGAGCGACGGCATGATCGAGAGCGTTGTGCTGTCCGGCAGCGAGGAGCGTGTCAGCGAACGTGTCGCCGAGCTGTTCGATTTCGGTGCGAGCGAGATCATCGTTTCCATCGTCGCCGCAGGGCCGGACGCCGCCGCATCCCGCGAGCGCACGCTCTCCCTCCTCTCGAACCTCGCCCGCTCCTCCTCCTGACGGCCTGATCCCTTCCCCCTTGATGGGGGAAGGTTAGGATGGGGTGCAGTTCAGGGTTGGATTCGTGCCACACGCTCCTTCCCCGGACATCCGTCCCACCGCATAGAATGAACAGGCGCGTTACTCGCGCTCGCGTTATGCCCCACGGAGGCCGGATGAAGTTCTACGTTGCCGGAAAGTTCGAGGACAAGGAGCGGGTGCGCCTGGCGCAGCGCTGCGTCGTGGCCGCAGGGCACGAGATAACCCACGACTGGACGATGGCCCAGGCGGTCGGCGGACGCGCCGAGGCCATCGACGACATGGAGGGAGTGAGAGACGCCGACGCCTTGCTCTTCGTCAACGTAGACCCCGACCTGCTCTATGCAGCTTCGCTGGTGGAGGTCGGTATGGCGCTTGCGCTGGACAAGCCCGTCTACTTCATCAACACGAAGCACATGGCGCGGAACGTCTTCTACCACCTCCCCGGCGTCTTCAGCGCCGCCGAGGCGCCGCATCCCATCGGCGAACGGCTGGCGGAAGAGTTCGGCGCGGTGATGAACGGCGTGGCGACAGAGGTCTGACAACCGCCTCTCTCCACCTTGCGGCGCACCGCTCAACTGCTATCATCCTTCCGCCGCTCAGCGGCGCCACGTTCACAAGGAGACATACATGGCCGCCACCAAAGCATTCGTGCTCATAGAGACCACCGTCGGCAAGACCAAGGACGTCGTCAGCGCCCTTCACAAGGTCGACGGCGTTACGTCCGTCGACGTCGTTACCGGCCCCTACGACGTCATCTGCGTCGTCCAGGCCGACGACCTCAGCTCCGTCGGCGACACGGTCACCGGCAGCGTCCACACCATCGGCGGTATCGTCCGCACCGTCACCTGTCTCGCCGTCGGCGACTAGCCCCTTATCCCGTCGTTCCCGCCCTCCTCCGTCATTCCCGCGAGGGCGTGAATCAGAGCGCCCCCCAAGGCACACGGTGGCCATGTTCGACCCCAACTGCATCTTCTGCAAGATCGCGCAGGGCGACATCCCCGCCGAAAAGATCTACGACGACGGCACGGTCTTCGCCATACGGGACATCAACCCGAAGGCGCCCACTCACGTCCTCGTCATACCGTACGAGCATGTCGAGGCCCTCTCGGACGCGGACCCGGCCCTCGCCGCCGCTGCCGCCCGCTGTTTCGAAGTTGCGCCCGGCATAGCCCGCGACCTCGGCGTCGCGGAGACCGGCTACCGCCTCATCGCCAACCAGGGCCTCGACTCCGGCCAGGAAGTGCCGCACTTCCACCTCCACATCCTCGCCGGACGACGCCTAGGCTCCATGGGCTGACCTGGTCCCTTCCCCCTTGACGGGGGAAGGCTAGGATGGGGGTGAAGATGGACCCCATAACCGCCAACCTCCCTCCAACGCTTACGGCGCGCCTCGACGCCCTGCCGGACGGCCTGCGCGCACACGTCGAGCGCGTGCGCGGCATCGCCCGCGAACTCGCGACAGCCCACGCGCTCGATCCCGCCACCGCCGACCTCACCGCCGCCGCGCACGACATCGCTCGCCACATCCCCGGTCGGATGCTTATCGAGGAGGCGGAGCGCCTCGGCATACTGGTCAACGCGGTCGAGCGCGCCGCTCCCATCCTGCTCCACGGCCCGGTAGGCGCGGCGTGGCTCCAAGAGGACGGCGCGGTAGACGATCCGGAGGTGCTGGAGGGCGTGCACTGGCACACCACCGCGCACCCTGACCTCGCGCCGGTGGGGCAGGTGGTCTTCGTCGCCGACAAGCTCGACCCCATGAAACAGAAGGCGTACCCTTTCCAGCCGGAGGTGCGCGCCGCCGCCGACCGCAACCTGCACGAGGGCGTCCTCGCCTTCCTGGACGGCGCACTCAGGACCCACCTCGAGCGCCGCGAGCTCATCCACCCCATGAGCGCGGAGACCCGCAACAGCCTCCTCATCGCCCTCGCCTGCTGAACTCCCCGGACGGCTTGCGCGCCTTGACGAGTGAGCGGCGCGATTCGTATCGTGCCCCTGCCAGAGGCAGGCTGCCGTAGGCAGGCGCCGTCGGCGGAAGGAGACAGCAGCCATGCTGAGCCTGCAGGACAACACCATTCTGGGACAGGTGGGACCTGGCACGATGATGGGCGACCTGTTCAGGCGCTTCTGGGTGCCGTTCATCGAGGCTTCCAGGGTCGAGCCTGTCGCAGGCGACCCGGTTGAGGTCGAACTGCTCGGCGAGAAGCTCATCGTCTTCCGCGATGGCGAGGGGCGCTATGTCATGTTCGAGAACTTCTGCCCTCACCGCGGCACTCCGCTCTACTACGGCAAGAACGAGGGAGACGGTCTCCGCTGCATCTACCACGGCTGGAAGTTCGACAGCACCGGCGCGTGTATGGAGATGCCGTCCGAACCCGCCCGCTCCAACTTCAAGAACAAGATATCGGCGAAGTCCTACCCCGTCCGCGAGATGGCTGGGATCCTCTGGGCTTACATGGGCCCGCAGGAGATCATGCCGGGCCTGCCCCACATCGAATGGGTTGGCGTCACCCCGGAGATGCGGAACATCGTCCGCTACAACCAGGAGTGCAACTGGGTGCAGGCGCTGGAGGGCGACATCGACTCCAGCCACGTCGGCTTCCTTCACCGGGGGTCGCTCTTCCGTGACGCCTCCATCTCCCGCCAGGACAGCGACCTTCTCCTCTACGACACCTCGCCCCGCTGGGTCGTCGAGACGACCGACTACGGCATGATGCTCGCCGCACAGCGCACGACCAGCGACCCCGCCCACGATTACTGGCGCATCAACCAGTGGCTCATGCCCTACGTCACCATGATCCCGACGGACCTGGAACTCCGCCGCGCCCATGGCCACATGTGGGTGCCCATCAACGACGTGCAGACGCAGGTCTGGTGCATCATCTGGTCGCCCACCGAGGAGCTCCTGCAGCGCGAGCGCGACAACGTGCAGCACGGCCCCATGCCCCACATCGCCACCATCGACCCGGACACGGGACGCCTGCGCGCCACGAAGGCGAACCACTTCATGCAGGACCGCTACCTCCAGCGCAACACGGACCTGCTCAGCGGCATCGTCGGCGTCCGCGAGCAGGACACCGCCGTCGTCGAGGGGATGGGCGCGCTCGCCGACCGCACGCGCGAGCACCTTGGCACGAGCGACATCCCCATCATCACGATGCGCCGCCGCCTGCTCCGGGATGCCAAGGCGCTCGCCGACGGCGTCGAGCCGCTCGCGGCGTCCACCGGCGAGCACTTCGGCGTGCGGTCATGGTCGGCGCTCCTCGAATCGGACAAGCCGTTCAAAGAGAACCCGCGCGTCCCGCAGCTCATGGCTGCCATGGCCTGACCCCCTCTCCTCTACAATGGAGGCGGGGAGAGGCTCGTATGAGCGATGGATCACCGACCGATGAGCGGGCTGATCCTGTCCTGACCCTCGGGATGGGCAGGCGCAGTTTCATGGCGCGCGCCGCGCTGCTCGGCCTGACCGCCGCAACCGCACCGGTCTTCATCGCCGCCACCCCGCGGACGGCCCCGGCAGCCGGAGGTACGCGCTTCCCCGGCCCCACCCCGTTCAACAGCTCCGAAGACGGCTCGACCCCTCCGGTTCCCAACCTGTTGCAGCAGGACAACGCCCCACTGGACGAGGCGGCGCGCGTCAGCCACCTGCTCTGGCGCGCCGGGCTCGGAGCGTCGCCCGGCGAGTTGGCGCGCTTCCGCGAGATGGGCCTGCAGGCCACGATCGACCACCTGGTCGATTTCGACGACATCGACGACGGCGCACTCGAAGAGCGGCTCGCGGCGCAGGAGCTGGACCTGGAGCAGAGCCTCAACCAGCTTCAGCGGTGGTGGCTTCAGCGTATGGCCTACACCGCCCGACCGCTGCAGGAGAAGATGACCTTCTTCTGGCACGGCATCCTGACCAGTTCGTTCAGGATCGTCGGCAAGGGGCCGTACATGATCGAGCAGAACCGCCTCTTCCGAGAGTGGGGGATGGGGCGGTACGACGAGCTGCTGAAGGCGGTCTCCCGCGATCCGGCCATGATGACCTACTTGGACAGCCGTTCCAACAAGAAGGCCGCCCCGAACGAGAACTACTCCCGCGAGCTGATGGAGCTGTTCACGCTGGGCATCGGCCACTATACCGAGGAGGACGTCCGCGAGTCTGCGCGGGCCTTCACCGGCTGGCAGCTCAGCCGCAAGAGAGGGTTCTACGTCAACGCGAAGCAGCACGACAATGGGCGCAAGACGTTCCTGGCGCGCCGGGGCAGGTTCGACGGCGACGACATCGTGGACATCATCATGGAGCAGCCTGCGGCCGCCGAGTACATCTGCAACCGCCTCTGGACGTTCTTCGCGTACCCGGACCCCGAACCCGAGGTGATCGAACGCCTCGCGGACGTCTTCAGGAGGAACGGCACGGAGATACGCCCCGTCGTGCGGGCGATGCTCGAGTCCGACGAGTTCTACAGCAGCAGGGCCAGGGGCGCACTCGTGAAGTCGCCGGTTGAGCTCGCGGTGGGCGCTGTGCGCGCGCTCGCCGTCGAGACCGACTTCAGGCCGCTCGACAAGCCCATCGAGCAGATGGGGCAGGAGATCTTTATGCCGCCGAACGTCGCCGGGTGGCCGGGAGGCGTGACCTGGATCAACAGCTCGGCGTTGCTGCAGCGCGTCAACATGGCAGGCAAGATAGCGGAGGCGCGCGCCAACAGATTGCGGTTCACTCCGACGGACCTGGTCGACGGGCGGGGGCTGAGAACGTCCGCCGAGATCGTCGACTTCTTTGCTGACCTGCTCCTCGGTGGACGTCTCAACGGTGCTGGCCGAGACATTCTGACCGCGTTCCTGGACGGTATGGGGAACGTGTCCCTCGACCGGAAGCTCAGGAACGTCGTCTATCTCATGCTCGCGTCGCCGGACTTCCAGGTGATGTGAGGGGCGATGCGATGTTGATCAGCAGGCGTCAGTTCCTCAAGACGAGCATGGTGGCCGTCCCCGCGGCGACGGCCATGCCCGCCGTCTTCAGCCGGGCCGTCGCAGCCGCCATCCACGAACAGCAGTCCAACGCTGCGCCGATGGGCAACCGCACGCTCGTCATCGTGCAGATGGCTGGAGGGAACGACGGCCTGAACACCGTCGTCCCCGCGAATGACCGCAGATACTACGACCTGCGCGGAAGCCTCGCCATACCGCAGAACGACGTGCTCGCCATCGACGGGCAGGCAGGCTTCCATCCGAGTCTCACCGCGTTCAAGGAACTGTGGGACGAGGGCGTGCTCGCCGTGGTGGAGGGCGTCGGCTACCCGGACCAGAGCTTCTCGCACTTCGAGTCCATGGACATCTGGCAGATGGCGCAGACGGACAGGAGGGACTACGAGGGCTGGCTCGGGCGCTACTTGGAGGGCATCGCTGCAGGGCAGGAGCACGCCTTCCTCGCGCTGGCAGCGGACAAGCGGATGCCCCGGGCGCTCCTTACGTCGAACGTCACCGTGCCGCTCGTGGAGAGCGTCGACGCCTACAAGTTCCAGGACGACCCGCGCAACGAGTGGAACCGGCAGGCGCGGACGGACGCACTCCTGCGACTGTACGCGTCCGTGCCGCAGGCAACGCGCTTCGGCGCGCTGCTCGACAACACCCTGCAGGCGGCGCAGCGTAGTTCCGACGCCGTGCAGCGTGCGCACGCGCGATACCAGCCTGCCGTCGAGTACGGGGAGTCAGGCCTTGCGCAGGGACTCCGGCTCATCGCCGAGGCGATAGATGCAGACCTCGGCCTGCGCGTGGGGCACGTGAAGATAGGCGGTTTCGATACGCACGCGGCACAGGAAGGTCGGCACGAGAGCCTGCTCGCCGAGACAGCTGACGCCATGCTCGCCTTCTACCGGGACCTGCAGGCGCATGGACACGCGAACGACGTGGTGATGCTGACGTGGTCGGAGTTCGGGCGGCGGGTGACCGGCAATGCGAGCGATGGCACCGACCACGGCTCCGCAGGGCCGATGTTCGTCGCGGGAGCGCCGGTGGCGGGCGGCCTCTACGGCGAACGCCCCAGCCTCGCCTCCCTCAACGAGAACAACCTCCGGTTCACGACCGACTTCCGGCAGGTGTACGCCTCGGTGCTGGAGGGCTGGCTGGGCGCGCCGTCCAAGGCCGTGCTCGGAGGCCGCTTCGAGCGCCTGCCGCTGTTCGTGCCCGGGGCAGCGGCGTACTAATCGAGCGGCGTCAGGTCTCGACCGGCGAGCGCCGGGTGGTCCGGTGCATAGCGGTGTCCGCGGAAGACGGAATTCGGGCCGCCCGAACCCGTTGGCGCGCCCTCCGGTATGCGGTGCGGGTTGACGTACTCCCACACGACCTCGCCGTCCGGCGTCACCTCGAACAGCCGCCCCGGCGCGCCTTCGCAGATCAGCGTATTGCCGTTCGGCTGCCGTTCCGCGCCGCTGATGTGGTAGCTGTAGAACGAGATGAGCGGAGAGCCCGTGTACTGCCATGCGATGCGCCCGCTCTCCGGCTCCACCTCGAGGACGCGCGAGTACGTCGCCCCGCCGCGATGCGGCCCGTTGTCGAACATCAGGACGCGCCCGTTGGGCAGGAATGTCGGGTGGTGCTGGTGCGAAATCTCGCCCGGCCCCCACTTCCACGTGTACTGCCCTGTCTCGCGGCTGACGATGCCCACCGTGTCGATCTGGCGGAAGCTGACGAGCAGGTCGCCGTCCGGCGTCAGGTTCAGCGCGTTCTGGTGCAGCCACTGGTGGCGCTCCTCCAGCGGGCAGATGGCGTCCTGTTCGGGCTCCAGCGGCTGCCACATGCTCCACTCCTGCACGGTTGCTCCCGCTTCATCCACCTCGCGCACGACCTCCCCGTACATCGGCTCCTCGAGGCTTCCCCGTCCTCCGCGCACACGTCGCGCGATGTCCTGTGGCATGAGGTCGTAGAGCACCATGAGCGTGTTCCCGTCCGGCAGCCGCTCGAAGTCGTGGTGCACGTAGGGATCCCAGTACTGCCACAGGATGTTGCTGTCCCAGTCCAGCTCCAGGATGCCGGTGGGCTGGTCGGAGGGCGGAATGAATCCTCCGCTCGCGCGTGTCCGGCTGAGCAGGTTGCCGTTCTCCAGCAGGAACCCGTAGGCGATGCCCTCTTCTCGATGCCAGCGATGGCAGACGCGGCCAGCCATGTCGATGAGGAAGGCGTCCTTGCCTCCCGACATCGAGACGAGCGTATAGCCCTGGAACGCCTGCCCCGGGTCGTGGTAGAGCAGTCCGTTGGGGTGATGGATCGTCCAGCCCATGATTCGCTCCTCAGCCTTCGGATAGCCACTCGTCCGGCCCGCCGAGGCCGTGCTCGAGGTTCCAGTCCGCGGCGTAGATGACCTTCCCGGTGACGCCAGTCGATGCCGTCTGTGCGGCGAAGAACTTGGCGAGCGGCACCACCGTCTCCGGCTTCAGCGGGACCGCACCCGCCGCCATGATGCCGTGCTCTTTGCGGATGATGTCCTGCTCACGCGTGCCGGTCGTGGCGGCGTGTGGAGGGAACAGCACGTTGACCGCGACGTTGTACTCCGCAATCTCGTTCGCGAGGTAGAGCGAGAGGTTCGTGAGCGCGGACTTCGACGCCATGTAGGGCTGCTCCCGGCTGTGCGGCCGGTACCAGCGCGGGTCCGTCCCGGTAGTGGAGACGTTGATGATGCTCCCCGCGCGCTTCTCCAGCATGGGCTGCACGAAGGTACGGATCATGGCGAGGGTGCCGAAGACATTGACGTCGAACATACGCCGCCAGTCCTCCGGCTGCACGCCCAACACCTTGCCGATGCCGTGTGGGGGGATGAGGTGCCGCTGCCGCATCCCCGCGTTGTTCAACAGCACGTCCACCGTCCCGAAGCGCTGCATCGTTGCTGCGAACGCCGCCTCGATGTGGTCGTCGCGCGTGATGTCGAGTTCGACGGCAAGCCCTCCTGCCGCCTCTACGACGGCCTGCGTCTCCTCTGCGCCGTCCCCGCTCCATGAGAGATCGCCGCAGACGACGCGGCAACCTTCGTCGAGGAAGCCGTGCGCGTAGGCGCGGCCCATACCTCTCGCCCCGCCGGTAATCACCACGACCTTGCCCTCGAGTGTCATTCACCTGTTCCCGTGCGATGTGCGTCGGACAACCTACGCCTTGCGCAACCGGACGGCAACCGCACGGGAGGCGCTCAAGAAATGCGGAACATGCGTTCTAAACGGTGTTGACAGAACAGAACAGGCGTTCTAGTATGCCTGCAGCGTAGTACATACGTTCTGCCGGGAGTAGTGGAATGAAGACGCCAACGACATATCAGCGCGAGATAGCAACAGCGGTCACGTCTGACGTGCTGCAACAGCAAGGCTCAGTGTTCACCGTCGAGATGCCGCTCGGTGCAGGAGTGAACGAACTGGCCTCTCAACTGGAGATGCTGGTGATGAGCGTGAACCTGAACGCGGGCGGGGCACTGCTCCGCGTCGTTCCGGACGGGCAACCGGACGTCAAGCAACGGCTCGTCAGTCACCTGCGAGCAGGTTCGCTGAAGGGATTGTGGTCTGACGAGAGCGCATGCGTACGGTTGGGGCGCGCGCAGGTGCTGTACGCGGCGCCGGATGATCTGGAGCACGTACGTGGGCAATTCGAACTGATCCAGGTCGTCGATGCCCACCTCCTCCGTCCTGCGGAAGTAGCGCGCCTGCAGGAGATGGCGGGCGCGTCCGGCGCGACGGTCGTCCTCTACGGTCGTCCGTGGAACGGAGAGACTCCGTTCGAGCACGTGAAACTCGCCAACAAGGAGGCCGCTGCCGCTGGAGGCGATTGGAGACACTTCCGTGTGCCACTGGAGCGTGCGGAAGCGGAACTACAGGGCTATGCGACACGCGTCGAGGCCGAACGCGGATGGCTCGGCGACATGCACCCGGAGTTCGAGACGGCGTACGCGCTTCGCCCTGTCTCCGGAGGCGCCTCGGCGTTCCCGCGCGAGCGTCTGCGCGACCTGTTCGGGACCGGTGGACCTCGAAGGCTCGCCGTGGCCGACAGGCTCGTGGCATCTATCGTCGTGACACGAGCAGTGGGCATGGTCGATTCTCCGGCGACAGCAGTCGCTTCTGTGGCCTCGCGCACGGCTGGTGGATTGCGGGTGCTAGACCATAAATGGGCGGAGGCGGCAGACGAAGCGACGCTCGTGGCAGGGCTGAAGCGTTTCGTGGAGAAGACCTGGCCATGTGAGAGCGTGCTCGTGCGTGTGCGCACATCTCGTGATGACGGCCGAATGAGGGATCTGCTGCAGCGGAGCCTGCAGCAGGGCCATGTGCAGTGGTTCACTGAAACATCGCGGCAGCGTGAGCGTGAATCGTCCGCTGTTATCGCGGCAGCGCTCACGGGAAGAGTGGGTTTCTATGCACCGGACGGTTCCCCGGAGTACCGGGCGCTGCGGCGTGAGATGGAGTGGGCGGTGCTGCGCGTCGGCGAAGGGCGTGGGTTCACTGTTGCAGTGGAGGGACAGGACGAAGGATTCCTGGAGGGGATCGCGATGCTCGCAAGTGAGGACGCAGAGCAGGCGGGAGAACAACAGATGGCGTTCCCCATGGCTATCGCGTCCTGAGGGTGTTGCCTGGACTTATGGATCCGAGAACGCATGGATAGCCGTTATGAGACGGAATGACCAGAAGGAGGAAGCGATGAGCATATACACGAAGTCAGGACGAAGGCGCGACGAACCAGTCATGGACGGGCTGCCGGAGCAGATGCGCTACACCGACACGGGCTGTGAGGCGTCGATGTCGTGTCTGGACTGCCCTCTCCCGCGCTGTAAGTTCGATGACCCTGCCTGGTACCAGGCCTACAAACTGCGGGAGCGGGACGAGGAGATCGCATGGGCCTACCAGTACGAGAACCTGCACGTTTTCGAAGTGGCGAGCAGGTTCGGAATCAGCGTTCGCACCGTGCACCGAGCGCTCCGCAGGATGCAGACGATGCCGCTCGCGGCCTGACCCGCATCCACAGTCAGCATCAATCCGAGGCAACACTACAGAGAGGCCGGTGGACTAGAAACCGGCCTCTCTCTTCGTTCGTGGTGTCTATCGGGGAAAGTTAGCTGGCCCGCTCCAGGATGACGACGGGGATAACCCGTTCGGTCTTCGCCTGGTATTCGTCGTAGGGCGGGTAGATGCCGGCCATGAGCTGCCACAGCTCGGGCTTCTCGTCAGGGCTGGCAGTGCGCGCAACAGCGTCGAATTTGTCGGCGGCTACCTGTACGCGGACAGAGGGGTTCGCGCTGAGGTTGTAGTACCACTGCGGGTGGTCCGGTGCGCCGCCGCGCGAGGCTACGACGATGCAACTGCCCCCGTGCGCGCCGTAGATGAGCGGCGTCGTAACCTCCCTGCCGGACTTGCGGCCCGTCGTCGTGAGCAGGAGCGTGGGCGTGCCCCGCCACATGTGGCCGTCCTCGCCGTCAGTCGCGATGTAGCGTTCCAGGTGTTCCAGCACCCACGCAGGTTTGCCACTGCCGGATGTAGTCATGTGTTCTCCGGTGAAAGGGTGGAATGGTCGGGGTGATTGGATTTGAACCAACGGCCCCCTGCACCCCATGCAGGTGCGCTTCCGGACTGCGCCACACCCCGGCCGTGCAGCGAGCGTAGCACAGGCCGCCGCGCCTCGTCCATCACAGGAGGGTCTTGCGGGGATGGTAGAATGACGAGTGAATCCGCTGGCTGGCGGGAGGGAGCATACCTGATGGAAGAACTTCGACAGCGCCTCACCGATCTTGCCGGGCATATCGCCGGCATCATGGTGCGGCTTTGACCTCCCCGGCCAGGAATCGGAACTCGAACGGTTAGAGGAGCAGGCGGCCGAACCTGGTCTCTGGGACGATCCGGAGCATGCGCAGGCCATCATGCAGCGGCTCTCGCGCCTTCGCGCCTCCGTCGACGGCTGGCGCAGCTTCGAGTCCCGTATCCGCTCCACCGTCGAACTGCTGGAGATGGCCATCGAGGCGGACGATGCTTCGATGGCAGAGGAGCTTGCGGAGGAGAGCGCAGCCATCTTCTCCGAGGCGGAACAACGCGAGTTGCTGCTGGTGCTCTCCGGCGAGTACGACGACCGCAGCGCGATACTTGCCATCCACGCCCGTGAAGGCGGCACGGACGCGCAGGACTGGACCGAGATGCTGCTGCGCATGTACACGCGCTGGGCTGCGCAGAGCGGCTTCAAGGCGCAGGTGCTGGACCTCTCCGCCGGGGAGGAGGCAGGCGTCAAGAGCGCGACGCTGGAGATCTCCGGGGATTATGCGTATGGCTATGCGAAGGCGGAGCGCGGCGTACACCGGCTCGTGCGCCTCTCCCCGTTCGACGCGGCCCATGCGCGCCATACGTCGTTCGCGCTCGTAGAGGTGCTGCCGGAAGCGGAAGACAACGTGGCAGTACAGATCAACCCGGACGACATCGAGATGGACGTCTTCAAGGCGAGCGGGGCAGGCGGCCAGCACGTGCAGAAGAACTCTACGGCCGTTCGCATCCGGCACATACCGTCCGGCATCGTTGTCTCCTGCCAGAACGAGCGCTCGCAGCTCCAGAACCGCGAAGTGGCGATGAAGATCCTCCGGGCACGGCTCATGGAGGTCGAGATGCGCAGGCGCGCAGAGGAGCGGGCGGCGCTCAAGGGCGAGCACGTATCTGCGGGATGGGGGAGCCAGATCAGGAGCTACGTGCTCCACCCGTACAAGATGGTCAAGGACCATCGCACCGGCTTCGAGTCCACGAACCCCGACCTCGTCCTCGGTGGAGAGTTGGAGGGATTCATGCGTGCCTACCTCCTCTCCAGCGTGGAAGGCGAGCAGGACTGATGTGCCTCCCGCCCATGGCCGACAGGGCGGGATAGGGTAAAATTGTGGGTGACGCCCGGTTCGAGAAGGGCGTGCCGAGAGTACCCATATAGGAGACCCCCCTTGTTGAAGCGTGTTCTTGCGCCTGTCCTTCTCATGCTGCTTGTCGTGGGGGCGCCCGCCTGTTCGGGAGAACCTGAGCCGACCGCAACGCCGGTACCCACGCCGACCCCGACCCCAACCGCAACCCCGGAACCGACGGCAACTCCCACTCCCGACCCGGTGCCTGAGGGGTTCGTCCCATTCGTGAGCCAGGAGTTGGGGATATCGCTCTATTACCCCGCAGAGTGGTCGATAACACCGACCGGAGGGGAAGGCGCCTGGTTGGTCGTCCAGGACGGCGAGGGGATCTCACGCATGTTGCTGCTCTCCCGGCAGGCATCCGCAGGATCGCTGAGCGAGCAGATCGAGGCGGCCATTCCGTCCCTCACACCGGAGGAAGGGAACCCGCGGGTGGAGCGCACCGGCGCCGTGACGCTGGACGATGGCACAACGGCCGAGCGCGCAGACATCCTCTACGAGGTGGAAGGCGGTACTGACGTACGGCGTATGCAGGTGATGCAGCGCGGCGAGTTGCTCTATCTGTTGGTGGTCATAGCACCGCTGGCCGAGGTCGAGCGGCAGGAGGAAACGATCGACACCATGCTGGCGAGCTTCAGGAGTTTCCCTCCTGAGCCTTACGGCGTGCCCCGCGACAGTGCGTTCACCATGCCGCTCGGAGAGCCCACGACGCTCGATCCCGCTATCGCCAGGGAGACGACCTCGCACTTCTTCGTAACGAGCCTGTTCAGTGGCCTTGTCCGGATATCGAGCGACTTCAGTATCGAGCCCGACCTCGCCGAGGATTTCAGAGTCGACGTGACAGGGTTGGTCTACACCTTCACCCTGCGCGACGACATAACGTTTCACGACGGGACCCCTATCACCGCTGAAGACTTCAAGTACTCGATAGAGCGCGCTGCAGACGCTGCGCTCAACAGCGAGACGGCGCCCACCTATCTGGGCGACATCGTGGGTGTCACCGAGAAGCTCAACGGAGAAGCGGAGGAGGTCTCCGGCGTGCAGGTCGTGGACGAGCGCACCATTCGCATCACGATAGACGAGCCCAAAGGGTACTTCCTGGCGAAACTGACGTATCCCTCCGCCGCCATCGTCGACCGGCGCACCGTCGAGCCGCTCGGTTTCGACTGGTGGATGAGTGACGACATCAACGGCTCCGGCCCCTACCGGCTGGCCCGGTGGGAAAGGGAAGAGGTCGTCGTTCTTCAGCGCTTCAACGGCTATCACAGCCCGGCGGCACTGGAGTACGTGGTCTCACCCCTGGCCGCGTTGCCCGGTGTCGGCGGACTGGCGATGTACCTCTCGGACGCGTGGGATGCCATACCCGTGGGCACCGGCTCGCTCGGTTTCGTGCGGGAGAGCGAGTCGTTGAGCAGCCAGCTCAGCGAGTTCGATCAGCTCATAACCATCTACCTCGGAGTCGATGGAGCGCAGCCGCCGTTCGACGATCCCGATGTCCGGCGCGCCTTCCTGATGGCGCTCGACCGCGAGCGGCTGATAGAGGTGGTCTACGACGGGAACGTAGAACTCGCCAAAGGGCTTCTGCCGCCGGGCATGCCCGGTTACTCGGAGTCGCTTCGTGGCATCCCCTACGATCCGGAAGAGGCGCGCCGGCTGCTCGCCGAGTCGGAGTACGCCGACGACTTCCCGGAAGTCGTGTTCAGCGCCGTCGACGTGGACGGTGAACCTACGGAGATGGTCCAGTTCGTGGTCGCGGCGTGGCAGGAGGAACTGGGCGTGGACGTGCAGGTGGAACTGCACGAATCGGACGTGTTCTACTACTCGCTGGAGAACGTCGTGGGGAACGTGTGGCACAGTGGCTGGGTGGCGGACTATCCGGACCCGGAGAACTTCCTGGACCTGCTGTTGCACACTCAACCGCTCGATGGCAGATTCGTGAACGATCAATTCGACACGCTCATCGAGGGCGCACGCGCCGAGTGGGACCGCGAGATCCGGCTGAGCATGTACGGCGAGGCGGAGCAACTGCTGATCGACGAAGCGGGCCTCTTCCCGCTCTTCCACTTCAAGGACTACGTGCTGTTGCGTCCGCGAGTGCAGGGCTTCCAGATGAACCCACTCGGCCAGCCGGACGTGGCGGGGATAACGCTCAATCCTATCGAGTAACCGGTCGGGATAGAGACTGCTATCAGAGCGGCGGTGTAAGGCGTTACGCCGCCGCCCTGGCGGAAACGGCGATGGAGCCCCGGTAGATGCCCCGCAGGGTGCCTTGGGCAAGGCTGACGGCCACGAAGGCGGTGAACCCCAGCCCCAGTACGAGGAGCACGTTCGGGGCGCCGAACCTGTCCGCAGCGAAGCCGTTCACCAGGTTCATTACCGCCATCGTTCCCCCGATGTTGATCTGGTTCAGCCCGCTGATCCTGCCGCGCATGCCATCCGGAGCGAGGGACTGCACCATCGCTCCGCCGATCGCCATGAAAGCCGCCTGGGAACCACCCATCGCCGCAGTGCCGAGCAACGCCAGCGTTGTGTTGCCTGATACGGCCAGCAGCAGCATGGAGACCCCGCTCACGGCGCCCGTTATCAGCAGCAGCATCCCTCGGCCCGCTGCGCTCCGCAGGCCTGCGATGCCGATAACCCCGACCAGTGCTCCCGCTCCGACGCCCATCATCAGGTAGCTGACGCTGACGTTCGCTTCGCCCAGCACGTCCCGCGCCAGCACGGGCAGCATCGACTCGAATGACATCGTCATCGAGCAGTGCAGCGCGAGCAGGATGAAGAGTGCACGGAGCTGCGGGTCCAACCACGCGTAGCGCATCGCAGCCCAGAGGCTCGCTCCTATCCGTGAGCCACTGGTCAGTTCGCCGGTCGACCGGGTGCGTATCGAGAGGATGGCTGCGATGCCGATGAGATAGAAGGACGTGCTCACGAGGAACGCGATACTCACGTCGAACAGCAGCAGCGCGGGAGCGATGAGTCCCGGCCCGAACAGCCGTGAACCCTGCTGCGACACCTGGTTCATCGCCATGGCGTTGAGCCAGTGCTCCCGCGGCACCACGTTCGGGATGAGCGTCTGTGTCGCCGTCATCTGGAACGCTCGGAAGCTGCCGTTGAGGAATGCCAGAAGGACGACGTGCCATACCTCCAGCAAGCCTGCCAAGGCAAGCGCGGTCAGTACGACGGCGTGCGACAGTTGGAAACTATAGGCCGTGGCGAGCACTGTCCGGCGGTCGAACCGGTCTGCGAGGTAGCCCGCGAGCGGCGGCAGAAGGAAGCGGGGCGCCATCGCTACGAAGGTCGTGATGGCTACGGGGCCGGACAACCCTGTTTCGTCATATACAAAAATCCCGCGCGCGACGATGAGGGCCCAGTAGGCCGACTGTCCGCCCACGCTGCCCAGCCAGATCCAGCGGAAGTCCCGGTATTGCAGCGCTATGCTGTAACGTTGGAGAACGGACTTGACGGTGGCCTGCATGCCGCTCCTGGCTGGAGGTAGTACCGGCTGTGAACTGCGGGCATCTTACACCGCGCGGCAAGTCCGAGGGCGGAGGGCTCCTCATACGAGCAGGGGGATGTCCTTACCCTTTTACACGTCGGCGTTTGAGGCTACAATGCGCCTCGGCGCGCCACGGTCTTGGAAGACCGCGCGATACTCAGAAGATTGCAGGAGGGATGATATGACTTCGAACCAGCAGTGGTGGCCGGATCAGCTTAGCCTGAAGGCTCTCCGCCAGAATTCTCCCCAGTCCGACCCGATGGGCGCGGACTTCGACTATGCTGAGGCGGTCAAGAGCCTTGATGTCGATGCCTTGAAGAAGGACATCGAAGAGGTCATGACGACCTCGCAGGACTGGTGGCCGGCGGACTACGGCCACTACGGGCCGCTCTTCATCCGGATGACGTGGCACGCAGCGGGCACGTACCGCATCAGCGATGGCCGCGGCGGTGGCGGCTCCGGCCACCAGCGCTTCGCGCCCCTCAACAGCTGGCCCGACAACGGGAACCTGGACAAGGCGCGACGTCTGCTCTGGCCGGTCAAGCAGAAGTACGGACGGAGCCTCTCCTGGGCCGACCTGATCATCTTCGCGGGCAACTGCGCCTTGGAGTCCATGGGGTTCAAAACATTCGGTTTCGCCTTCGGGCGCCCGGACGTCTGGGAGGCTGACGAGACCGACTGGGGCTCTGAGGAAACGTGGCTCGACGACCAGCGCCACGACAGCGACGGAGAGCTCCAGGGCCCCCTCGGCGCCGACCACATGGGCCTGATCTACGTGAACCCGGAAGGGCCGAACGGCAACCCGGACCCGATGGCCGCAGCGAAGTACATCCGCCAGACGTTCAAGCGCATGGCGATGAACGACGAGGAGACGGTTGCGCTCATCGCCGGTGGGCACACGTTCGGCAAGGCGCACGGAGCCGCCCCTGACTCCCTCCACGTTGGCCCTGAGCCGGAGGGAGCCGGCATCGCTGAGCAGGGCTTCGGTTGGACGAACAACTACGGCAGCGGCAAGGCCGGGGACACTATCACCAGCGGCCTGGAAGGCGCCTGGACCAACGATCCCGTGAAGTGGGACAACAACTTCTTCGAGAACCTGCACGGCCATGAGTGGGAGCTGACGAAGAGCCCGGCCGGCAAGTCGCAATACACCCCCACGAACGCAGCGGCAGTGGCCACCGTCCCGGACGCGCACGACCCATCGAAGAAGCACGCCCCCATAATGCTCACGACAGACCTCTCGTTGCGAACGGACCCGGCTTACGCGGCGATCTCGAAGCGCTTCCTCGAGAACCTCACAGACTTCGAGGACGCCTTTGCCCGGGCATGGTTCAAGCTGATTCACCGTGACATGGGTCCTCGCAGCCGGTACGTGGGGCCGCTGGTCCCTGAAGAGGCGCTGTTGTGGCAGGACCCTGTCCCCAACGTCGAAGGCGAGTTGATCGGGGAGCAGGAGATCGCCGACCTCAAGGCAAAGGTCCTCGCTTCGGGGCTGTCCGTCTCCCAGCTTGTCTCGACGGCATGGGCGTCGGCGGCATCGTTCCGCGGCACCGACAAGCGCGGCGGAGCGAACGGAGCGCGCGTCCGTCTCGCCCCGCAGAAGGACTGGGAAGTGAACGCCCCGGCAGCGCTCAGCGCAGTGCTGGGGACGCTGGAGGGGATCCAGGCCGAGTTCAACAGCAGCGGGAAGAGAGTCTCGCTCGCTGACCTGATCGTTCTGGCCGGATGTGCAGGCGTCGAACAGGCTGCACAGAACGCCGGTCACAACGTGCAGGTCCCCTTTGCACCGGGGCGCACGGACGCGACGCAGGAGTGGACGGACGAGGAGTCGTTCGCCGTGCTGGAGCCGAAGGCGGACGGGTTCCGCAACTACGTGCAGGCAGGTCAGGCAGGCAAGCCGGAAGAGCTGCTGGTGGAACGGGCCTACATGCTGACGCTCACCGCCCCCGAGATGACGGCGCTCGTTGGCGGCCTTCGCGTCCTCGGCGCCAACAGCGGGGGGTCCGGGCACGGAGTCCTCACCAACCGGGCTGGCACCCTGACCAATGACTTCTTCGTGAACCTGCTCGACATGAGCACCGACTGGAGCGCGTCGTCATCGCAGGGCGTGTACGAGGGACGGGACCGCCAGACCGGCAACGTCAAGTGGACCGGCACCGCGGTGGACCTGGTCTTCGGTTCGAACTCGGAACTCCGGGCCCTCGCCGAGGTCTACGGTTGCGACGATGGTCAGGAGCAGTTCGTGAGCGACTTCGTGAGCGCGTGGAACAAGGTGATGAACAACGATCGCTACGACCTCGCGTAAACGGAAGTCCCGTAACGACGCAGGCATGCAGGAGGGGAGGCCATACGGCCTCCCCTCTGGTGTTTAGGGCTCGAATCGAACAATCCCCCTATGGCGCTAGCCTTCTTCACTACTCGGCGGTGCCGAATCGCTAACGGGCGCAAAGTTGTAGACGAGGCTCTTTGCAGTACGTACTCCTGACAAAGTGATGCTTCCTCTGTCCGTTGTTTGCAATTGCTTCAAAGGGTCGACAATCACGCGTACGGTTGGATGGGCGTTAGTGCCCTCAACTTCTGAGACAACGATGAGGAAGAAGTTAGACGTAGTGAGTGCGCGCTGTACCTCAGCGTTCGTCAGCGTCACTTGGTCAGGCTCTGTTCCCGCACTGACCTTCAGCTCGTAGAAGTTCTCCATATCGTCGATTGCATCGGCCCCTACTCCACGTTGTGCTCGGAGGTCCACAATATCCTTGCCGTCACTACTCAGCACCTTCTTGACAAACCTTAGTCCTACATCCTCCTTGTCCAGACCAGAGTACCCAGGAAGAGGAGAGCTATTGCGCGGACTAGGTACGCCTGTCCTCGGTTTGGCGAGACCGCTGTTGAGACTTGTCGATTTGCCAGTATTGCCTGTCTTGTCAATCCGCCCTCTGGGATCGACGAGGACAAACGAGTCTGGGTCTACCAACCTGCGAGGTGCGCCGAGGTCTGCGGCTTTCTTGTGGCCTGTGGTTCTATTTGTCGGCGATGCTGAGTTCGCAGATTCTCTAACAGGACCACGAGCCGCTCTTGCTGCAATCATTTCTTGAAAATCAACCAGCCGTGCGTGTAATTCCTGCTCCTCGCGCATAGCGCGTTGCTGCGCGAGTTCTATGCGACGTGCCTCTATTCCTTCCTCGGCTTGGTCACAAGCAGCTCTCCATGCCTGCGCAAAAAGGCGTGAGTCTCCTTTGGAAAGCGCTGCGAGTGCTCGCCCGCCGCCATCTACTCGTGAGAGCAGTTCAGCGGATCTAGCGAACACTTGGCGACTGGCCTCATCAACCTTCGCGTCAACCTCTGCGATGTACGTCTGGTCTGTCTTGTCCGTGACCACATGTACACGTAACGCGAGGGACGGGTGAGTGCTCACGGTGAACTCTTCAAGGCTGTCCCAAGAGACTGCCATGCCCTCGGTGAGTTGAGGGGCGTTCCGCGCGAGGTCCTCCCGAAGCAGCCTTAGTGCAGACCGGAACAGGTCAGTTGACCGTGGGTCTTCATTTGCGAGCATCGGATCAATGACTGCAGTATCAGCGGCACGGATTTCCTTGATGCCCAATGGGCCGAGTAGAGCCCGAAATTGGCTAAGGTCTCCGCCGGGTTCCCATAGTGGAAGCTGAGTCCTCAGCCCCTTTGCCAAGACGGGGTCGTCCGTTGCGTACACTGGACGGTCACGCATCCAGCCCTTGCTGGTCCACAAGGCTAGTTTCATGAGTTGGCGAGGTTGCAGTATGTTCCCCTGGTCATAGTGTGTGGCGAGTGCGCGCAGGGTTTCGAGCAAGACGACCTCTTCCTCACTTCGCTGGCGGGCAATCACTTGGAGTACCTTCAGGCAGTCCTCGGCGGAGGGTTTGCTGAGTTTGAGGACGTTCCACAGTCGCTCGGTGCCTTCCACGGATGGCGCGAAAGCCCTGTATTCACCGAATATGGGAGGGCCTGCTAGAACGTTAGCCGGGGGACGCCAGCCTTGCTTGGTGAGAACAAGACTGGCGCGCTGGAACTCTTGGCGCAGTTGGGCCTCCGTGAGGTCGGAGCGGGATGCCTTCGCTAAGTCGCGTGCCAGTGCCTGGTATACAACCGCAACTTCCAAGTCTAGGTTAGTGTTTGGCTGTTCGCCCCTTCGCTCTTCCTGTAGCTGTTTGAGTCGGTCTACTAGCTCCGAGCGCCTGGGATCACTGGAGACACCTAGCATGTCCAACACACGTGTGCTGGACTGTGCAAAATCCCGGTGGAGGTAATCGGGTGAGTCCTTGCCATAGATGGCAATGGTTCCTGATGTTCGGATGCGCAGATCGCTAGGTCGGCGAGGATTGCCACGCTCATCGTCAAGCCATGCGACGTCACCCGCCTGCCAGAGCCAGAAAGCGTGGACTTGCCCTCGCAGATGCCAGACGTAGTCGTCCCAAGCGGATTCGACCTCAGCAAAGTCGCTCAGAAGACGATCCCATCCGCGTCCCAGTGTTGAGATAAGTGCACTTGCCCTCTTCCGGCGCTTACTCTTGTTTTGCTCGCGGGAGATGTCTTCAACTATGGCCTGTAAGGCGGGATTATGGGAGTCTTGAAGCGTGTAAGTAGCACGACGCTCCGCCATCGCCTTGCGACGTGCTTCAGGACCGCCGGAAACCGAAATATACAGGCCGAGACGATTATCGCTGTAGCGTCTGAAGAGGTTCGGGTGTAAATCAGGACGCGGCACCGTCTCTGCACCTAGCAACCTTAAGAACCTGAGTGCTCCCATCCCGCTACGGCCTGTAGGTGAGCGCAAGACGGTTTCATAGCGATCGCTCATCCACGAGAGGCCCGGTGTCCGCTGGGCGGCGGCGGCAAGGCTGTCAGTTCCGTGATCAATCGTCCGAGGTAGATATGCCTCCGCAGGCCGCGTCCAAGTTGCCCTGCGGTCTTTCCCGTGGTAGGTGTACGCTTCCAAGGATATCGCGCGACCGACGTCGGCACCGAGGGAGCCTCGTTCAGCAGGGTCGATTCGTTCGAAGGTGTCGCGGAGGGCCTGTACCTGCGCGTCAGTGAGTTGTATCGCCTGCTGCCCCGACTGGCCAGCATGGGCCAACCGGCGAACCAAGGCTCGGTCATCAGAATGATCTAGGAGAGCCCCGCACTGCGTAAGCCATCTGAGCACTGTACGAGCGGCCTTGGAGTCACGAAGGTGAGCATCATGAAGGATGGTGACGATGCCGAGTTGTTCGCCCAAGGGTGTTGCTTGGGCTGCTACGGCCTCCGGCGATTCGTTGGAGGGGGGCACTAGGTGGCGCCCGTTTTGGGCTATCACGCATCGCAACTCACCCAAGCGCTCGCTAAGTCCGTCTTCTAGCGCCGCCGCTACCAGTGCGATTGTCGAGTTGGGAGGACGAGCCTCATCCCCCACTAGATCGAGGGCTTGCTCAACAGTCACGGGCTTGGGTATATCGGCACCGGCTGATCGCCAGTCGTCCAGAACAACTCTCCACCTTCCTCCTGTGTCTCGGACTTTGGTAGGGAGTGTTGCAGGGAGCCCCGCCAGACGCGCGGTCTCATCCATAGTAAGTATCCGTTCAAGTGGTTGTGCCTCCACTGCCAGGTCAGAGAGGGGAACGTGGCCTTGGCCAGTCACAGGGAACGAGAGCTGGGGTGCGATCCATTGCCATGCACGCTCGACGATTGCCCGCTCAAGAGAGCGGATGAGTGGGGACGCAGTGTCTCTCTCAAGAGAGTTGGTGATGGGCACTGCGTGCCAAGCCACGCGCGGGCTGCGAGTGAAGAGGTCGAGTGCGGCTTCTGTCCAGAGTTCAGCGACAAGAGGTACAAGCTCCGCGTTCCATTCGTTGTCAGCAAACCCCGTTCGCCCTGCAAGTGGGTCGAACTGAGCATTCACAAACAAGGGCGTGCGAGTGGTCTCCACAGGGAGCCCTGCGTACACTTTGCCCGCATGGAGGGGGCTGAGCGGGAGTGCGACAGCGATAGGAGTTGTGGAATCAGTCGCTTTCCGAGCTCGAGAAACTTGGGAGGGTGTTGGCGCGTCTGTGTTATAGACCACCCATGAGCGACCATCGCTTGCCTCTATGCGCTGCCGGTTTACAGTCCTCCTAGTCCCTGAGCTTTTGTCAACCAGCAAGTCCGCCTCACTGGAACGAAAGAGCGTGAGTTCGCGAAGTGGCTCGCTTTTGGGGGTGAGCAGGGTTACTCGCGAGACATGGCGAAGGAACAGCAGCGCAGAATCGTCCCACTGTTCAAGCCACCTCACTACCTCCTCTAGACTCACAGGCCTGTCACTGAGAGGAATCCGAAGCGTGGTCCAACCTGCTTGATTGAATCCAACTGGTAGGTCCGGCGGTTCGATTGACGCGATGGTAGGAGCACCCAGCCGCACGTGGTATGGAGAGCAGTGAACCTCAAGCGTCTGTGACAGTGACCGGAGCGTCATAAGCCCGATTCCGAACCGGCCAATAGCACCTGCTTCTTCCCCCTTGGTGCTGAGCCAAGGCGTAGCCAGACCGACCACATGGTGGAGTTGAACAGGGTCTCCGTTATGACTCACGAGGAGGTCATTCGGCCTGAGGAGCAATCTGACCTCCGAGGCCCTTACGTCGTCAGCATTCTGGACGATTTCAGCAAGACCTTGGAGACGATCTCCCGAAAGCAGGCCCGCGTTGTCACGGGCAGCGTCCAATGCGCTCCTGATGCGACCTGGAAGGTCTTCAAAGCGTTCGGCCAAACGGCCAATCGCAGCATTGGCTGCCTTGATCTCACGCGGCTCGTCGTAGATGGGAGGCGGATCGCCGTCTCTCACGTCGAAAATTTGATCGGCGGCTTGCCTAGCGCGCGCAAGCAGATTCGTGCCACGGTCAGGGGAATCGCTCATCTAGTCACCGTACCGGTTGGTGGGCTAAGCGGTACTGTACTGCGAACCTTCGAGTGGGTGGTGGCGCTGTAGCTCCGTAGGCTATCTCCCAACGGCCTATCTGCCGGCGGTCAGTAGAACTGTGGGGAGCTACCTACTGGGCGGCAAGCTCTTGGACACCACTTCCTCCCAGAAGACGATGCGATACCTCAACTGTGAGGACGAGGACGGGGCTTCCCGCGAGCCAGGCCGACGAGATGGACGCCATGGGTGTCGAAGGATGTGGCGGCACGGAACTGGAGGTATCGCTCTCAACGCCGGGTCGCAGGATTAGGAACGGCGAGGTCGAGGTGCTGCGTGGGGGCCGCTGGTTCTGCAAACATCAACATCTGGAGGCTAGGCATGGTCAGGGATGCTTATGTTGTAGATGAGATTCGGGTCAACTCGTCTGTGCATCGGCTCAAGGGGAAGAAGCATATCGTGATGGAAGTGAACGATACTATGTACCTTATACTGAAGAGTAAGCGATAGGGTATAGTGCAGGAGTGATCAGCGATGAGCAAGGATGAGACTGGCGAGGTTATGGTCAGGGGCTACCGCTGCCGGTGCGGGTACGTATGGGTGCCGAACAACCCGCAGAGCACCGAGCGACCGCGCGTATGCCCCAAATGCAAGAGTCCCAGCTGGGATCGCCCCTTCCAGTTCCGCCGCGTCAACGGCGTGCGCGTCCCCGCTGCGTGAGAAACGCAAGAGAGATGAGGCCATGAGCGTAAGCGATGTGCTGTTCGTGATAGGGGTAGTGTGCGCGGGGATCGCTTTGGGTGCGGGGATATTGATGGTGTGGATACAGTGGGAGTTGCGCAGTAGGGAGAAGGCCGCTGCCGCAGTGCCCGCCGAGCTCCTCAAATCGCTTGAGGAGCAGCGGGCCAGACAGAGGACAGCAGAGCCAGTCGGCGATGCACGACCCAACTAAGGGCCAGTGGCAAGAGGAGGCGCGTCTGCTGCTGGTAGAGTTCGATGACCTGCCGCCAATGCCCTTCAGCGCGGGGTACAAATGGCAGAAGGTCTATGAAATCCTCTACATGCTGGCCCATGAACAACAGGCCCCAGCGGCGCACCTGCTCATCATTCAGAAGGCGATACGGCGGGCCAATCAGGAATACACGGACGTTGTGCTGAGCCGTGCCTACGCATGGGCGCGGCTCGTTCTCGTCACAGTCGGCGTCGCCAGTGCGTCGTCGTTTGCCCTGCGCGTTGCCGGAGGCGGATGATGAATCTACTGGACCTTGGGCCGATGTTCGGCGAGGTTTACAGTACGCGCTCGCGCTCGTGAGCATAAGGTGTCTCATGCCGTCCGCTTCGGGGGAACACTCGCCGTCCTCTCTGTAGGCGGGTGCGGGGCGGGCGGCTCCCAATCACGGTTGGGGCGGCATACTCCCCCCATGCTTGAATCGGCAGGCAATGCAGCGACGGCCTTGATGCCCTACGCGCTCTGTGTAACAGCGGGATACGCTATCGGGGCGCGGCGCTTCCTATGGCGGCGACTGCGGCTACTGTTCCAAGTGCTAGGAGGAGCACACCGAAACCGCAAGTGAAAGCGGAGTCAGTCTTCTCGTCATCTAGGTCGGTTGCCCTCCACCCCGCCTTCCCCAGCACGACAAAGAGTAGCACCGAGGCGCGGAGTGAGAAGCAGAAGGCGTCGGTGCGGGCGAAGGTTGAGCACCCGTTCCTGTACGTGAAGCGACAGTTCGGCTACGCAAAGGTTCGCTATCGGGGCCTGTATAAGAACACGCAGCGGTTGGCCGTGCTGTTCGGGATGGCCAACCTGATGAGGGCTGAGCGTCTCCTGCCGGCGTCATGATGGGAGTAATGCGCCCACGAGCAGTTGAGAAGGGCAATCGCACTTCCCAGAGAGCAGAATCACGAGCCATCCGGCCCCTGATTCCGACTCCAGTCGTCGCCACCGATGCCCCACCTCAGCCACGTCTATCCGCTCAACTCAACGTTGACGGGTTATTCAGAGCATCCCTAACGGGCGGAGCAAGGTACGACTGCCACATCGCCAGTCATGGACTCCAAGCGCCCTAGCCTTTTTGACAGCCCTCAGCCCTGTTCCAAGGCAGTCAGTCCACCTTCTGCTTGTCCGGCGAGTATCCGTGCCCGTCTGAGGACGCGCCGGACGATGGCACGTAGCCGAGCGCGCTCGGTGAGTCTCGGTGAGCCAGTTACGTTGCCCGCCCATACGCTCTGGTAGTAATGTGGAGGCAGAGCGTGGGACGACATGAGCAGCCTCAACATCAGCAGCTTCATATGGAGCATCGCCGACGATGTCCTGCGTGACGTTTACGTCAGGGGGAAGTACCGCGACGTCATCCTGCCGATGACCGTCATCCGCCGCCTCGACGCGGTGCTGGAGCCGACCAAGGGCGCCGTCCTCGCCATGAAGGCGCAGATGGATGAAGCGGGAGTCACCAACCAAGACGCCGCCTTGCGCCAGGCCTCGGGTGAGGCCTTCTACAACACCTCTCCCTTCCGGCTCCGTGACCTCACTTCCCGCGGACGCAACCAACAGCTGAGGGCCGATTTCGAAGCATACCTCGACGGGTTCTCGCCTAATGTCCAGGAGGTCCTGGACAAGTTCAAGTTCCGCAACCAGGTCCCAACGCTCGTGGATACAGGCAGGCTGGGCTTCCTCGTGGAGAAGTTCTGCGATCCCGCAGTCAACCTCAGCCCGCACCCTGTGTTGAACGAGACGGGCTCCATCCGCCTGGAAGGTCTGGACAATCACGCCATGGGCACCGTCTTCGAGGAACTCATCAGGCGCTTCAACGAGGAAAATAACGAAGAGGCCGGAGAGCACTTCACGCCACGCGATGTCGTGCAGTTGATGGCAAACCTCGTATTCCTGCCCGTTGCCGAGGAAATCAGGTCCGGCACCTACCTCGTCTACGACGGCGCCTGCGGCACTGGCGGGATGCTCACCGTAGCTGAGGCGACGCTGACGCAACTGGCGAAGGATCAAGGCAAAGAGGTCTCCATTCACCTGTATGGGCAGGAGGTCAACCCTGAGACCTACGCCATTAGCAAGGCCGACCTTCTCCTGAAGGGCGAAGGAAGCGGGGCGGACAACATAGGGTTCGGTTCCACGCTCGCCAATGATGCGTTCCCCGCCCACGAGTTCGACTTCATGCTCTCCAATCCGCCGTATGGCAAGAGCTGGAAGAGTGATCTGGACCACATGGGCGGCAGGTCCGGCATGATTGATACGCGCTTCGTCGTGGAGCACGGCGGAGAGCCTGACTTCTCCCTCGTCACCCGATCCAGCGATGGCCAGATGCTGTTCCTGGCCAACATGCTGAGCAAGATGAAGCGGGATACGCCCTTGGGCAGCCGCGTCGCCGAAGTGCATAACGGCAGTTCGCTGTTCACCGGCGACGCAGGCCAGGGCGAGAGCAACATCCGCCGCTGGATCATTGAGAATGACTGGCTGGAGGCCATCGTCGCGCTTCCCCTCAACACGTTCTACAACACCGGCATCGCCACCTACGTCTGGGTGTGCAGCAACCGAAAGGCGGCCCACCGCCGGGGCAAGGTGCAACTCATCAACGCTACGCAGTGGCACCGGCCACTGCGCAAGAACCTCGGCAGCAAGAACTGCGAGTTGTCAGAGGAGGACATCCGGCGCATCTGCAACGCGTTCTTCGCTTTCAACGAGACGGACCAGTCCAAGATATTCCCCAACGAGGCCTTCGGTTACTGGAAGGTGATTGTCGAGCGTCCTCTGCGGCTCGAGGGTATCGACCCGGAGCGAGCCCACACCGCGAAGGAGATCAAGGCGCTCAGGGAAGAGCACGAGCGCTCGGAGACGGCGCCACCGGTCATCAGGAAGGTTCACAACGCAGGTGTCGAGGCGGACCCGGTCCGAGGGCTGTTCTCCGCCTCCGTCAAGGGCAGGCCCGGAGTCGTTGAGTACGAGCCGGACGTTGACTTGCGGGATACCGAGCAGGTGCCGCTGCTGGAGGAGTGCGGCGTAGAGGACTTCCTGCGCCGAGAGGTGCTGCCCTACGCCCCAGATGCCTGGTACAACCCCGACAGCGTGAAACTAGGCTACGAGATCAGCTTCACTCGTCACTTCTACAAGCCCCAGCCCTTACGCTCATTGGAAGAGATACGAGCCGACATTCTGGCTCTAGAGCACGAGACGGACGGGCTGCTCGTGCAGATTGTCGGTGAAGCGTGAGAGGTAGCAAGAATGCCTGATCTTGCGCAACTAGAGCTTAGCCAGCTTGACCACGCCGTCAATTGCTATCGGAACTTGTTCTACCACAGAACCATGATTTTGGAGGGCGTCCGCAAAGTTGTGTGGCGGAACATGGCCCACCTAGCTGATGCCATCGATTATTGCGACCCCGCTGGCAACACTCCTTGCAATGCAGTTTGGATACGAAGGGTCCAAGACAAGATGCTCAGTGATCAGGGACAAGACGTAGACGACTTGAATCGAGCACTTGTTGGATTAGCAACGGGTTTGCCGATGATGGTTTATCTCGCCATATTACATGCAGAGATTGACTTCTATCGGCGTTACTGTGAACGTTCAGACTATTGTTTAGACAGTCCGTTTTCGGAATATCTCAATGCCCGGTCGGAGTATATCGAAAGGCTGGGAGGATTCAGAGACTCCTATCTGCATCCGGGCAAAGCCGGTATTGATGCTGAAGTTGATTTCTTGGGTCAAGATAATTCATACAACCTCGCACCTGAACTCCAGCACTGTCTGAACACCTATCTGGTTGGGCTGAAGGAAAGACTGCGCAATGAGAGCGAGGCGATTCTTGACTGTCTGCCGGAGGAGCAACGCTTATTCTGCTTGTACTATTTTACAGAATTGAACGCCGCTAGAATGGCAAAGTTCGAAGACTCACAAGGCATTCAGCAACTGACTGTTCAAGTAAAGGATGTTCTGAAATCAAGGAAGGCTTTGCCACAAGAAGTGAGAGGCTGGGTGCCGAGTCCGAGGCAACTCAAGGCAGCGCGGGTACTTGCCCGGTGTATGAACGAAGTAAGACCGGCGACTGCTGAACGACAAATTGAACATCTGGAGCCTCTCCAGACCCCGGTGGACATTTCTTTGTTGTCTGCAATGCTGGAGATGGGGCCAAATGGCATACATGGCGACAATACCAGATTCGTCAGACCCTTTGTCGAGAACGGACAAACGTTGTTCCGAATGATGATGACTGCTGCCATTCTGGATAACGAGGCAACAACCATTTTCGGAAAACATGCTATTGCTGAGCAACGGAAGATTCATGAAGATGAACAAGGAGAAGCATTTGTGGATCGACTCCTCGGTTCCTTACGTTCATCTGGTGTGAGAAGAATTATCGACTGTGCGTCCCTGTATCGAGTGGTATATGCCTTGGTATATGAGCCATTGAGATTATATCGTGATGCATCGGCAAATGATGATTCGATGCGTATTATGCCATTGGATGGGTTTGGGACGTCAGCTAGGCTCAAGAGCCTGGCTGACCATAGAAACTCTGTATTCCACGTGCAAAAACCACACAAAGCGCCTCAGGATGTTGATCTAATGACGACAGATAGGGAACTTCTTGAAGTGGCTCCAGACCTCTTCGTCGCTCTATTTGCGTTTTTGGGACGTACAACTGATTCTTCTCAAGTGAAGATAGGCCATTCGAATATGGCTGAAACAGGCGACGTTCGGCAATGACAATGGAGAGGCTCAAGTCCTACCCTTCCTACCGACCCTCCGGTGTCGAGTGGCTGGAAGACGTGCCTGAGCGCTGGGAGATTAGGCGGATTCGCTCCGTCGCCGACATGCGTGTCAGTAATGTTGATAAGCACACCAAGGAGAACGAATTGCCTGTTCGACTCTGCAACTACGTCGATGTCTATAAGAATGACCGCATCACTGATGCCATGCCCTTCATGAATGCAACAGCTTCGTGGAACGAGATTGAGAGATTCAGACTAGAGCCCGGCGATGTCCTTATCACGAAAGACTCCGAGGCTTGGGACGACATCGGCATTCCCTCTCTGGTGGTGGAATCAGCTCATGACCTTCTCGCTGGCTACCATTTGGCCTTGCTACGCCCTTCCAACGAGGTGCTAGGTGCATATCTAGCCCTGACCTTTCGGAGTAGGGTGGTTGCCTACCAGTTTCATGTGAAGGCGAATGGTGTGACGAGGTATGGCCTCACTCACGCGGGCATCCGATCCGTTCAGATTCCCCTCCCACCCCTTTCCGAGCAACGAGCCATCGTGCGGTACCTCGATTACGTGGACCGGCGCATCCGGCGGTACGTCGCTGTCAAGCGGAAGCTCATCGCGCTGCTAGAGGAAGAGAGGCGGGCCATCATCACCCAAGTTGTCACCCGGGGCCTCGACCCCATCGTCCGCCTCAAGCCCTCCGGCGTCGAGTGGCTCGGCGACGTGTCAGAGCACTGGGAGGTGCGGCGTGCCAAGTTCTTCTATCGGGTAACAGATGAACGATCAGCCACTGGTGAAGAAGCCTTGATGTCGGTATCACACATCACGGGGGTGACTCTACGGAAGAATACAGTCACGATGTTCCGATCCGAATCCAATATCGGCTACAAGATATGCAGGCCCGGAGACATCGTTATCAACACCATGTGGGCATACATGGCGGCCTTGGGAGTCGCTCGGCAGAGTGGCCTTGTCAGCCCATCCTATGGCGTCTACCGCCCGATTCGAGATGAGAGACTAAACCCTGATTACGTTGATTTCATACTCCGGACAGAGGCATACAGGGCAAACTATGCTGCTCGATCAACTGGCATCACCCACTCAAGGCTGCGGCTTTACGCCGAATCCTTCCTAGATATTCCCTTACTGTGCCCACCCAAAGCTGAACAAGACGCCATCATTGAGTATGTCGACAAGGCCATCAACGGCATAGACGCCGCCATCACCCGCGCCCGCCGCCAAGTTGAGTTGGTCGAGGAGTACCGCACCCGGCTCATCTCTGACGTGGTGACGGGCAAGCTGGACGTGCGCGAAGTGGCGGCGCAACTGCTCGAAGATGCCGACGACCATGAACCGATAGGACAAGGCGACCCACAGCAGAACGGCTTGGCCGAAACAATCCACTATGCCGAGGAAGAACCTGCAATCGCAGAGGAGGTGAGCATATGATTAACTGGTCGAAGTGCCCGACGGTTGAGCAAATCCCCGGCAAGGTGAGCGGGGCGTGGGTGTTCAAGAACACGCGTCTGCCCCTATACGTTCTGTTCGATAATCTGGCGGGAGGAGCCACCATCTATGAATTCATCGACTGGTTTGGAGGAGTATCCGAATCCGAGGTGAGCGCGGTTCTGGCGTTCACGGCGCAGGAACTCCGCGCCGATCTCGTGGTTGCCGATGCGCATCCTGTTCGATAACGGGACCCCCAGGCAACTGCGCCGCCGCCTCCCTGACCATGAAGTCGAAGAGGCCAGAGAACACGGCTGGGACGCTTTGTCCAACGGGGACTTGCTGGATAGAGCCGAAGAAGCCGGTTTCGAGGTGTTGATCACCACCGACCAGAACCTCCGATACCAACAGAATTTGTCGAACGGACGAATTGCCGTAGTGGTACTGATGAACGCCGATTGGAATCGTATATCGCGGCGAACAGCGGTTGTTCGAGAGGCGTTGGTAGGCATACAGCCGGGAGAAGTACGGGAAGTCCCCATCTTGATGAGAGACGAGGGATAGCGTGACCACCGACACAAGCGAGAGGGGCCTTGAACGCCTCATCTCTGAAGCGCTGACGGGTGCGCCTTGCGATTCTCCGGGCCGCAGCATGATGACGGAGCGTCCTGCGGCCTACGGCGCGGGCTGGATATGCGGCGACCCCCATGACTACGACCCGGAGTACTGCGTGGACCTGGGGCAGCTGTCTGCCTTCCTCGTAGGGACGCAACCGAAGGTTGCAGAGGCATTGGACCTAGGACAGGACAGCCCCACGCGCGCCAAGTTCCTGGCGCGACTACAGAGCGAGACTACGAAGCGAGGTTCGGTCGACGTCCTACGCAACGGCATCAAGCACGGGCCGCACCAAGTCGACCTCCTCTACGGCACGCCTTCGCCGGGGAACGAGAAGGCGAGCATGCTCTACGGACTGAACCGGTTCAGCGTGACGCGGCAGCTCCGGTACAGCACCGATAACACTCATCTCGCGCTGGACCTCTGCCTGTTCATCAACGGCCTCCCGGTCGCCACGTTCGAACTGAAGAACAGCCTGACGAAACAGACGGTCTTTGATGCCGAGGAGCAGTACAAGCGCGACCGACACCCGAGGGAGAGACTCTTCGAACTCGGCCGCTGCCTCGTCCACTTCGCCATGGACGAGCACGAGGTGCGGTTCTGCACGCACCTGCGTGGTAAGGAATCGTGGTTCCTGCCGTTCAACAAGGGCTGGAACGACGGCGCCGGCAACCCGCCGAACCCCGATGGCCTCAAGACCGACTACCTGTGGAAGGAGACCCTCACACGGGCCAGCCTTACGAACATCATCGAGAACTACGCCCAGATCGTGGAGACGAAGGACGAGAAGAGCGGGCGCAAGAAGCGGGAGCAGATATGGCCGCGCTATCACCAACTGGAAGTGGTACGGCGGCTGCTGGCGGATGCATCCGATAGGGGAGTAGGGCTCAGGTACCTGATTCAGCACTCGGCGGGCAGCGGCAAATCCAAGTCCATCGCCTGGTTGGCACATCAACTGATTGGCCTGGAGCGGGGCGGTGAGAACGTCTTCGATACGGTCGTCGTTGTGACGGACCGGAGGCTGTTGGACAAGCAGATCAGGGAGGAGATCAAGCAGTTCGCGCAGGTCGGCTCCATAGTGGGCCATGCCGAGAACTCCAAGGGGCTGCATGCACTGTTGCGCATGGGCAAGCGCATCGTCATCACCACGGTGCAGAAGTTCCCGTTCATCCTGGACGCGATTGGCACCGAGCACCGGGAGCGCAGGTTCGCCATCATCATCGACGAGGCGCATTCGAGCCAGGGCGGCCGGACGTCGGCGTCCATGTCCAAGGCGCTGGGAGGCAGGGGCAGCGAAGAAGAGGAAGATACCGCTGAAGACAGGATCAACCGCATCGTGGAGAGCAAGCGGCTGCTGTCGAACGCCAGCTACTTCGCCTTCACCGCCACGCCGAAGAACAAGACGCTGGAGCTCTTCGGCGTGGCGGTCCCCGAGGGTGGGGGGACGAAACACGAGCCGTTCCACTCCTACACCATGAAGCAGGCCATCCAGGAGGGTTTCATCGTCGACGTCCTGGCGCACTACACACCCGTGGACAGCTACTACCGCTTGATAAAGACGGTGGAGGGCGACCCTGAGTTCGACGTGAGGAGAACTGGAAGGAAGCTGCGCCGTTACGTGGAGGAGCACGACCACGCGGTCCGCAAGAAGGCTGAGATCATGGTGGACAACTTCCATGAGTATGCTGCCGGGCAGCGGAAGATCGGCGGGCAGGCGCGGGCCATGGTGGTGACCAGTAGCATCCACCGTGCAATCGCCTACTTCTACGCTATACGTGACTATCTGTCTGAACGAAAGAGCCCATACAAGGCTATTGTGGCCTTCTCTGGCGAGCCCGAATACGGTGGGGAGAGGGTCAGTGAAGCGCGCCTGAACGGCTTTCCGTCGAACCTGATCGCCGAGTGGATACAGGAGGAGCCGTACCGCTTCCTAGTGTGTGCAGACAAGTTCCAGATGGGCTACGACGAGCCGCTGCTGCACACGATGTACGTCGACAAGCCGCTGTCGGGAGTGAAGGCTGTGCAGACCCTCTCCCGCCTCAACCGCGCTAATCCCAATAAGAAGGATACATTCGTGCTCGACTTCGCCAACGATGCCGACACCATCCAGGACGCCTTCGCCCCCTACTACCGCACGACCATACTGTCGGAGGAGACAGACCCCAACAGGCTGCACGACCTGAAGGCCGCGTTGGACGGCACCCAGGTCTACAGCCCTCAACAGGTCGAAGAGTTGGTAGAGCGGTTCCTCGCGGGAGCCAGCCGCGAGCAACTCGATCCCATCCTCGACATCTGTGTCGCCGAGTACAGGGAGCGGCTGGACGAGGCAGGGCAAGTCGAATTCAAGGGCAAGGCCAAGGCCTTCCTGCGTACGTATGCCTTCCTGGTAGCCGTGCTCCCCTATACACAAGTGGCGTGGGAGAAGCTCTCGATCTTCCTGACGTTCCTCGTGCCCAAGCTACCCGCTCCTGAAGAGGACGATCTCTCGCAGGGTATCCTCGGAGCCATCGACATGGACAGCTACCGCGCGGAGAAGCAGGCAATGCGGTCCATTCAACTGGCCGACGAGAACAGGGAGGTCGGCCCGGTCCCTGCCGAGGGCGTTGGACACCAATCTGAACGGGAGATGGACCGGCTTTCTAAGATCATCAGGGAGTTCAATGAACGGTTCGGGAACATCGACTGGAAGGACCAGGACAAAATTCTGAAGGTCATCGCCGAAGAGTTGCCGTGGAAGGTGGCAGCGGACAGGGCGTATCGGAACGCCATGGCCAACTCTGACCGGCAGAACGCCCGTATCGAGCATGACAGAGCGTTGCTGCGGGTCATCACGGCCCTGTTGACCGATCACGCCGAACTGTTCAAGCAGTTCAACGATAACGAATCGTTCAACAAGTGGGTTTCGGAGATGAACTTCGCCAGAACGTACGTTGAGCGGGAACCGGTGGACAGCCTAGCAGATGCTGAGGCCAAGGCAGAAGCAGCACGTGTGCCCGAAGTATCCCCACCCGATTTTCGACTGGTTCCCAACCGAAGCACCTTGAAGCCGGGTATGGACGACCCCAAGGCCATGAAGCAGGTTCTCGAAGATGAAGACACGGAACGTCACCTTCGTGCGCAGGCTGACGTGTGACGTGATCGTGCCGGACATCAACCTGCTCGTCTACGCTTACAACGACGGTGCTGACCTGCACGCCACGGCACGGGAGTGGTGGGAAGGACTGATGCGTGACGATGAACCTGTCGGAATACCCTGGGCCGTCGCCACCGGGTTCATCCGAATCATGTCCAATAGCCGCATAGTGACATCCCCACTATCCCCCTCCGACGCGGCAGGCCACGTGAGAGGCTGGCTTGGGTATCCGCACGTTGCCATGCTCAATCCTGGCGACAGTCACCTGGACTACCTCCACCAGAACCTGTCCGTTCCAGGAACCGGCCCAGGGCTGGTTCCTGACGCACATATCGCGGCGTTGGCGATGGAAGCAGACGCGACCCTCCACACGCACGACTCGGACTTCGCGAGGTTCTCAGGTCTGCGGTGGCACGATCCGATTCCTTGATGGCTCCCCAAGGTGGATATCCAATGGGTCGAAGCTCATCCAAACGGTTAGGAACTGGGTTTCTTGGAGGCGATGCTTCTGAGCAATCCTTCCTCGTTACTCCCTGCTCTTCGTCGCTCTTCATCGAGAGGGTGCGACTCTGAGGAACTCTTGCGATAGACCGGACGATCACGTCGTCAATGCTCTTCTGGAGATGAAGGAGAGCCTATGCGCTGTATACCGCGATTATGATGAGTGCTACCACGACGGTCGCTGCAAAGAAGGATAGGTCCTTTAGGTCTTGTCCATCATCTCGCACCCCCTGTGCCTCGTGATACTACGACCCGAGCGTGCAAACCCAAGGTGGGGTTCCGCTTTTCGCTTCGGTAGTGTCTCAGCTTGAATCATCGGCGCCGGGCCTTATTGCCCGCGAGGAGCACCCCAAGCAGGAATGCACTGCCGACCATACTGACCAGGATCGCCCGACCCACGGACACATCGACCTCAGTCCATGAGGCCACCAGCAGCACGCCCAGCGATAGCAGGGCCGCGAGCACGGCCCACCATACGATGAGCTTGTATTCTCGAGGCATGAGCCACCTCCTGATTAGTTCAGGCTGAGCGTCCCACGAGGGCCGCGCATGCGTCAAGGGTGTTACGGCGAACCGGTGGTAGAATCACGAGGACGAGTGGGGCAGTGGCGGAATCGGTAGACGCCCCAATGCCGGGGATACCGCCGGCTGTAACCGGCGGCATCCCCTCACCCAACGCCGTCACTCTGACGCTGCCACGATTTCGGTCTCTCGCTCCCGCTCCATGCCGAGCGCCCACTCGAACATGGAGAGGCTCGCGGGCCGCGGCTTGCGGCTGCGGCCCTTCGGCCTCACCAGCCCATCGGCCATGAACTCGGCCCAGGAGAACAGCGTCTGCTGCGGCTCCCGGTCCTCGTCGCGGCTGCCGTTGCCTGGGAACGGCTCGACCGCCGGTTCGATGCCGATGGCGTTGCCGTCGACCACGGCGGTCTCCGGCTCGACGTCCGCTGACTTCCAGCCGTCGTCGACCAGGTACTCTTCGGCGGTGGACTCGGCGTCCCGCGCAGCCGCGAAGACCGCCTCCACCGTCTCCGCTTCATCCTCATCGCCGTTCACGATCTTCCGCGCCAGCGCGAGCATGAGGTCGTCTCCGTCGTCGCCGTAGGCGGCGAGTCCGTCCTCCGGCAGTTCGCCCTCCACCGCCAGCGAGGACTGAAGCTTCTTCGCCACCAGCTTCAGGGCATCGGCCTGCAGGCTGTTCCTGTAGGCCATGAACACGACCCGCACCGGCCGGCTCTGGCCGATGCGCCACGACCGGCGCGAGGCCTGCCGCATCGTGTAGACCGAGTAGTCCGTCTCGTACCAGCAGATGGTGGGGAAATCGATCAGGTCGAGGCCGGTCTGCACCAGCCTCGGGTGGCAGATGAGCACGTCGATGCCCCGCTGAACCT
>VXQP01000047.1 GCA_009838965.1 Chloroflexota bacterium | reverse complement strand
TCCGGATCGAATTCGGGTCGGCGTTCGCCGTACATCTAACGCAACTTCTTCCGTAGGCCCCGCAAGGTGAGCGGGAACAGCACGAGTCTATCCTCCGCCCCCAAGGGTGTCAAACGAGAGTGCCTCTGTCGTTCCTGCGCAGGCAGGAACCTCGTCTGGTCCCTTCCCTTGTCCCCCGCCTGTCATTCCGAGCGGAGCCGTCGACGCAGTCGGTGGCGGAGTCGAGGAATCTCTCAGGTGACATCTCGCCCTCCGCAGACGCTTTCCCCGAGAGATGCCTCGGCTACGCTCGACATGACACACGTTTACGCCAGCCCCGTGATGTCCGCGAGCCGCTCCAGGTGCTCATCCATGTCGAACACCGGGTTGAGCAGCACCTCGTCCACCCCCATCTCGGCCCACTCCTCCAGCAGCTCGCCTATCTTCGACGCGCTGCCCCAGATGGCGGCCTGCTCCGCGTTGTCCGGGTTGCCGTAGTAGTAGCCGAACCACTCCCGCAGCCGGCGTTTCGCACGTTCCTCGTCGTCGTCGACCGCCAGGTAGAGACGCTTGGAGATGGGGAACGACGCCGGATCGCGCCCGGCTTCCGCGAGGTGCGACTGCACGAGCGCCACCTTGCGCGGGAAGTCGGCGAGCGGCCCGCTGCCCGCGCCCATCCACCCGTCGGCGTGGCGCACGCTGCGCGCGAGGGCGGCGTCGGCGTTCGCCCCGAAGATGATCGGCGGATGCCCCGGCCTCGGCGAGATGCTCGCGTCCGCGATGTCGTAGAACGTGCCGGAGTGGCCGGACGGCGACTGCCCCCACAGCGCACGGATCGCCTGCACCTGCTCGACGAACCGCGTGACGCGGCGCTCTGCCGTGATGCCGTACATCGGCAGCTCCGCCCCGCTGTTGCCGAGCCCGACCCCGAGCACGAGCCGCCCGCCGCTCATCACGTCGATGTCGGCGGCCAGCTTCGCCAGCATCACCGGGTTGTGGCGCGGCAGTACCAGCACCGACACCCCGATGCGCGCCGTCGACGTCTGCCCCGCGAGCCACGCGAGGAACGAGAGCGGGTGGAGGACGGTGGGCGAGCCGGTGACGCGCTCCTGCGTCCAGAGGCTCGCGTAGCCCAGCTCCTCGGCACGGCGCACGTACGAGGCCGCGAACGTCATGTCCACGTTCCCGTCCGTGAAGATATGCGGCGACGCGATGCCGACTTTCATGCGGTCTGCGATGGCCATTGCACTCCTGACCGCGCCCCGCTCACTCCTGGGACGCTTTTCTCATGGTGACATTTGGTGCCATTCGGTGCCACTGCGCTCCCGCCCGGCGGGTGCCCGCCGCATCGACCCTGAGTCTGTGCACCGGCCTTCCATGGTAGGTGGCGAGGAGCGAGAGGGGCAAGGGCCGGATGGCAGTGGGGGACCTCTATTCAGTCACCTACGTAGATGTTCTCTCTGTGGTAGCGCAGGAAACCTCTATCAGGCTCGAATTTCTGGGGAAGGGTGATTGGATATCCGTTATAACTACTGATTGATTCTGAAAAGAATCTGTCCGCTCTTGCGAGAATGTTGCTGGAAACACGTACGGTCATATCGTCATTGATTGTCAGTATTCCAGAATCGAATGCTTTGTCGTGCAAAGCCGACAACAGCAGACCGTTACGAGGGTTGACCCTGTTGTCTCTATCATGGCTCCATGGCACGATATGGCTGGCCACGAGCAGGCTTGGAAATGACAGTCCTGTGATACAGCATCGCCCATTGTATGCACTAAGTACTGCCATTCTGAAGAATCTCTGCCCTATGCGTGCTGTTGTCTCTATCGGTCGATCCTCACCTACGTACGAAGAAGAATCTTCTCTTGTTTGATCTTCAGTAGATTCTTCTCCCAAGCCAAGCTCAGCAGTGGCTCGCTCGGCTTCAACAGCGAATCGCTCCCAGTCGTCTTGCATCTCTGCCCACATCTGGCGGTCTTGAGAGGAGGCATTCTGCAGCCCGCTGCGGCCTGTAGAGGTGATTTTGGGGTCGAGGCTGGCTATGTTGACCAGTTTCATCGCCAGCGCAGAAGGCGAGCGGCCCATCGCGTGGGCGAGTTGGATGATTGCCGGATTGCTGGCATGCAGCCTGCCGAACGGTAGCTGGCAGTACATATTGAGCGCTGCCAGCAATTCATTTCGCGTCCACCTACGGTTGGTGACCATTTGAATCCACCTTCATGTTCTGTAAGGCTTTATCGAGCACACCCAATACGTCTTCTTTCGTCCGGTTGGGGTCCGTTTGCCAATCATATACGTTCAGTTCTTCTGAGCCCATCTCATTCCGGATTATATCGAAGACTTGCTCAGTAGCCTTACTCTGCACCACGTAGTCTATTCTGCCGTCGATTACGTCGTCCACTTTCAGGAACGCTGCGAGCAGATTGAAGTTGACTGCCTCGTCCTGCCATTCTTCAACTTGGTTGCCGTCCTTATCAGATGCCCATCCGCTGTCCCATCCGGTGGAGACGATACGGCGAGCCAACGACAAGACTTCCGCAATCTCCTCTTCTTCGGTAGGGAACATCCAACGTGTCACGTCCACAGTTCCTTCTCCCTGATGCCTGTGCAAACTACCAGAGGCACAACCTACCCAGGCAAGCGGACAGTTATCAAGTCGTGCCGTGGGACGGATGGCGCGACACACTCGCTCCGTACCCCCCCGAGCAACGCTGAGGAAGAGGACGAGCGGCAGCACGGCGGGCTCATCGAGTTGCACTTCGATTGGTGAACTGCTGACACGCGCCCCTTTCACGATGGCGCCCCGGCCGCGTACGCTGGTTGCATGACCTCTTGCCGCAGCACCCGGTCTGCTACGCGCTTCAGTGCGCGGTGAGGGTGGCTCCGGCCCGTAAACTTTGTTTTCGATGGCCCCCTTGCCCCCTTAATAGTGGGAAGCAGGCCACCGCCTGCGGAACACCCCGGATTAAGGTGGCCAAGTGGCCAGAATTGCAGTCCGGTTCACTCGTGGATCACGGTTAAGAGGGCCAGGATTCCGGGGGCATTGGCCCCCTTAACCAGTTCCCCGTGTACAGCCGCCATCAGCCGCTGTACCATGCGCACACGACGAGAATCGTGACAAAGGGAGGATGTCATGCTCGGAGCCGAAGAGAACCACCTACTCTCCAGCATCGAACCCGGCACGCCCATGGGCGACCTCTTCCGACGCTACTGGCATCCCGTCGCCGCCGCCGCTCAACTCGAGGAGCGCCCCACCAGGGCCGTCCGCATCCTCGGCGAGGACCTCGTCCTCTACCGCGACCGCTCCGGCACGCTCGGACTGATCGATCGCTTCTGCCCGCATCGCCGCGTCGACCTCTCCTACGGCATACCGGAGGAGCACGGCCTCCGCTGCATGTACCACGGCTGGATGATGGACGAGACCGGCCAGTGCATCGAGCAGCCGTTCGAGGAGACCGTCCACCCGGACGGGCGCTTCAAGGAGAAGGTGAAGGTCACCGGCTACCCCGTCCAGGAGTACGGCGGGCTCGTCTTCGCCTACATGGGCCCGCAGCCCGCGCCCCTGCTCCCCCACTGGGAGCCGTACGAGTGGGAGAACACCTGGAGCGACATCGGCATCGCCGACCTCCCCTGCAACTGGCTCCAGTGCATGGAGAACTCGCTCGACCCCGTCCATCTGGAGTGGCTGCACGGCTACTGGGGCGTCTGGACGCAGCAGCAGAAGGCGATAGCGCTGGGGCTGGCCGAGGCCGAGACGTTCCCGACGATACCGAAGCGCCACCAGAAGATAGGCTTCGACGTCTTCGAGCACGGCATGATCAAGCGCCGCATCGTGGAGGGCAGCGACGAGTTCCACCACGATTGGGCGATCGGGCACCCCATCCTCTTCCCCAACGTGCTGTTCGTCGGCGGGACGCTCAACTGCCACCTCCAGTACCGCGTGCCGGTCGACGACACCCACACGATGCACATCACCAAGTTCTTCTACCCCGCGGCGGAGGGGCACACGATCCCTGAACAGGAGCGCGTGCCGTACTTCAACGTGCCGCTCTACGACCCCGACGGACGGCTCACCTCCGACCTCGGCAACCACCAGGACTTCGTCGCGTGGATCACGCAGGGGCCCAACGCCGACCGCACGAAGGAGATGCTCGGCGTCTCCGACATCGGCGTCATCATGTACCGCAAGCTGCTGAAGGACCAGATGCGCATCGTGGAGGACGGCGGCGACCCCATGGCCGTCGTGCGCGACCCCGCGCTGAACGACTCCATCGAGCTGCCGCTGGAGCGCTGGCAGTCCATGAACTCGACAGAGCGCATCACGAAGTACTGGCCCGCCCAGCTGGGCGAGAGCCCGGACATGATCAGGGACGTGGAACGCGTCCTGGCGACCTGGGCGGGCGAAACGCCCTGGGTCGAAGCAACGAGCCGCTGAAACAGCGAGAGGAGGCAGACATGGCGAAGCGCGCTTTCCCCGTCGTCGACTGCGACGGGCACATCATCGAGGCAAGTATGGAGATGCTCGACTTCATGCCGGAGCCGTTCAAATCGGTCATAAGCGGCAGCAGGAGCGCCGGCGGCAGGCTCTTCCCGGGCCTGGACGGCATGCACATGCCGCAGGCGCGGCCGTCGGGGGCCGCCGGACGCGAGCGGGTCAACGCCAGCGAGCACCGCATGGGCTCCGGCGAGGACTGGGTCGCCTTCCTCGAACGCGCCGAGATCGACAAGGCGGTCATGTTCACCACCCAGGGGCTCGCGGTCGGCATCATCCAGAACCCGGACTACGCCGTCGCCGTCTGCCAGGGCTTCAACGACTACGTCCACGCCGCCTACCGGAAGGTGAGCGACCGCCTGCACCCGATGGGGCTCATCCCCATGCAGAACGTGCCGGAGGCGGTCAAGGAGCTCCGCCGCGCCGTCGAGGACCTCGGCCTGCCGGGCGCGATGCTCCCCACGCGCGGGCTCCCCGTGAACCTCGGCCACGAGATGTACTGGCCCGTCTACGAGGAGGCGGAACGGCTCGGCTGCGTGCTCGCGCTCCATGGCGGCTCCAACCTCAACCTCGGCATGGAGGGCTTCATCGACAACGGCGCATCCCACATCCTCCACCACCCGCTGCCGCTCATCATTAACTTCGTCTCGTTCTTCCGGCAGGGCGCGATCGACCGCTTCCCCAACCTCAAACTCGGCTTCATGGAGGGCGGCGCCGGCTGGCTCGCGTTCGTGCTCGACCGCATCGCGCGGGAGGACGAGTACCGCCCCCGCGCGTCGGGCCTGGACGCCGAGGAGTGGGTCAAGAGCGGCAACGTGCTGATCGGCTGCGAGGGGAGCGAGGGCACGCTCGGCCACCTCGTCGAGCGCGTCGGGGCGACGCCGTTCGCCTACGCCTCCGACTACCCGCACGAGGTCGACGCGCTCAAGGCCGAGGAGGAGATCGACGAGCTCGCCCACTACCCCGGCCTCACCGACGACGACAAGGCCGCCGTCCTCGGCGGCAACGCCAAGCGCTTCTTCAACGTCTAGGGAGAGACAACGATGGCAAAGAACGGGTTCAGCATCATCGACAGCGACATGCACATCATGGAGCCGCCCGACCTCTGGGAGCGCTACATCGACCCCGAGTTCAAGTCGGCGGCCCCCATCGGCATGACCTCCGAGAACGTGCGCGACCTCGGCGTCTACTTCCCCGACCGCGAGCGCTCGATGCGCGGGGCCCGCACGCCGCACCGCGGCCACAACTACGAGCGCAACCAGGCCCTCTACCGGGACCACTCCGCGCGCGGCTGGTCGCCGGAGGTCCAGCTGGAGGCGATGGACGCCGAAGGGCTGGACGTCGCGGTGCTCTTCCCCAGCCGGGGCCTCAGCGTGCTGACGATCCCCGACCTCGACCCGCGCTTCGCCGCCGCCATCGCCCGCGCCTACAACGACTGGCTGTACGACTTCTGCCAGGGCGACACGGCGCGGCTGCTCGGCGCGGGCATGATCTCCGTCTACGACGTCAACGACGCCGTCGAGGAGGCGCACCGCGTCGTCGAGGACCTCAAGTTCAAGGCCGTGTTCGTGCGCTCCAACATCGTGAACGGCAAGAGCTGGCACGACCCCTGCTACGAGCCGCTCTGGGACGCGCTGGAGGAGCTCGGCATCCCGCTGGGCTTCCACGAGGCGTCGGGGTCGCGGTCGCGCCAGAGCGCGGAGAACTACGACCCGAACTTCGGCCTGCGCCGCATCTACGCGCAGCCGTTCGAGCAGATGCTGGCCATCGGCAGCTTCGCGGCGGGAGGCGTCCTGGAGCATCACCCGCGCCTGAACGTCGCCTTCCTCGAGGCGAACTGCGCGTGGCTCCCGTGGATGCTCTGGCGCATGGACGAGGGGTACGAGCGCGAGGCCGACATCTTCATGGAAGACCTCACGATGCCGCCCAGCGAGTACTTCAGGCGCCAGTGCTACGTGTCGGTCGAGCCCGACGAGTTGCCCGCGAAGTACACCATCGACGCCTTCGGCAACGACAACATCGTCTTCTCGACCGACTACCCCCACGGCGACTCGAAGTACCCCGCGGCGGTCGAAAACTTCTTCGAGCTGCCCTTCACCGACGAGGACCGCCGCAAGATCCTCTGGGACAACTGCGCCCGCTTCTACTCCATCGCAGGCGTCCCCAGCCCCGCGTGAGGGTGCGCGGCGCCCGCGTTGGGCGTATAGTGCACACGACAGAACAAGGGAGGGACGCCATGGTGATAGAGACGAGGACCCAGAACGCGTTGGACCGGTTCGTTTCGAAGACCCGCGAACTCTTCGCATCGGAGCCCGACCTCGAGAAGCGCTGGGCGGCGCTCGCGCCGGTCCTCGCCGAGCTGCTCGCCGACCCCACCGTCGTCGAGGCGTCGAAGTCCTGGCCGGACTGCGTCCCCGCCGACGGCCGCGCCGAGAACCTCATCTTCTATGAGGACCCGGACTACGGCTTCGCGGTGAACGGCCTCACCAAGGGCGAGGCACGCCAGGGCGGCAGGGCCCGCATCCACGACCACGCCCACATCTACACCCTCTACGGCGTGCTCGACGGCCACGAGCGCATCGAGCGCTACGACCGCCTGGACGACCGCTCGAAGCCGGACTACGCCGAGATCGCGCTGGCCTCGGACGTCCTCGTCGGCCCCGGCGAGATCGACCTCGTCAAGCCGTACGAGGTCCACACGGAGATCACGGTCGGCGAGCGCACGGTCGCGATCATCATCCGCAGCGAGAAGTCCGGCGGCTTCAACCAGGGACGCTACGACCCGGAGACCAACTACTACTACGAGAGCCTCGGCCCGCGCCAGACGCCGGTCGAGATGTTCCCGCAGTCGTAAGTCCCGTCATTCCCGCGAAGGCGGGAATCCAGCATCCGTCTGGCCCCCTCTCCCTTGAGGGGAGAGGGGCTGGGATGAGGGTGAACCTGTTTGGTGCAGGGGCGTCCCTTGTGGGCGCCCTTTCGTTCACCTCGCCCCCTGGGAGAGGTCGCCGCGCGCCAGCGTGGCGGGTGAGGGTTCACCCCCGCAGCCACGGCACCGGCAGCACGCGCCCCCAGATGCGCCGCACGCGCATCCTGAAGTACGCGCCCTTCCCGAACACCGTGCCCGTGACGACCAGCAGCACCGAGTACGACGGCGTGATGAGCGCAACGTAGAGGACGCGGTAGCCCCACGGCCCGCCCCATAGCGACCCCTCGACTCCGATGACGTCGTTGAGCAGGACGTGCCCCAGCGACGCCGCCAGCGCGCCGTTGACCGCGAACACCAGCATCACGATGGGGTAGTGCAGCGCGTCCCACGCCTGTCGGGCGCGCGCGCTCATACGGCGTCGGGGCAGGGAAGTGTCATCCGGCGTCCTGCCGCGCCTCGACGCCTGCCAGCGCCTCCACCGCCTTCACGACGGCCTGCGTGCCCTCGTCCGCGCCGCCCATCGCCTCGACCGCGGTCAGGTACTGCCGCGCCAGGCTCGTCACTGCGAGCGGCACGTGCTGCTCCTGCGCCGCCTCCAGGATGAGCCGCAGGTCCTTCTGCTGCAACTTCACCATGAAGCCGGGCGCGAAGTCCCGCTGCGCCATCCGCGGCCCCAGGTTGGCCAGCTGCCACGAGCCCGCCGCGCCGCCCGATACCGCCTCCACCGTCTTGAGCAGGTCCGCGCCCTGCGACGCCGCGAACACGAGCGCCTCGGCAACCGCCGCGCACGTCCCCGCGACGAGTATCTGGTTCACCAGCTTCGTCGTCTGCCCTATGCCGGACGGCCCCATCAGCGTGATGCTCTTGCCCATCGCCTCGAACACCGGCAGGCACCGCTCGAACGTCTCCGGCTCGCCGCCCGCCATGATGGTGAGCGTGCCCTGCTGCGCGCCCCACGAGCCGCCACTGACCGGCGCGTCGAGCATCGCGATGCCGCGCTCCGCCAGCCGCCCCGCGAGCGCCCGCGTCTCGCCGGGCGATATCGTGCTCATGTCGATGAGCACCGAGCCCTCGTGCATCGCCCCTGCGAGTCCGCCCTCGCCCTCCACCACGGCCAGCACGTCCGGCGTGTCCGGCACCATCGTGATGACCACGGACGCCGTCTGCCCGACCTCCGCCAGCGAGGCCGCGACCGCGCAGCCGTCCTCGCGCAGCGCCTCCGCCCGCGATGCGGTGCGGTTGTAGGCGATGACCTCGAACCCCGCCTTCGCAAGGTTGCGCGCCATCGGCGCGCCCATGATGCCCGTCCCGACGACGCCAACGGTCTCAGTCATCACCGGCCCTCCTCGGCGGAGCGGGCGCCGTCCACGTACGCCTTCGCAGCGCCCAGCAGCAGCGCGTTCGCGCCCGTCAGGAAGAGTTGCACGCCCCGGTCGCGCCAGTAGGCGTAGTCCTCCGGCGTGCGCGCGATGGTACCTGCCGTCCTGCCTGCCGCCACGATCTTCTCCGTCAGCTGCTCGATCGTCTCCAGCACGAGCGGGTGCTTCGTCTCGCCCGGAACGCCGAGCGCAACCGAGAGGTCGGACGGGCCGAGGAAGACCGAGTCCACGCCGTCCGTGTTGATGATCTCGTCCGCGTTGTCGATGCCGTCGCGCGTCTCGATCTGGACCATCACGACGGTCGCCTCGTTCGCCATGTCCGTGTAACCGGGGGTGGTGGCGAAGTCGTTGGCGCGCACGCCCGCGAGCCCGCGCTTCCCCATCGGCGGGTACTTCACCGAGTCCACGACGTACCTGGCGTCTGCGGCGTTGTTCACCATGGGGATCATCACGCCCAGCACGCCCGCATCCAGGTACTTCGCCATCACCTGCTGCGTGTTCTCGCCCACGCGCGCCATCGCCGGGACGCCCTTCGCCTCCGCCGCGCGCACCATATCCACCGCTTCGCCCGCCGCGATGGGGTTGTGCTCGCCGTCGATCATCACGTAGTCCACTCCCGCGACCGCGAGCAGCTCCACCGTGGTCGGGGACTCGATGCTGATGAACACGCCCACGAGGGGGTCGCCCGACCGCAGTTTCGCCCTGAATGCGCCATCGATCATGCCGTCTCTCCTTTTTCAGGCGCGTACGTTTCTTGCGCGTACGCCTGTTTCGCTGCCTTGATCTGGTGCGCCACGAATACCGCGCCGCCCGTTACCACGATGCTCAAGTAGCTGATGCTCCTGTCCACCAGCGCCACCGCCAGCGCCGCCTCCACCGCGAGTTCGAGGCCCAGCAGGCCCGTCACGCCGGTCTCCACCAGCCCCAGCCCGCCAGGGGTGAGCGGAACGGCGGTGAGCAGGCCGTTCGCCATCGGCACGAAGAGCACCAGCCCCAGCGCCACCGGCGTCCCGACTGCCATCACGACGCAGAAGAGCCGTCCGGCTTCCGAGAGCCACCCGAGCACGCCGAGCGCGAACACGACGTGCATACGCCCGAAGCTGTCCATCGTCCCGCTGTGGAACCGGTGGTACATATCCCGCAACTTCTCAGGCAATCGTGGAGCGACCCACCGCCGCGCGAGGACCATCGCCACGAGCCCCGCGCCGACAACCATGAGCGCCCCCACCGCAACCCCCACGAGGAAGACCGGCGGGACGATCTGCCCGCCGATGAACAGCGCACCGACGCCTATCGTGATGAGTACCGCGACGACGACGAGGTCGATGAAGCGGTCTGCCATCACCGTGCCCATGCTGCGCGAGAAGCTCGTGTTGGTGTCGCTCGCGTACGCGTAGGCGCGGTAGGCGTCGCCCATCCTGAACCAGGTCACCGAGTTCACGAACCAGCCCATGAGGATGACCCGTCCGGCGTAGGCCACCGAGGGCGGAGGCCCGCCCCCATGACGGTGAGCGTTGGCTATCAGCGCGCGCCATCGCGCACCTCTGAATACAAACGTGGTGTAGTGCGAGACGAACGCCAGGACGTACCACCACGGGTTCAGCGTGGTGATGTGCTCCCATGTGTCGCTGAACCCGATGTCCACCTTGTTCGTGAGGAGCGCGATCACCAGGATGAGCGCAACCAGCGGTATGCCGGTCTTCGGCGTGAGGAGCCTGCGCTTCAGCGACTGGTTGGCTTTGAGCGATGCCAGGACGTTTGCCACGTACTTAAGCCTAAATCAGCGGACGCTTGGCCGGTATCCCTGCCTTCCTCGGATACCGGGGCGGCGTGGATTCTACTTTCTCGACCGTGATTACGTGGCGGTTCTCCAGACCGGTTTCGACGCCTACCTGCTCGATTCCCACGACGCGTCCGCCGAGGAGGGCGGCGGTCTCGGCATGCGCGACGGCCTCTGACGATGCGTCGTACCCCCGCTGCCCAAGCAGGACGCCGCCCGTCGTACAGAAGGGCAGCGTGAGTTCGAGCACGACCGGCCAGGGGCCGAGCGCACGGCAGACCACGATGTCGAAGGACTCGCGCAACGCAGGATCGTGGGCAGCGTCTTCCGCGCGGGCGTGCAGCACGTCCACGTCCAGCCCCAGCTCCTCGCAGGCGCGCTCCAGGTACGCCGTCTTCTTGCGCGTGGCGTCCATCAGCGTCACGCGCAGCGCAGGCTCGGCTATCGCCAGCACGAGGCCCGGGAAGCCCCCGCCCGTCCCCACGTCCACCAATCTTCCCTCGTGCAGGTTCACCCGTCGGATGAGCGGCAGCAGCGTGAGCGAATCGAGCACATGCCCTCGCAGCACATCGGCCAGCGCCGCGTCCGACATCAGCGACGCCGACGCGTTGTAGGAGTTCAGCTTCTCGACCATCCGGCGGATGTTCTCAAGTTGCGTAAGAGAGAGCGGCGTTCCGGGTGATACAGTCGCCGCCGCGTCGGCGAAATCGTCCCACTCCAACGGCGCGTAGGACACTAGCTCTTACGCCGCCTTGAGAGGATGAAGACCGCGGCGATGGCTGCCGCAGCCCCGGCGATGAACAGTGGTCCCTTACGGGACGTGGGAGAGTGGTAGATGCGGTATGCGACAGGGAGCGGTTGCGGGTCCGCCGGCTTGTCAGCCGGCGGCGACGCAACACGCGCCGCATCGGCGATGTGGCTCGCCGCGTCGTCGCCGAACGCTTCGACGTAGCCGCGCACCAGCCCGTCGGCCGCGGCGCGCAGGAACTCGTCCCTGCCATGCGTCGGGTGATAGCGGTAGGCCCGTCCGTCCAGCTCGCGGGCCAGCATCTCTTTCTCGACGAGGCGGTTCAGCACCGTCATGACGGTCTTGTAGTTCCCGCCGCCAAGCCTGTCCACGACGTCCTGCACCGAGAGCGAGCGTCCCGCCGTCCACGCGACGTCCATCAGCCGCGTCTCCAGCGGTCCCAGCGTCGTCACCGGCGTCTTATGCTCTGTCGCTTCCTGCATGGCCTCGCGCTCGCACTTTCACGGACGTGTTGCCTACTCAACGTAAGAGCACGCAGGAGGAGTGTCAACCGGGAGCGGTCGCAGGCTTCAGTGATTCAGGCAAGCCTCCTTAGCCCCCGTGACGCTCCGCGCTGGCGTAAGATTGGGGGACGCTCGTGAAAGTTCCGCGGGAGTGAGTACCCCGCGCGCAGGGAGAACGACCCGATGCCACTGCTGTACGAAACCGCCCGCAAGGGCGCCTCCATCGCCCCCTCCGAGGTCAGCGCCATCGCCGACAGGCTGCGTGGCCAGATCGCCGGGGAAGTGCGGATGGACCACTACAACCGCCTCATGTACTCCACCGACGCCTCCATCTTCCAGATGACGCCCGTCGGCGTCGTCGTCCCGCGCACGGCCGACGACGTGGAGGCCACCATCCGCATCGCCCGCGAGCACGGCGTGCCGGTTACACCGCGCGGCGGCGGGACGGCGCTCGCGGGGCAGACGACCAACCACACCATCGTCATGGACTTCTCCAAGTACATGCGCAACGTGCTGGAGGTCTCGCCGGAGGAGCGGTGGGCGCGCGTGCAGCCCGGCATCGTCAACAACCACCTCTCCGCCGCCGTGCGCCAGTACGGCCTCATGTACGGGCCTGACCCGGTCACCAGCGCGCGCGCCACGGTCGGCGGCGGCATCGGCAACAACTCCTGCGGCCCGCACTCCGTCATCTACGGCAAGACGCTCGACCACATCCTCGAGGTCGACGCCATCCTCTCGGACGGCAGCCGCGCCCGCTTCTCGCCCGTCGCCGGCGAGGCGCTGGAGGACAAGTTCTCTCGCAACGACCTCGAGGGCGCCATCTACCGCGAGACCCGCCGCCTCGCCTGGGAGCACGCCGACGAGATCTCCCAGCGCTTCCCCCGCATCCTGCGCCGCGTCATGGGCTACAACCTCGACGACTTCACCGGCGACGGCCCCATGAACCTCACCCGCGCCGTCGTCGGGTCGGAGGGCACGCTCGTCGCCGTCACTGAGGCGCGCGTCAACCTCGTGCCCCTGCCGCGCTACAAGGGGCTCGGCGTCGTCCACTTCACTGACCTCATCGAGTGCATGGAGGCGTCCGTCCCGCTCCTGGAGCACAGCCCCTCGGCGGTCGAGCTCGTCGGCCACATGATCATCGACAACTGCAAGGTGAACCCCGGCTACCGCAGCCTGCTCGACTACTTCATCGGCGAGCCGCGGGAGCTGCTGTTCGTCGAGTTCTACGGCGACTCCCCGCGCGAGGTGCAGTCGAGGCTCGAGGCGATGAAGGCCGACATGGAGCACCGCCGCCTCGGCTACGCAACGATGATCACGAACGACCCCATCGAGCAGCAGCGCTGGTACGCGCTTCGCGAGGCCGGGCTGGGCCTGGCGATGGCGCTCAAGGGCGACGCCAAGCCGCTGCCGTACGTCGAGGACACCGCCGTCTCGCCGGAGCAGCTGCCGCAGTACGTGCGCCGCTTCGAGGAGATCATCGCGAAGCACGACACCGAGGCCGCCTACTACGGCCACGCGTCCACCGGCTGCCTGCACATCCGCCCCGTTGTCAACCTCAAGCAGCACGAAGGTGTCGAGAAGATGGCCTCCATCGCCGAGGAGATCGCCGACCTCGTCCTTGAGTTCGGCGGCAGCCTCACCGGCGAGCACGGCGACGGCATCGTGCGCGGCGTCTTCACCGAGAAGATGTTCGGCTCCGAGCTCTACCAGGCGTTCAAGGAGCTGAAGCAGGCGTTCGACCCTGAGGGCATCATGAACCCCGGCAAGATCATCGAGACGCCCGGCCTGCGGGAGAACCTCCGCATCGGACCCGACTACACGGCCATCGACGTCCCCACGTACCTCGACTTCAGCGAGGACGGCGGCTTCGGCGCGCACGTCGAGATGTGCAACAGCCAGGGCGCCTGCCGCAAGCTGGACGGCGGTATGTGCCCCTCCTTCATGGCGACGCGCGAGGAGGAGCACTCGACCCGCGCCCGCGCCACGATGCTCCGCATGATCATCAGCGGCAGGCTCCCCGCCGACGAACTCACCGGCAAGCGCCTCTACGACACGATGGACCTCTGCGTCGAGTGCAAGGCGTGCAAGGCCGAGTGCCCCTCCAACGTGGACATGGCCAAGCTCAAGTCCGAAGTGCTCAGCAAGTACTACGAGAAGCACGGCCTGCCGCTCCGCGCCCGCGCGTTCGGCGAGGTCGCCCGCCTCAGCCGCATCGGGCAGGCCATCGCGCCCGTCACCAATCTGCTCGGCAGCCTGCCTCCGTCGAAGCTTTTCGCCGAGCGCGTGTTCGGCATAGCCCGCGAGCGCCCGCTGCCGAGGTTCGCGCTGCGACGCTTCTCGTCGTGGTTCGCACGCAGGGACGCGCAGGCGCAGAAGGGAACGCGCGGCGACGTCGTCTACTTCCACGACACCTTCACCGAGTACATGACGCCGGAGGTGGGACGCGCCGCCGTCCGTGTGCTGGAGGCGCTCGGCTACAACGTCAGCATCGAGACGCAGCGCGGCTGCTGCGGCAGGCCGCTCATCTCCAAGGGGCAACTCAAGAAGGCGAAAGGCTGGGCACGGAAGAACGTGGAGGTACTCGCGCCGCACGCGCAGCGCGGAACGCTCATCGTCGGCACGGAGCCGTCGTGCCTGCTTACGCTCCGCGACGAGTACCCCGAGCTGCTGCGCGACGACGCATCGAGGTCCGTGGCGAGCCAGGCGTTCATGCTGGACGAACTGATCGTGAAGCTCGCCGCCGAGGAGCCGGACGCCGTGCGCGCCGCATTCACCGACGCCGCCAAGGCGCAGGTGCAGGTGCACGGCCACTGCCACCAGAAGGCGCTCGTGGGCGCACGCCCGACGCTCGAGGCGTTGCGCCTCGCGGGCTACGAGCCGGAGCTGATCGACTCCGCGTGCTGCGGCATGGCGGGGACGTTTGGCTTCGAGAAGGAGCACTACGAGACGTCGAAGGCGATGGGCTCGCTCAAGCTCTTCCCCGCGATCGAGGCGGAGGAGAAGCGCGGCTGGCCGGTCGCCGTCTCCGGCATCTCGTGCCGCCAGCAGATCGGCCACTTCACGTCCAAGAAGCCCCGCCACTGGGCGGAGTACCTCGCCGACGCGCTCAGCTAACGCCTTCTCCTACGAGGCGTAGGACGACCTCCACGACGGCGGGGCGGCGCCTGCGATTCCAGTGTGGGTGCGGGCTCAGTACTGCGCTCCTCGCCGCCATCCGCACGCTCCTCCCGCGACGCCTCCCGTGACCGGTGTGCAGCAGAGACGGCGCGCAGGAGTGCATCGGCAACGACCTCCACGTAGCGCTGGTCCCGCGACGCCAGCACGTACACCGGCCCCCGCTGCGTCGTGATGCGGATGCCGTACCGTGGGCGCTTCCGCGCCAGGTTCAGCGAGCCCGACATCACGGCCACCGCGCCGACCATCACTGTAATGGTGTGCTGCATGATGAACCCCGCGACGATGATGGCGAACCCGAGGATGAGTGTGGATTGCCCCGGCCAGCGGATGCCCTTGTCCTCGACACGCTCCACTCCACTGATGTTGCGCGGGGCGTAGGCATGCTCGGCGAACACGGCGCGCTGCGCCGAGATGCGGACGCCGTTCGCGTCCATGTGGAAGACCTCGGTGGCCATGTGGCCTCTCCCGCTATCGCTGCAGCAGCGCGTATTCGAGGCTGTCCGACAGCGCCTGCCACGACGCCTCGATGATGTTCGTCGACGCCCCGACTGTCGCCCAGGTCTGCTCACCGTCCGTGGACTCGACGAGCACCCGCACGACTGCACCGGTGCCCCCCGGCCCCTGTGAGACGACACGCACCTTGTAGTCGGTCAGCTCCACGTCCTTCAGGTGCGGGTAGAAGTCGAGCAGTGCCTTGCGTATCGCCTGGTCGAGCGCGTTCACCGGGCCGTTCCCCTCCGCGACGGTATGCCGCACCTCGCCATTCACGGAGAGCTTCACCATCGCCTCGCAGAGCGAGTCCTCGCCGGTCCAGTTCCCCGGCCTGCGCCGCTTCTCCATCACCACCATGAAGTCCACGAGGTCGAACGGCGGCTGATAGCCAGTCTCCGTGCGCTCCACGAGCAGGCGGAACGACCCCTCGGCGCCCTCGTACTGGAACCCTTCGTTCTCGCGCTCCTTCACGATCTGCAGCAGCGCGCTCAGCCGCTTGCCGGAGACGTCGGCGCTCAGCCCCGCCTCCTGCAGCTTGACCGCGATGTTGCTCCGCCCCGCGAGCTCCGAGACGACGACGTGCTTCGCATTGCCGACGAGCTCCGGCTTGATGTGCTGGTAGCTGTCCTCGACCTTCGTGACGGCGGAGACGTGCAGCCCGCCCTTGTGTGTGAATGCACTCTCTCCCACGTACGGCTGGTACCGGCTGCGCGGCATGTTCGCGAGTTCCGCCGTGAACCGGTGCAGCTCGGTAAGGTGGCCCATCTGCTCCTCGCTGATGACGTCCATGCCCAGCTTCAACTGGAGGTTCGGGATCACGGAGAGCAGGTTCGCGTTGCCGCACCGCTCGCCGTAGCCGTTGATGGTGCCCTGCACCTGTGTCGCGCCGGCCTGCACCGCCGCTATGGTGTTGGCGACCGCCACGTCGGCGTCGTTGTGGCAGTGGATGCCGATGCCACAGTCCACGGCCTTCGCCACCGCGTTGACGGTCGCGAACACGTCCACGGGCAGCGTGCCGCCGTTCGTGTCGCACAGCACGACGTACTCCGCCCCCGCCTCCGCCGCGGCGCGGATGCACTGCAGCGAGTACTCCGGGTTCGCTACGTAACCGTCGAAGAAGTGCTCGGCGTCGAAGAAGACGCGCTTCCCCTGCTCCCGCAGGTAGGCGACTGAATCGCGGATCATCGCGAGGTTCTCTTCGAGCGGCACTTCGAGCACGTCCGCAACCTGCATCTCCGACGACTTGCCGACGAGCGTGACCACCTCCGCGCCGCTGTCGAGCAGCGCCTGGATGTTCGCGTCGTCCTCGACGGCAGAGTTCGCGCGGCGGGTGCTGCCGAAGGCGGTCAGTTTGGCGTGCGTCAGGTTAAGGCTCTTCGCCTCCTGGAAGAACTCCTCGTCCTTGGGGTTGGAGCCGGGCCAGCCGCCCTCGATGAAGTGGACGCCCAGCTGGTCCAGCCGCTCGGCGATGCGCAGCTTGTCGTGCACGGAGAGGCTCACGCCTTCCATCTGCGAACCGTCGCGCAGCGTCGTGTCGTACAGCGTTACGCTCGCCATGACATCCACTCCTTCTCACTCTCCTCCAGCGTCCAACAAAAAACCCGCCCCTGACAGGGACGGGCATCACCCGCGGTACCACCCTGGTTTCCCCGTCTCTCCTTGCGCCATTCCGTTCTCTTCCGTCATTCCCGCGAAGGCGGGAATCCAGTGGAGGGCGGGGACCCTCAGCGGAGCGCCATCACGCTCCCGCCTTCGGTAACGGGCGGCGAACCCGGTCAGGTCTACTCACTCGCTGTGCGAGCCTTCGGCTGACGGCTCGGGAGGGATCTTCGACTGGGGCGGCGCACCGGTCTCACACCGTCACCGGCTCGCTCGACCGCCGTGGGCCCGTCTACTCGTCTCCGTCGACGCCGTTACACGAATGATACTACAACGTGAATGCTCCGTCAGCAGCCCCCCGACGCGCTAGCTGACCAGAACACTACTAACAGAGTACGGTTGACAATGCCTATGTGCCACCTATACAAACCCACCGTGCCTTCCAACGTCGTAATCCAATGGAGCTTTGAAGACTTCTTAGACTCCACCCCTTCACACTCACAGGAGGATGACCCATGGGCCCTCCCGACCGCGCCTCATCCCCCAGGCTCTGTCCACGTTCTCACGCTGCACTCTCCTATGAGCCACGTTCCCATGGAGCCGCTGCCGAAAGCCCTAGAAGGCACATACCGACACGCATCAGCAGACTCGTACACCGTTGCGGAGTACCTTGACAGCTTCGATGAATCGGGGGATTGGGATGAACCTGATTATTTCGCCGAGGTTGACTCGGACTTGCACGCGCCGCTGTATGTGGTCGATCAGAGCATTACAGAGCTATCTCGGGGACTGAGAATTGACCAATTCGTATCAGCCCTAATTCTGCCGCAAGAAGACAGGGAACAGGTAATAGCACTCCTCGAAGAGTTGAGTCTACGGCGGTTGCAGTCATGGCTCCCCTGGCTAAGCGAGCACGAGTGGACAGGGCATAGCTTCCTTCTGTTCTTGCAATTTCGCAAACTGTGGGAGTCGGAAACTAGGTCTGATTGGTGGGAATCCTGCTATTGGCACACCTACGCGGGATGTTGGATTTCATCATTCAACCGGTACAATCTAAGTTTGAATGCTACGTATGAGTTAATCCAGAATCGCTTAGAATATGAATGGCACGAAATAATCGATGATCAATGGTATAGTGATTGGATCGAGCGTGAGATATGGAAGCTCGGGTTTCCCACGTTTGCTTCATTCGCGCTCCTGCGCGCCCAATTCACGAATTGGGAAGGCTATCTGGAAGCACCTGTTGTCCCTGAAGGAGATGACGAGCCGGCAGGATACGCGTGGCCATTATATGCCGCAGAAGGTCAACGTGTGCCCCTGCACCTCGTGGAACAGGATTGGTATGACTCCAGCGAGTGGCATGACAATCTAGGATGGTGCCCAGTTTCAATGGGAGTAGTTATAGATGGCATTGACTAGTCGGCTCTTCCCCGGAGCAGGGTGCTTTGTATCGCACATCGAACGCTACCCGAATAAATTGGGTGTTGTAGTTAGCCATGAACAACAAGGGCATCTAACTTCCATACAAGTGCAATGGGGAAGCGAAGGCATTACTGAATGGCATACTGTAGATGAACTACGCAATGGGTTTCGAAATGGTCATATAGTACAAGACAAGCCACTTTCTAACACGAGAAGAACGCTCGGTTCTGGGGTGGTTCGCTCAGTCCGGGACATTGCAGGAAGAGAATTGGTGCTCGTACAGTTTCACAACACAGGTGAGAGTAGATGGATTCCTTATGAAAACCTCGTGCGTATCAAAGACACCGAACAACAATACCTCAGACTCGAAACAAATGAGGTGGAAAGGTTTCAATTGAAGACATTAGCGTATGCCTTAGATTCATGGAATCAAGTGACAGGCGCTCTTGACAGGTTTGATGTCGACCCATTGCCTCACCAAATTGACTTAGTCCACCGTATCATGACCTCCGACCATTCTAATTGGCTCATAGCTGACGACGTGGGATTAGGCAAAACAATAGAGGTAGGTCTTCTTCTCGCAGCGATGAAGCGGCGGCGGCAAGCGCGGCGAGTTCTTGTTGTTTGTCCAGCCGCAGTAGTCCGTCAATGGCAAGATGAAATGCGCTATAAATTCAACGAAGATTTTCGGATATACGGTTTGGACTTCAACATCAATCAACCATCGCACTGGTCGTCATTCGACAAAGTAATCGTGTCAATCGACCGCGCCAAAACGGATTTGCATAAACCTGTGTTTCAAGACTCTGGAGAATGGGATGTTATCGTTTTTGATGAGGCCCATCACCTGAGTAAGATTGAAAGTCAAGCAACCACTCTCCGTTATCGACTAGCAGAAACTCTGCAACAGATGACCGATAGCCTTATATTTCTTTCAGGTACTCCCCATCAAGGGAGAACCGACCAGTTTGCCAATTTATTACTGCTACTGCGTCCGGATCTCAGTCGGCGAATCCGAACGATGTTTTCTGACCCATCAGTCGTTGCCGAAGTTGTGCTGCGTAACCGCAAGAGCTTGGTTACTGACGCGAGTGGTCAGTTCATATTCAAGGGTCAAAGCACGACTTTGATTGAAGTTCCTCTATCGCATGCCGCTACCGCTTTTAATGCAGAGCTCCAACGGTATCTTCATGAGGGCTACACCGCATCGGAAGCTGGTGGCAACACAGGACGTGCTATCGGGTTTGTGATGACAACCTATCGCAAGCTCGCGTCATCAAGTATCGCAGCGATAGAGCGAGCATTGCAGCGGCGGCGAGATCGGTTACTGGGCTTAAGCGCTCAAGGTACGCTAAACACGGAACATATTTCTTTAGAGGAAATAGAGGATCCATTTGAGGAAGGGTCTGACGGCATGGACAATCTGCACGAGGTAGCGGAAGCTTTATCGCATTCCTATACAGGTGCATCTCCGTTCTTTGAAGATGAACTGCATCAGCTCACCAGCCTTTGTTACGCCGCCGCAGAACTTCGCGACGAAGATTATAAAATGCAGCACTTCCTCAAGGACATCATCGATCCGCTATTTCAAGAAGGAAAGCAGGTGTTGATATTTACCGAATACCGAGCCACGCAAGAGTACTTGATTTCAGAATTGCAGCAACGATATCTAGATAGCGGCATTGCGCAAATCCATGGCAGCATGTCATTGAATGAAAAGCGCGCAAACATCGACAGGTTCAATACCGATACCCAGTTCTTGGTTTCCACTGAAGCAGGAGGCGAAGGCATCAACCTTCATGAACGCTGTCATATTCTAGTCAATTATGATTTGCCTTGGAATCCGCGTCGCCTAGTACAACGTGCCGGTCGCTTGTATCGGTATGGGCAAACAGAACGTGTTATGGTATTCAACCTCATGGCGGAAGATAGTTTCGACAATCAAGCCTTGGCATTAATGATGAGAAGAGTGTTGAACATCGCACAAGATTTATCTCAGGTTGGGTCGGAGTTCAGGGAAGGTATAACGACTGAGATTATTGGCGAAATCATGGATAGGCTTGATATTGCTTCCCTGCTAGCTCAGAATAGGGAAATGGAAATTACCAGGACGGCAACAGAAATTGAGGCAGCGCTTGTCCGTGCCCAACAATCTCGTTCTCAGCAAGAGAGGCTCTTTTCAAATATTGAAAGTTACGATCCTAGTTCTGCTGGCATACTGCATACATTCGGCCCTAGAGAGCTACTGAGCTTTTTGGAGAGAATCCTCCCTCACTTAGATGTCAATATCAGGGAGCGGCTCTATAATGGCCGAGTGCTGGAAGTAGAATTACCTGAAGACCTACGCGGCCAGTTTTCGGAATTCCCCCAGCGGGCATCGGTTGTCCGTGTCACAGTAGATCGCCAGTTAGCCATACGCGATTCACGATTGGTTTTAATGGACTTTTACAGCCCCTTCTTTCGCATGCTGATTGAGTATGCTAAGTCTTCTGAATTCAAAGGAGAGTATACAGGCGTATCATTTCCGATTTCTGGTACGTTGGGCGTTTATAAACTTCGCTGGCAGAACGATCAAGGCATCCCTCGTTGGGAGGCATTGGTACCTGTCTTTTTGCCACAAGACAGCCTCGAAGCAACTATTCACCCTAGCTTCTTCGCTAGCTTGCTCCTCGAACCGAAGGAGTTCATCTATCCCATGATACAAAGTGATCGACGCGAAGTAATGGTACGTCTGCGAAATTGTGCCAGTGCTGAGTTGGCCGCTGCCTGCACAACCTTGCGCCACCCAAACGATTTGGTGCTAGTGGCAGTCGCCGACCTCACTGCTTCGTAGCGCCTGCCGCCTACTTTAGCGGCGGGCATGCCTCGTACCAATGCTTCCGCTACCACCTCGGCCAGTGGCGGGACAGCAGGCTGGCCAGCGTCGGCATGAGGCCCGTCACAACACCGAAGAAGAAGACGAAGTTCATCGCGGTCTGGACCGGGTCGGGCGCGTTCGGCCACAACAACGTCTGGGCTATCCCTATGGCCAGGGCCGCAAGACCGACCTTGACCAGCACCCTGCCGAAGCGTGCGAGGTTCACTTCCATTGACCGGCTCCCCCTCGGCTTGGCAACACGCCCCGCTACTCCAGCGGCGGGCGTGCCTCGTGCCAAGAGGTGCGCTGCTGGTACGCGTGCCCGATGCGGAAGAGCGTGTTCTCCTGGAACGGACGCCCCGCGATCTGGATGCTCAGCGGCAGGCCGCCCTCCGTGAACCCGCACGGCACCGCCATCGCCGGAACACCGGAGAGGTTGAACGGGCTCCGGTGCGAGCGGATGCCGAAGAACTGCGCGATGACCGCCTCCTTCGACGTCAGCCCCGTCTCCGTCGGGATGGGCGGCGCGCCTCCCGCCTGCGCGGGCGTCACGATGACGTCGTACCTGCCGAGCTCGCGCATGACATGGCGGCGCATAAGCGTGCGGAAGCGCAGCAGCTTCGTGTACACCGCGCCGGGAACGAGACTCGCGGCCATCAACCTGCGCCGCGTCGCAAAGTCGTACTTCTCCGCCTGCGTGCGCAGCCACTTCCGGTGCGTGTTCGCAGCCTCAACGTCCGACAGCGTGTTCGCGATGAGTCCGCCGCGCTCGAAGAGCGGCAGCGACGCGTCGGCGACGCGCGCCCCCGCATCCTCCAGCACCCGCATCGCGGCTTCCAGGGCTGCGGCCGCCTCGGCGCTCGCCATGCCGTTGTCGATGCTCTCGCGCACGACCCCGATACGCAGCCCGCCTAGGTCGTCGTCCGGCTCGAACGGCGTCACCGGCCGCGTCGAGGAGTACTTGTCCTTCGGGTCGTGGCCCGCGATCGACTGGTGGAGCATCGCGGTGTCGGCGACCGTCTTGGTCATGGGGCCTATCGTGTCCATGAACCATGCCATCGGGAAAGCGCCGTGACGGCTGACCGCGCCCCACGTCGGACGCAGTCCCACGATGCCGCACCACCCCGCCGGGCCGCGTATCGAGCCCGCCGTATCGCCGCCGAGCGCAGCCGCGCAGAGCGACGCCGCGACCGCGACGCCGGAGCCGCTGCTCGACTGTCCCGCCTGCCGCGTCTCGTCCCACGGATTGTGCGGCACGCCGAATGGGTGCTGCACGTTGCCGCCGAGCGCGTACTCGCTCAGGTTCAGCTTGCCCAGCAGCACCGCGCCGTCCTCGCGCAGACGCCCGACTGCGGTGGCGTCCTCGTCTGCGACGTAGTCCACGATGTTGCCGCCGAGCGTCGTCCGCATCCCTTTCGCGTCGAACTGGTCCTTCACCGCGACGGGCAGCCCGTGTAACGGCCCCCGCGCCATGCCGCGTGAGAGTTCGCCCTCCGCCGCCCGCGCGGCGCGCAGCGCGCCCGCCTCGTCGAGCGTGATGTAGGCGTTCAGTCGCTCGAAGCGCTTCGCCCGCGCGATGAACGCCTCGGTCAGCTCGACAGGCGACACCTCGCCACGGGTGATGAGCGCGGAGAGTTCCGTCGCGGAGCGGAGCGTCAGGTCATCGACCATCGCCGGCCTCCTCTGCCTCGGCGCCTTCGGCGGTGAGCCAGAAGACGGGGATGGGCTCTATCGCGTCGGCCTCGGGATCTTCGAGCGCGGCTGCGGCCTCGTTGATGGCGTTCACACGGTTCGTGATCTCGTCGAGGTCGACGGCGTCGAGCGGCTTCATGTCGAGCGCCCGCAGCAGCGAGCGCACCTCTTCGGTCGTCAGGTCGGGCATACGGGAACCTCCGGCAGCGACTACCGTGCAAGGGCGGATTGTACACGGCCTGCTAGCATGACCGTTGTGCAGAAGGCCATCGCCATCCTCGTGGCTGTCACGTTAGCCGTCGCCCTGCTTGCAGTTGCGTGCCGCGCCGGTGCGCCTTCCTACGACGATGCTAGCGCTGAAGAGATATTCACTGCGACGAAAGAGGCCATGAGAAGGGTCGGTTCCTTCGCCTCCCTCCACGAATGGACCATAGGCACTGAAACGGTGACTACAGAGAACGAACTCCAGGATGAGCAGAACTACCGCAGCACCCTGACTGTATCTGATGAAGGTGCTCCTCACCCCCGTATGGGACCATGGGAAGTTGCGGTTGTGGATGGGGAGAGATTCGCGCCCCAAGCTTATAAGGGATCGGGGTCTCCTCCGAGATACGCCCTCCCGGACGACCTGTATGACCTCGAACGGCTCGACGATGCGACGTTGGACGACACACGTGTCTACCACCTCCGGGGAACCCGGCTACCCGACGAGGAAACGACTAGCGGAATAACCACTATAAGAACTTCACACTGGACGTTCGACCTCTTCATCGACGCAGCAACGCTCCTACTGGTCCGTTCGGAAGCGAGGGCTGCAATCACCATTGCGACTACGCCAGAAGACAGGCAGGCTGAGGAGCAAACTTACGACGGCCTCTCAACGGCCACCTACAATCGCTTCGGAGAAGCTTTCCGCATCGTCCCTCCTCCCGCAACACATACTCCCACTCCCCGTCCCACGGCTACTCCGACACCTATGCCGCGATGACCATCGAGTGCCCGCCCTTGCCCGATTTGGTATCCTGACGAGTGGCGTGGAGGGATCGCATAGTGGCCTAGTGCGCCCGCCTGCTAAGCGGGTTGGGGGTGATGAGCTCCCTCGCGGGTTCGAATCCCGCTCCCTCCGCCACTACTGACACAAGTAGCACAAGCGTCATGGGAACATTCACCGTACAAGTAACCTTCGAGGGGCCGCAGGGGCAGTTGAACGTTGACGCGCTCGTGGATACCGCGGCGACCTACCCCGTCGTTCCCGCTGCAGCCCTGCGTTCAATCGGAGTGCAGCCCTCGGGGCGGCGCGGTTTCCGCCTGGCAGATGAGGCACGCGTGGAGTACGAAGTAGGGTCGGTTGATCTGCTCTACGAAGGTGAACGCGTACCGGTGCTCGTCGTCTTCGGAGACGACGCTGCATCTCCACTGCTCGGAGCCACAGCATTGGAGAACCTCAGCCTCGCTGTGGATATGCGCAATCAGCGTCTCACGCCGGTGGACGCTCTGATGAAGTAAGCGCCATGCCGAGTTACTACATCTGGACCGTTGGCTGTCAGATGAACAAGGCCGACTCCGAGCGGATGGGGGCGGGCCTGGAGCAACTCGGCCTCGAGTCTGCCGACACGCCCAAGCAGGCCGACGTCATCGTCCTCAACAGTTGCGTCGTGCGGCAGCAGGCGGAGGACCGCGTCACCGGCATGCTCACGTCACTCAAGCCGTGGAAGCAGCGCTTCCCGGAGAAGACGCTCGCCCTCATGGGCTGCATGGTCGGCCCGAAGCAGGACGACCTCCGCAAGCGCTATCCCTACGTCGACGTCTTCATGCAGCCGCAGCAGTTCGAGCCACTCATCGAGCTCGTCGGCGACAAGATGGGCGTCGATCCCGACGGCTGCGCGGGGCCGTTCGTGCCGGGCCATCCCTCGGTCACGACGCACGTGCCCATCATCCACGGCTGCGACAAGTTCTGCACGTTCTGCATCATCCCCTACCGGCGCGGACGCGAGGTCTCGCGGCCCATCCCGGAGCTCGTCGAGGAGTGCCGCATGCTCGTAGCGCGCGGCGTCCGCGAGGTCACGCTCCTCGGCCAGAACGTCGACTCCTACGGCCACGACCTTCCCGGCGCACCCGACCTCGCCGACCTCTTGGAGGCTGTCCACGAGCAGGTGCCGGAGTTGGCCCGCATCCGCTTCCTCACCTCCCACCCCAACGACATGAGCGAGCGCATCATCGAGGCGGTCGCCGGCCTGCCGCGCGTGATGAAGAACATCAACCTCCCGTTCCAGGCCGGGAACGACGAGGTGCTCGCGAACATGCGCCGCGGCTACACCAACGCCCAGTACCGCGAGCTCGTCGCCCGCATCCGCGAGACTGTCCCCGGCGTCGCGATGGTCACCGACCTCATCGTCGGCTTCCCTGGCGAGACCGAGGCGCAGTTCGAGGACACGCTCGACATGGTGCGCGACATTCGCTTCGACAAGGTCCACTCCGCGATGTACTCCACCCGCCCCAACACCTTCGCCGAGCGGAAGATGACCGACGACGTGCTGCAGGAGGAGAAGCACCGCCGCCTGAAGGCCGTCGAGGCCGCGCAGGAGACCATCCTCTCGGAGATCAACACCGCCTACTTCGGCACGACGCAGGAAGTGCTGGTCGACGGCCACAACAAGGGCCGCTGGCAGGGCCGCACCCGCACCGACAAGCTCGTCTTCTTCGAGCACACCGAGGACGACGGCGTGACGCTGGGCGACGTCCTGAACGTCCGCATCACCCGCACGACCCCCTGGTCGCTGCAGGGCAAGGCGCGCATCGCGACACCTGCATAGGGCAGTTCCTGTGGTCGATGGTCATCCTCCGGCCTCACCGATGCGGCTGGAGTTCACCCGGCACGCGCTCCAAGTCATGGAGGAAGGGAGATTCCCCAACGAGTGGGTCGCGCAAGCGGTAGCCGAACCAGCGATGCGTGAGCCGGACCCCTACGACACCGAATTGGAGAGGTTCTTTCGGAATGTTCCCGAACGAGGGAGCAGGGCGCTGTGTGTAGTCGTGAACACTCGCGTTGCTCCCTGGCGGGTTATCAGCGTATTCTTTGACCGTGGCATGCGAGGCAGACTATGAAACTGAACGTTGACAAAGAAGCCGATGCCTTCTACCTGTGCCTGGATGACTCGCCCATCGTCGAGTCCGAGGAAGTCTCGCCCGGAATCGTGCTTGATTACAGCGCGTCGAATGAAGTTGTAGGCATCGAGATGCTCCATCTTTCAAAGCGTTCTTCCGCCCTTGACCTCTCGGCCTTGGAGTTCGAGTCAGTCTGAGGCGAGGCCTGCCGGAGCATCGCGGGATACCCCTGTTGGCTTTGCATAACGTCTGTTCCTGGGAAAAGCCCGCCGGACACCGCTACCGCTACTGGCTCGAAGCCAGACTGTCGAGCGGTTCCAATGGCATCTGCCTGTTCCTGATGCTGAACCCGAACAGGGCCGACTGGGACCGCTCGGACGAGACTATCGACCGGTGCAAGGACCTCGCTCAGGAGTGGGACTACCGCACGCTCTGGGTGTGCAACCTGTTCCCCGTACGTGGCGGTAACTGGGATACGCTTCCACAAGACCGGATGGGGCCGTGCCAGCCGGGAGGTGGATTCGCCGGATGTGTGCTTTGCCGAACCGGCTCCCAGAGTGATCTGCACGTCAACGACCGCCACCTCATGGAAGCTGCGGGTCATGCAGACCGCATCGTCTGCGCCTGGGGAGGCAAGGGCGGTTTCGAAGGACGAGGTCGAGAGGTTGTCAGGATGCTCGTCGGCGCAGGCTGTGAGAACAGGCTATACACGTTCGGTTTGACGAAGATCGAGCGGCAACCCCGGCACGCAAAGCCCCAGCTCCGAGGCCAGTGGCCACGAGCAAGCGACCTGAAGCGGTGGACGGAAGTCAGGGCATGGCTTGACCCGTAGTCTTCTACTTTGTGCGTTCCGTCACAAAGTACCCCTTGCGCCGCCGTAGAATTCCCTCTCACAAGCGAAAATCCACCTGGCGCGAGGTGAAACCATGCTCCACCACTGGCACGGAACACGCGAACTGATACGCATGGCGCTGGCCGAGGACGAGGTCGCCTACGACCCCACTTCCTCGCTCCTGCCCGACGACCTCACGAGCGAGGCGCTGATGATGCCGAAGGCCAACGGCGTCCTCGCCGGCGTCGACGTTGCCCTCGAGGTCTTCCGCGAGACCGACCCCACGCTCGAAACGACCCGCCTCGTCGTCGACGGCTCGCCCGTCGAGCGCGGCATGTACGTCGCGGCGATACGCGGGCGCATGTCGAGCATCCTCCGCGCGGAGCGCACCGCCCTCAATTTCGTGCAGCGCATGAGCGGCATCGCCACCGCCGTCAACGGCTACGTGCGCGCCATCGACGGCCTGCCCACACAGATGATCGACACGCGCAAGACGCTCCCGGGTTGGCGGCTGCTGGACAAGTACGCCGTCCGCATGGGAGGCGGCCACAACCACCGCATGAGCACCGGCGACGGCATCCTCATCAAGGACAACCACATCGCGGCGATGGCCACTCGCGGCGAGAGCATGACCGAGCTGATCCAGCGCGCCAAGCGCGACGCCGCCCACACGATCCGCATCGAGGTCGAGTGCGACACGCTCGACCAGGTGCGCGAGGCCGTCGAGGCCGGCGCCGACATCATCCTGTTCGACAACATGACGCCGGAGCAGATGCGCGAGGGCGTCGCCATCTGCAAGGGCCGCGCGCTCACCGAGGCGTCCGGCGGCATCACCATCGACACCGTCCGCGACGTCGCCGAGACAGGTGTCGACCTCCTCTCCACCGGCGCGGTGACGCACTCGGTCACTGCCCTCGACATCAGCCTCGAGGTCCGCGTAGACGGGTGATCCGCCCCGCTGGAGCGGCGGCGGGTGAGGGTACTCCGGCGGGACGCGGGGCTGTCATGCTGAGCGAAGCCGAAGGGCGTAGCCTTGAGGCGCAGTCGAAGCATCTCTCGGGAGACGGCCAGGTTGAGGCTACTGCTCCGTACCGCATTCATAGCCCCGTTGCTTCTCGCCATAGCGGCGTGCGGCAACGACGAGCCGGCACCCGATACGCCGGAACCATCCAGCACCCAGCGCATCGTCTTCGTCAGCCCGCACTTCGACGTCTGGACCGTGGAGGGCGGCGGCGGCAACCCCGAACGCTTCACCAGCAGAAGCGCGTCAGCCCCCTCTGGTACGAACATCGCGTTACGCCCGCAGCAGACCCAGAGCGTCCGTTACACCTGGCCAACCTGGTCTCCGGACGGCAGGCTCATCGCCATCTCGCGCACGCCAGGCCTCGACGGTAACGCGCTCGCGGGCCTCATCCTGCTCGACGCCGACGGTTCGACGGAGCGCCAGCTCCACGAGACCCAGCCTGGTTCCGTCCCCCTCGTCGCCAACGGCGCCCCGCACTACGCTCTCTGGGCTCCGGACTCGCGGCATCTCTCGTTCGTCGCTCCGCGAGGTCCCGGTCAGGGACTCGGCCTCTTCGCCGTCCGCGCCGACGGCGGCGAGCCCTACGAGGTCTCAGCTAACGCCCCGCTCTACCACGTCTGGTCGCCCGACAGCAGGTACATCCTCGTACACCGGCGTGAGCAGTTGCTGCTCCACGATACGCACGACCGCTCCACCCTCGACCTCGACGCGGACTCGTTCCGCTACCGCGTCCCAGCGTTCAGTCCGGATGGCAAGCGCATCGCCTACGTCGTCGACGAGAGCGGCATGGGCAAGCTCGTCACCTCGAACCTCGACGGAACGGACCGCGTCACCCTGATGGATATCTCCGGCGAGGCAGCCTTCGCCTGGTCGCCCGCCGGTGACCGCATCGCGGTCGCCACCAAGCGGTCGTCGAGCCTGTTCTATGCCGAACTGCGCGTCGTGAAGGACGACGGCTCAGACCTGCCTCGGTTGCTCGCGCCTGGCCGCACGGCCGCCTTCTTCTGGTCCCCGGATGGCGAGCTTATCGCCCGTGCAGCCTACGACGATGCCCTCACCTGGCAGGTCGTCGACCCTTCCGGTGGCGTGGGGCACTTGACCCGCTTCATCTCGACGCCGGACTTCCTCACCCACACCCAGTTCTTCGACCAGTTCGCTCCCTCGCACCTCATCTGGTCGGCGGATTCCACGAAACTGGTGTTCGCGGGCGCTGTCGAGCGGGACGTAGGGCCGCAGGTCTGGATCGTGGACATGGTCGGCAACGCTCCGCCGCGCGCCGTCGCCGAAGGCCGCCTCGCGTTCTGGGTGCCCTCGGCAACGGAGTAAAGGGCATTGCCTACTCCACCAGTCCCGCCACGACGTCCGAGAGCGAGACGCCCGCCAGCGACGGCAACAGGTGGTCTGCGTGGCGCAGGTCCATGTTCGCCGTGAGCGGGTTCGGCGCGGCGACACACCGCAGTCCCGCTGCCTTCGCCGCCGTCACCCCGTGCGGCGAGTCCTCGATCGCGAACGCCTCGTGCGGCTGCATCCCCAGCCGGTCGAGCGCCAGGCAGTACACCGCCGGGCTCGGCTTCGGCTCCCCGACGTCGTCGCGGGTGCAGACAGCGTCGAACGAGGGCAGCAACCCGAGCCGGTCGAGATGCCAGTCCACCCAGGCATGCGTGGAACTCGACGCCACAGCGAGCGAGAGGCCAGCCTCTCTCGCCTCCGCGATGAGTTCGCCTGCGCCTTCGCGCGGCGGGAGCGTGAGTGTCACGTCGCGACGCCTCGCCCGCGCCTCTGCGCGTATCGCCTCACGGTCCACCTCTCGCCCGATAGTGCTTTCGAGGTGGACAAATGCGGCATCGTTACCCACGCCCTGGCCGATCACGTCCTGCCAGACGCTCAGTGGAAGCGATGCACCCAGCTCCGCGAATATCGATGAATACGCCTCGTAGATGGGTTGCTCGGTGTCGACGATGAGGCCGTCGAAATCGAAAACGATAGCGCGGAAGGGGATGCTCACCCCGCCATTATACGAGCGCGCTCGCGATGAGCCGCTATACTTGCGCGCAGCCTGCCCGACGGAGACTGCCATGTCCCCTGAACTGACCCCGGACGCGTTCGCCTCGATGGCGCGCGCCGCCAGGATTACCGCCGGTCCCGAACACCTGGAGAAGCTGCGCCCCGAGGTGGAGGCGATGCTCGGACGCATCGCTCCGCTGGACGACCTGCCGGTCGACCACATCCCCGTCGAGCTGGCCGTCGGAGGCATGGAATGACGGACGTCACCTCTCTCTCCGCAGCCGACCTCGCACGCCGCATCGCCACGAAGGAGCTCTCCGCAACCGAGGCCGTGGGTGCGTTCGTCGCCCGCGCTGACGCCCTCGAACCGCAGGTCGGCGCGTTCATCACGCGCACCTCCGAGGATGCGATGGCCGACGCCCGCGCCGCCGACGCCGAGCTCGCCGCGGGGCGTTCGCGCGGCCCGCTGCACGGCGTGCCGTTCGGTATCAAGGACATCTACTGGAGCGCAGGCATCGTGACGACCTCCGGCTCGGCGATCGACGCCGAGTTCGTACCGGATGAAGACGCCACCGCCGTACGCCTGCTCCGCGAAGCGGGCGCTATCTCCATGGGCAAGGTGAACACCGTCGAGTACGCGTTCGGCCCCACCGGACAGAACGCCACTTACGGCATGCCGCGCAACCCGTGGGGCGAGGGCCGCATGCCCGGCGGCTCGTCCAGCGGCACCGGCTCAGGCGTTGCATCGGGCTTCTTCCCCTTCGGCCTCGGCTCGGACACCGGCGGCTCCATCCGCATACCGTCCTCGCTCTGCGGCATCTCCGGGATAAAACCGACGTTCGGTCTCGTGAGCCGCTTCGGCGTCACCCCGCTCTCGCACTCGCTCGACACCGCAGGCCCGATGGCGCGCACCGTCGAGGACCTCGCCCTGCTCCTGAACGTCCTCGCGGGCCACGACGAGCGTGACCCGGTCTCGATAACCGCCCCGAAGGCCGACTACGTCGCGTCGCTGGAGGGCGGCGTGAGCGGGCTCCGCATCGGCGTGCCCCTGCAGTACGTCTGGGAGGCGATCGACACCGACGTCGCGCTCGCGTTCGAGGCCGCGAGGCGCACGCTGGAAGGGCTCGGCGCGCAGGTGATGGAGATATCGCTGCCCGAGCTGGAGTGGACGACCCCCATCGCCGCCGGCATCACAACCGCCGAGGCCGCGATGGCCCACGGCGCGCGAGTGCTCCGGGACGGCGACCGCATGGACCAGGCGATACGCCGCCGCTTCGAGTCCGGCTTCTTCGTCCCCGCGACGGCCTACGCCCGGGCGCAGCAGGCCCGCGTCGCGTATGCGCAGGCGGTGGCGCAGGCGCTCACACACGTAGACCTCATAGCGATGCCCAGCGTTGCCACACCCGCCCCGCTCGCGGAGCAGGACACGCTGAGTCTCGGGGGTGTCGAGATATCGTCACGGGAGGCGCTGCTGAAGCTTACGCGCGTCTTCAACCTCGCGCGCATGCCGAGTGCATCGGTGCCGTGCGGCTTCTCGCCCGACGGTCTGCCGCTCGGACTCATGCTCGGCGGCGCGCGCCTGAACGACGCGCTCGTGCTCCGCGCCGCGCACGCCTACCAGACCGCGACCGACTGGCACATGCGCCAGCCCCCGCTGGGCTGATACGACAACAAGGAGTCCGACATGGCAGACCTGACCGAACTCATGGAAGAGGCCGCGCTGGCGAGCCGCATGCTGTACGAGATGGGGCTCGCCGACGCCTCAACCATCGAACGCGGGCACGTGAGCGTGCGCCTCCCGGACGACCCGGACAGGTTCGTCATCAAGGCGCTCGGCCCCGCGCTTTCCCAGACCTACGCCGAGCACATGGTCGTCGTGGACGTGAACGGCTACAAGGCGGGCGGCCCGAAGGAGCTCAACCTCCCGAACGAGGTGAAGATGCACTCATGCCTGCTGCGCGAGCGCCCGGATGTCAACTCCGTCGTCCACGTCCACCCGCGCTACACCGTGCTCATGAGCGTCCTGCAGGAGCAGATGGGGCCGATGTGCATCGAGGGCATGCCGCTCTTCGCGGAGCCGCTGCCGATGTTCCCCAGCCCGCGCCTCATCATCCACGAGAAGGACGGTGCGGAGGTCGCACGTCTGATGGGCAGCCACAGCGCCATCCTCCTGCAGGGCCACGGCGCGGCGACCGTCGGCGGCGACATGGAGGACGCCATCGTGAACATGCTGCACCTGGAGGAGCAGGCGCGCATGAACTACCTTGCGTTCTGCGCCGTCGGCAGCGGGCACGCCGTCCTCACGCCCGAGCAGGCCGCCGAGTTCGTCGCCAACATGCGCTCCCTGCCCCAGGCCGACCACCTCACCCCGGAGGTCGCCCCGACGCCGCGCAAGCCCAGCGGCATCTGGCACCACTACGCCGCCCTCGCCCAACGTTAACTGCCGTCGTTCCTGCGCAGGCAGGAACCTCGCCTGATGTAGGGGCGCCCCTTGTGGGTGCCCTTCCTCACCTCTCCCCCTGGGAGAGGTCGCCGCGCAGAGGCGGGTGAGGGTTTGGATTGCCCCTACTCCATCACCTTCAAACTCGGCACGAGCGACCTGAAGTACTCGTACGCGTGCGACGCCCGGCGCGACCAGTCCGGCCCGAACCGCGCGACGTACTCGTCCGTCAGCGGAGTCGGTGTCCCCACGATAGTCGCGATGACCTGGGTGATCGCGGCGCGTTCGAGATAGATCGTGTTCGACACCGAGTGGTCCATCGACTCGCCCACCACCACGACGCCGTGCCCGCGGAGCAGCGCCGCGGTCCGGTCGCCCAGCGTCTCCGCGACCTCCTCCCCCAGTGCGGTCGTCGTGATGAGGTCGGGTCTGTGGTAGATGGGCGTCTCCGGCGCGAACGGGATGCCTTGGTTCTGGAGTGCCCTGATGGGAACGTTTCCCGCGCCTATCGAGGTCGCCACCATCTGGTGCGTGTGCACGACCGAGTTCACGTCCGTCCTCGCCCGCATGATGGCCGCGTGCAGCGCCGTCTCGCGCGGCGGCACCGGCTCGGTTATCGTCCGTCCGCGCTGGTCGAACGGGTTCCACTGCGAGTCGCCGCCTTCGAGATAGGCGTCGATGTCGACCGCGATGATGTCCTCCGCGCGTATCTGATTGTGCGGACGCAGCACCGGCTTGATGTAGAGCACGTTCGTGCCTGGTACGCGCGCGCTGACATGGCCGTGGAAGTCCACCAGCCCCTGGTGGTCGAGCACGTGCGAACTGTCCGCTACCTGGCGCTTCAGCGCCTCGATCTCCGTGTTCGTCGTCATGGCTGCGAGCCTCCTCCTGCATTGATTGCGGCGTTGGGCGCGTGCTGCGGGCGCTTCGGCTTCGCGGCAAGCGCCAGCAGCACGGCTGCGATGGTGAAGGTTACGGCGGCGGAGTAGAAGACGGGAAGATAAGAGCCCGTGGACTCCCTGACCATCGACATGATCAAGGGGCCGAGCGCAAGCCCGACGAGCAGCGCGGTCTGCACGACTCCGGAGATGGCGCCGTAGGAGCGCCTGCCGTAGTAGTTTGCGATGAGGATCATCAGGATGGAACCTTCCCCGCGCGACGCCACGCCGAGCAGGACGCCGTACGCGACCGCCACAACGGGGTTCGACACGAACTGGAAGCCCAGCGCGAGCGCCGTTCCCATGAGCATCGTGAAGATGCCCAGCAGGCGCTCCGATATCCGCTCTGCCAGGAACCCCCAGAGCGTGTTCGCGAACGCGCCTGAGATGGCGAACATGCTCACAGCGGCGACGCCTATCTGCACTGCGAATCCTTCCTGTCCGTAGTACTGCGGCATGTGGAACGGCAGCCCTCCGCCACCGTAGTTCGTGAGCACGATGGCGATGAGGATGAGGACGAACGACGGCGTCCGCATCGCCTCACGGAACGTCCACGACTGCGCGGCCTCCCGTGCGCTCGCCTCGACCGCCGCCTGCCCGCCCGCCTCCGTAACGTCGTCGCCGTCCGGCAGCAGCCCCATCTCCTCCGGCGTTCGACGGATGATGAGCGCATTGGGCAGAACGAGGAAGACGATGACGGCGATGCCGAGGACGACCCACACGCTCCGCCAGTTGTATCCCGCGCTGATGATCAGCAGCGCAACAGGGCCCAGCACGAATGTGCCTATCGGATGCGCTGTCCCCACGAGCCCGATGGCGCGGCCCCGCATCCTGCGGAACCAGTTGACGGCAACCACGCGCGGAACGACGCCCGCGATCATGTTCTGCGCGATACCCCGGGCGATGGCGTACCCCGCCATCAGCACCCAGACACCCGGCGCGGCCGCGATGAGGAAGAAAGAGGCGCCCATGAGCACCACGCCCAGCGTCATCAGCACGCGCGGGCTGTAGCGATCGGCGAGGAACCCCACGAGCGGCGAGCCCACGCCCGCCAGAACGCCGCCGACGGTCACGGCTCCCGCGATGGCGGTGGCGCTCCATCCCGTGTCCTCGCTGATCGGGTCGACGAGTATGCCGATGAAGACCTGGCTTGTGGGGCCTGCGAACAGCCCCGTCAGCAGGATGACGCCGAGGATGTACCAGCCGTAGAAGATGCGGCGCTGGGGTTTCGGGTTGGGGGTGGTCAAGAGAACGCTCGCGGGCAGGTTACGCTACTGGTTCCGGCACGCATAGTCGCCCGAAAACATGCAACCTCAGGGGCTCCGGCGACGTAGAATCAAGTAGGGGAGCATGAGCACAGTGGACGACATCCGGGCGCGCCTCGACATCGTCGATGTCGTCTCCGGCTACGTCCCTGACCTGAAACGCACCGGCAAGAACTACCACGCTCGCTGCCCCTTCCATCAGGAACGCACCCCCTCGTTCGTCGTCTTCCCCGACACCCAGAACTGGCGCTGCTTCGGCGGATGCGCGACCGGCGGCGACATGTTCTCGTTCGTCATGCGGACGGAGAACACCGACTTCACCGGCGCGATGCGCCTCCTCGCCGCGCAGGCGGGCGTCCGCATCGAGGAGCGGCGCCAGCGCAACGACGACGACCCGCTCTACGCTCTCAACGACTCCGCGCAGCAGTTCTTCAAGCAGTCGTTCAACGCCGAGCGCGGAGCGCAGGCGCGCTCCTACGTGGAGGGGCGACATATCGGCGAGGACGCCACCGCCCGCTTCGGCATCGGCTACGCTCCGTCCACCGGCAGCGAACTCCTGCGCAGCCTCGGCGCGCTCGGTTTCAACGACGACCTGCTGCTCCGGTCGGGCCTCGTCCTGCGCGGCGACGACGGCTCGCCCTCGCGGGACATGTTCCGCGGACGGCTCATGTTCCCGCTGCGCGACGTGGACGGACGCATCGCCGGGTTCGCGGGCCGCTCGCTGGACGGCTCCGACCCCAAGTACATCAACACCCCGCAGACCTCGGTCTTCGACAAGGGCCGCATGCTCTACGCCCTCGACCGCGCCCGTGAAGCCATCGGCGCGGAGGGTGAGGCGGTCGTAGTCGAGGGGTACATGGACGTCATCGCCGCGCACGAGAACGGCTACCGCAACGTCGTCGCGTCCATGGGCACCGCCCTGACGGAGACGCAGGTCGCGCTCCTCAAGGCGCGCGCGCAGCGCATCGTGCTCGCGCTCGACGCCGACGCCGCGGGACAGGAGGCGATGCTCCAGTCGCTGCGCACGACGTGGGAACTCGTCGGCAGCGCCGCGGCCGGCCGCAGGCGCACCGAGGTGCTGAACCGTCCGGACGACATCTCCTCGCTCCGCATCGCGCTCATCACTGAGGGGAAGGACCCGGACGAACTGATCCGCAACGACCCCGGGCAGTGGCAGCGCCTGTTGGCAGACGCCGTTCCGGCGGTCGAGTTCCTCATCCGGGCCGAGGCGTCCCGCCTCGACATGGGCTCCGCGCAGGGCAAGTCGGCGCTGGTCGAGCGCCTCCTCCCGGTCGTCTTCGCCGTGCCGAACTGGGCGGACCAGGAGCGCTACTTCAGCAGGCTCGCGGAGATAGTCGGCGTCCCTGTCGCGACGCTGGAAGCCGCAGTGGGGCGCATGCAGGGCCCGCTGCACAGCCGGCAACGCGCCCGGCGGCCCGCCCCGGAAGCCGGGAACCGGGAGTTGGAGTCCGTGTTCACCGTCGCGGAGCACGACCCGCTTGAGGAACGCGTGCTTACGCTGCTCGCGCAGGACCCTGAGTTTCTGGCGCAGGTCGAGGAGGTGGACCCCGACACATTCGTCCGACCTGAGAACCGGGCCGTATTGTTCGCACTCCGGGATGCTGGTACGATGGAAGGTGCGATAGCGCAGCTCGACGGCCAACTTGCCGACCGACTTGTCAGGCATTCGCTGGAGGCGCTTCCTCCCGCCGATCGAAAGCAGCGCACCGAGGAATGGACCGGCTGTTTGCGGAGGCTCGAGGAGAGGCGCCTCCGTAACTTGAAAGCACAAGAGGCGGCAGCGTTCTCCTCGGACGCCGTCGGCGATGCCCCTGCAGATCCTGAGTACGTGCAAGCTGTTCAACGGCAAGCCCTGGAGGTCAACGAACGGCTGCGGGATCTCTTCACCAAGGGGGTCGACTGACCCGCCTGCAGCAGAACACCTCTCCCCTATCTGAGGAGGAAGCATTGGCGACCAGGCAGAAACCCGTCACTACTGATAACGAGGACGCCGCGGAGACGAACGGCGTCGCTGGAAAGAGCCGGGCGAAGGCGCCCGTGGCGAAGGCTGCGGCGAAGAACACGGTGAAGCCCGCCGCGAAGACGGCAGCGAGACCCCGCCACCGTGCGAAGGCCGCCGCTGCCGAGGAACAGGCCCCTCCGGCGGAGGAGACCGCAGTCGGCGCGACCGGCGCCGCACCCGCCGTTGCGACGAGCCCCGAGGCTCCTGAAGCCGACGGCGCCGCCCCGTTGAACGGGGCCGGGAACGGCGTGGAGACCGTGGACGTCACCGCTCCCTACGCATCCGCCGTCGCGGTCGCCGCTATCGCGGCTGACCCCGCTACCGACGAGCCGAACCCGGACGACATCAAGGCCACCGAGGAAGAGGCGAAGGAAGCCGTCACCGACGCGCAACAGGACGACATGGAAGGGGACGTCATCGACGACCCCGTCCGCATGTACCTCCGCGAGATCGGCCGCGTGACGCTGCTGACGGCTGCGGACGAACGCCGCCTCGCTCTCCAGCGCGCCTCCTACAAGCACGTGGAGAAGGCCGTCAACGACCTGCGCGCGGAGACCGGGCGCACGCCGAGGGACACCGACGTCGCGAAACTGCTCCTGCGCCGCCTCCACGACCAGCGGGAACTGCTCGACAACATCACCGAGTTCCTCGCCATCGAGGAGGAGATAACGCTCGGCGAGTTGCTCCACAACGAGAAGCTGCGCGCGAACGTGGACGGCGAGTTGAACCTGGAGATGCTCGAGACGCTGGCCCCCCGCTACGAGATGGAGCCCCCCGAGCTCGGCCAGCAGATCGTGCAACTGGCGCTCAACAGCCACGTGCTCCCGGACGACATCCTCAACATCGTCGGCGCGGACGTCGCCGTCGCCGACCTCCCGGAGATCATCGAGGACGCGGACATCGGGCAGAACCTGGAGAGCCACGAGTTCGTCCTCCACCGGCACTTCCGGGACGTGGAGGAACTCGGCATCAAGGCGCAGCGCCACCTCGCGGAAGCGAACCTCCGTCTCGTGGTGAGCGTCGCCAAGAAGTACATCGGCCGGGGCATGTCCCTGCTGGACCTCATCCAGGAGGGCAACATCGGCCTCATCCGCGCGGTCGAGAAGTTCGACTACCGCAAGGGCTACAAGTTCTCCACCTACGCCACCTGGTGGATACGGCAGGCCATCACCCGCGCCATCGCCGACCAGGCGCGCACGATCCGCGTCCCCGTCCACATGGTAGAGACCATCAACAAGCTCATGCGCGTCAGCCGCCGCCTCGTACAGGAGTACGGGCGCGAGCCGACGACGCAGGAGATTGCGGAAGGGATGGAGGTTCCACCGGAGCGCGTCCGCGAGATCCTCAAGGTCGCGCAGGAGCCTGTCTCGCTCGAAACCCCCATCGGCGAAGAGGAAGACTCCCACCTCGGCGACTTCATCGAGGACCGCAACGCTCCTGCTCCGCCCGAAGCCGCGACGGCCCAGCTGCGCCGCGAGGAGGTCGCCCGCGCGCTCGGAACGCTGAGCGAGCGTGAGCGGCGCGTGCTGCAGCTCCGGTTCGGCATCGACGACGGACGCAGCCGCACGCTGGAGGAGGTCGGCCGCGACTTCGGCGTCACCCGCGAGCGCATCCGCCAGATCGAGGCGAAGGCGCTCCGCAAACTCCGCCACCCCAGCCGCTCCCGCCAGCTCCGCGACTTCCTCGAGTAGCCGCGCCACAGCACAAACGACCCGGGAAGGGCACCCTCGTGGTGCCCTTCCGTCGTTCCTGCGCAGGCAGGAACCTCGCAGCCACCTCGCCCTCTGGGAGAGG
>VXQP01000102.1 GCA_009838965.1 Chloroflexota bacterium | reverse complement strand
GGGTAGGGCAGCCCTATATCTCGCGCGTCAGCGTCGCCAAGAACTCCTGGTTGCTCTTGGTGCGGCTCATGCGCTCGATGACGCGCTCCGCAGCCTCGGACGGGTTCATCGCGTCCGTCGAGATGAGCGAGCTCATGCGGCGCAGCAGGTACACCTGGCGCAGCGTCAGCTCGTCCAGCAGCAGCTCCTCACGGCGGGTGCCGGAGCGCTGGATGTCGATCGACGGGAACGTGCGCCGCTCGGCGAGGCGGCGGTCCAGGTGCAGTTCCATGTTGCCGGTGCCCTTGAACTCCTCGTAGATGACGTCGTCCATGCGGCTGCCGGTCTCGACCAGGCACGCGGCGAGGACGGTGAGGCTCCCCGCCTCCTCCGTGTTCCGCGCCGCGCCGAAGAAGCGCTTGGGCGGGTAGAGCGCCACGGGGTCGATGCCGCCGGAGAGCGTGCGCCCGCTCGTCGGCACTGCGACGTTGTACGCGCGGGTGAGGCGCGTGATGGAGTCGAGCAGCACGACCACGTCGCGACCGTCCTCGACGAGCCGCTTGGCGCGCTCCAGGCACAGCTCCGCGACGCGGCAGTGGTCCTCGACCGGCTCGTCGAACGTCGCGCTGTACACCTCGCCGTCGACGGAGCGCTTGATGTCGGTCACTTCCTCGGGGCGCTCGCCGATGAGCGCGACCATGATCTGGATGTCCGAGTAGTTCGCCGTGATGCCGGAAGCTATCTGCTTCAGCAGCGTCGTCTTGCCCGCCTTGGGGGCCGCGACGATGAGCCCGCGCTGTCCCCGTCCGACGGGAGCGAGAATGTCCATCATCCGCGTGGAGACCTCGTGCGCGGTGGTCTCCAGTTTAATCTGCGTGTCCGGGAAGATGGGCGTTAGGCGCTCGAAGCTCTTGCGGCGCCGCGCGACCACCGGGTCGAGGCCGTTGATCGACTCGACGCGGGTGAGGCCGTGGTAGCGCTCCGACTCCTTCGGCGTGCGCACCTGCCCCAGCACGAGGTCGCCGGTGCGCAGACCGTACCGCCGGACCTGCGTCTGGGAGACGTACGTATCGGTCATGCTGCGCGAGCGTCCGTTGTGACGGAGGAAGCCGTAGCCGTCCGGCAGCACTTCCAGCACGCCGCTCGCGAGTTGATGGCCCTGGCTCTCCGCCCACGACGTGAGCACCCCGTAGAGGAGGGCGTCGTGGGTCCGGGGCGGCGGACCTTCCCGCTCAGGCTCCATCTCGTTGAGGAGCGCGAGCAACTGCTCAGAGGTCTTGGACTGGAGTTCCGCGAGGTTCATGCAGCGACTTCTCCGATGCTATGCGATGCGCGTGCGCGCACTTCGCGCGCTTGCGCCACAGGGATATGCATACTGGTGTAGTGGTGTATGGGCCGTAGATGGGGTTTGTACTGCCTGGCGGGTTCCGAGGGACTGGCGCGAAGCAGGATGCATCCGAACGATGCGTTGACTCTCCCAGTTTATCCCGCGCACGCGACAGAGTTCAACCCCTGTGCGCCGCATTAGCACGCCATTCCCGCGCTTTAGCCCGCGCTTCAGCGCGCAACCTCGCATCCTGCCTCTCCCTGTCCTAGGCGTGACATAGACTCTCGTCATGATGCTTTCCCCCGCCTGGCTCGCCAAAGCGCCCGGCGCGCTGTCCATGACGCGCCTGCTGGACCGTGCCGCAGTGGTCGGTTCGCGTCCGGTGAACGGGCGCGTCCGCGGCAGCGTTCCGCATCGCGTTCGGCGCGCTCGGCGTCATCGCCGTCATCCGCTTCGCCGTGCGCGGCTGGATCGACGAGCTCTACATAGCCCCCGAGCACAACTTCACCTACTCCGGCTTCTGGTGGGTGCTTACGCCCCGTTGCCCATCGGCAGTTCCGGCTGCGCGCCCTCGCGCATAACGTGCGTCGCCGCCGCGGCGAACTCGCGGAAGAGCGGGTGCGGCTGCTCCGGCCGCGACCGGAACTCCGGGTGGAACTGCACCCCCACCATGAACGGGTGCTTCTCCAGCTCCACGATCTCGACGAGCGTGCCGTCCGGCGACAGGCCGGATGCGAGCATCCCCGCCTCGTAGAGCGTTTCCCGGTACGCGTTGTTGAACTCGAACCGGTGCCGGTGGCGCTCGTTCACCTCCGGCGTGCCGTAGGCTTTCGCGGCCCTCGAGCCGTGCGCCAGCACGCACGGGTAGTTGCCGAGGCGCATCGTCCCGCCCATGTCGTTGACGCTGCGCTGGTCGAGCATCAGGTCGATCACCGGGTCCGGCGTCTCCGGATCGAACTCGGTCGAGTTCGCGCCCGTGAGGCCGAGGACGTTCCGTGCGTGCTCGATGACCATCACCTGCATGCCGAGGCACAGCCCGAGGTACGGTAATTGACGCTCGCGCGCGTAGCGCACCGCCTGGATCATCCCCTCGACCCCCCGGCTGCCGAAGCCGCCCGGCACGACGATGCCCAGCGTGTGACTGAGCCACGCGTCCGGACCGTCGCGCTCGATGTCCTCGGAGCGCACCCAGTCGATGCTTACGTCGCGGTCGTGGAAGAGCGACGCGTGACGCAGCGCCTCGCGGACCGACAGGTACGCGTCCGGCAGGTCGGCGTACTTGCCGACGACCGCGATCGGGAGCGGGCCGTGCGGGTTCGCCATGCGTTCGGTCATCGCCTCCCAGCGAGAGAGGTCGGAGCCGTTGGGAGTGGCGAGGTTCAGCTCGCGCACGAGGATCTCGCCGACGCCCTCCTGCTCGAGCACGAGCGGGGCCTGGTAGATGTTGGACAGCGTCTCCATCGGGATGACCGCGTCGGGGGCCACGTCGCAGAAGAGCGCTATCTTTTCCTTAATTGAATGGGGGATCGGATGGTCGGAGCGACAGATGATGGCGTCCGGCTGGATGCCTATCGCGCGAAGCTCTTTAACGGAGTGCTGCGTCGGCTTCGTCTTCAGCTCGCCCGTCGCCCCGATGTACGGCAGAAGCGTGACGTGGACGTAGAACGTATTGCGACGCCCGACCGCCATGCGCATCTGGCGGATCGCCTCGAGGAACGGCTGACCCTCGATGTCGCCGACCGTACCCCCGACCTCGACCAGCACGACGTCCGGCGACCCCTCGTGTTGCGCGCGAAGCATGAACTCCTTGATGACGTTCGTCACGTGCGGCACCGTCTGGATCGTACCCCCGAGGTGGACCCCGCGACGCTCCTCCCCGAGCAGCTGCGTGTACACCTGCCCCGCCGTGATGTTCGAGTTGTGCGTCAGCTCGATGTCGATGAAACGCTCGTAGTGCCCCAGGTCGAGGTCCGTCTCGCACCCGTCGCGAGTCACGAACACCTCCCCGTGCTGGTACGGCGACATCGTTCCCGGGTCGACGTTCAGGTACGGGTCGAGCTTCTGCACCGCGACGGTCAGCCCCCGGCTCTTCAGGATCCGCCCGATCGCCGCCGCGCAGATCCCCTTCCCGATCGAGCTCACCACGCCCCCCGTCACGAAGATGTACTTCGTCGTCATGCGACACCCCACCTCCGTCGTTCCTGCGGAGGCAGGAACCTCGCCTCTGGTGGGGCTGGGATGAGGACGGTGTGGTCCCTTCCCCCTCGACGGGGGAAGGCTGGGATGGGGGTGAATCCCCGACGCGGGGCGCGGCCCCCGTCGTTCCTGCGGAGGCAGGAACCTCGCCTGGAGTGGGGCAGGGTGGAGCGGGGTGCCCAACCCCCCTCGCCCCCTGGGAGAGGGAAACGCGCGCCAGCGCGAGGGTGAGGGTGGCCCCCCGGCGAGCGCAGCGCAGCCCAACGCGCGCCAGCGCGAGGGTGAGGGTCGCGTGGGTGAGGCGTCGGGTCGACAACGAAAGAGGGGACACTACGCCGCAGGTGGCTCGCCACCGTTTCCGAGCGCGGCGTCGTCGCTTGCACGCAGCGATTCTAGGCACCGCTGGCGCCGAGTGTCAATCAGCGCCCCCCATTCCCACCCCTCGCCCCCGGGGAGAGGGAAACGCGCGCCAGCGCGAGGGTGAGGGTTGTTTGCGCACACTGGCGCATTGACACATCACGCCGGACGCTGGTAGAAAGAACCTTGCGTGTTGACGCAGGCACATACACGAGGCGATTGGCCGGAACTGCCCTTTGCATCCTATTGCAAGGGCGGCGGCTGTCGTTGGACAATAGCATCCCTGCCATGCCGCGCAGT